>JBKJKI010000255.1:0-14174 GCA_046597475.1 Polaromonas sp. | reverse complement strand
CAAAAAAGGACTCCCCATGCTCAACTCACTGCAAAACCCGCTTTCTTTCCTTGGTCGCCTACTGATCGCCCTGCTGTTTGTTCCGGCCGGCTTCAGCAAGATCGCCGGATTCACTGGAACGGCAGGCTACATCGCTTCCAAGGGCGTGCCTCTGCCGGAAGTGGCCGCGGCGATCGCCATCGCGGTCGAGCTCGGTCTGGGCCTGCTGCTGCTGATCGGCTTGCAGACCCGCTGGGCGGCGCTCGGTATTGCCCTGTTCACCGTGGTGATCACCTTCATCTTTCACGCCTTCTGGTCCGTGCCTGCGGAGCAGGTCATGATGCAGCAACAGGCCTTCTTCAAGAACATCGCCGTGGTCGGTGGCCTGCTGACCATCGCCGCCTGGGGTGCCGGTGCCTGGAGCGTGGACGCCAAGCTCAAGAGCTGATAGCGGCACGCCGCGAGGTGCCTGCAGGCCGGCTTCAGGGCCGGCCTGCCTGTTTCCTTCTTCTTCTTCTTCTTCTTCTTCTTCCGGTCTTCCGGCTTTTTCCTCTTCTGAATCCAAGGACAACAAATCATGACCAACATCGTCGTTGTTTACCATTCCGGTTACGGGCATACCCAGCGCATGGCGCAGGCGGTGGCGGAAGGCGCGAGCGCCGAGCTGCTGGCCATCGACGCCGACGGCAACCTTCCCGAGGGCGGCTGGGAGCAACTGAAGGCTGCCGACGCCATCATCTTCGGTTCGCCCACCTACATGGGCAATGTGAGCTGGCAGTTCAAGAAGTTTGCCGACGCATCCTCCAAACCCTGGTTCAGCCAGGAATGGAAAGACAAGCTGGCCGCCGGTTTCACCAACAGCGCCGGCATGAACGGCGACAAGCAGGGCACGCTCACCACGCTGTTCACGCTCGCGATGCAGCATGGCATGGTCTGGGTCAGCCAGGGCCTGATGCCGTCCAACAGCAAGGCCGCCCGGCGCGACGACATCAACTACTTGGTGTCCTACAGCGGTGCGATTGCGCAGTCGCCTTCCGACGCAGGCGCCAGCGAGATGGCCGCGGGCGACCTTGCCACGGCGCGGTTGTTCGGCCAGCGCGTGGCCGATGTGGCCGGAAAATTCCACGCCTGACCTCACCCACCGACTGGATCACGCTCTGGAGTTGCCACCATGCCTGTTGACCTCATATTGACCGGACACGACAAGGACCTCGGGGGCGGCTTTCGTGTGCGCCGCCTGCTGCCAGCGGTGCAGCGGCAGGCGGTGGGCCCCTTCGTGTTTTTTGACCATTTCGGACCGGTCACGCTCGCCCCGGGAGCTTCGCACGACGTGCGCCCGCACCCGCACATCGGGCTGGCGACGGTAAGCTATTTGTTTGACGGCGCCATCATGCACCGCGACAGCCTGGGTTTCGAGCAGCGCATCACGCCCGGCGCCATCAACTGGATGACGGCGGGGCGGGGTATCGTGCATTCCGAACGCGCGCCTCTGGACCTGAAATCCACCACCTACGTCAACCATGGCATCCAGCTCTGGGCCGCGCTGCCGCGGGAATTTGAAGAGGTGGCGCCCGATTTTGAACACACACCGGCCGAGGCGATCCCGTCACTGGTGCTCGCCGGCACCGGGGTGCGTGTCCTGATCGGTGAGGCTTTTGGCCGGAAATCGCCGGTCAGAACCTTTGCGCCCACGCTGTACCTTGATGTTCAACTTGAGGCTGGTCAGGCGTTCGAACTGCAG
Source organism: Polaromonas sp. (assembly GCA_046597475.1). GTDB lineage: Bacteria > Pseudomonadota > Gammaproteobacteria > Burkholderiales > Burkholderiaceae_C > Polaromonas. The sequence goes on along the minus strand of JBKJKI010000255.1, from coordinate 12,454 downwards.
CCGCTGGCGCAGGAACTGGCGGTGTACGCGGTGGACGGCGACATCACGATCGACGCGCAGCGCTTGCCGGCCCACGGGCTGGCGGTCCTGGCGCCGGGCGTCGCAGTGACTTTGCTGGCCGGCCAGGCCACGCGGCTGATGGTGATAGGCGGCGATGCGCACGATGGCCATCGCTTCATGTGGTGGAACTTTGTGTCCAGCCGCAAGGAGCGCATTGTGCAGGCCTCGCGCGACTGGGAGGCACAGACCATGGGCCAGGTGTCGGGCGATGCAGAGCTGATTGCCCTGCCCGAGCGCCGCTTTGCCGAAAACTGAGTTTTACGCGGCAGCGGAGTCGCGTGCCAGGCGCAGGCCGCTGAACTGCCACTGCGCCTCCGGCGGAAAAAAATTGCGGTAGCTTGCTCGCACATGGCTTTGCGGTGTGGCGCAGGAGCCGCCGCGCAGCACGAACTGGTTGCACATGAATTTTCCGTTGTACTCGCCGACCAGGCCCTCCCACGGCTTGTAGCCAGGATAGGGGTTGTAGTTGGACTGTGTCCACTCCCAGACATCGCCAAACATCTGGGCCGGGTGGCCTGCGCTGCGCTGCTGCAACGGAATCGGATGGTAGGCCCCGGTTTCCACGAAGTTGCCTTCGGCCCGCTGGCCGGGCGGGGCCGGCACACCGCGCGCGGCCAGCTCCCATTCAAACTCCGTCGGCAGGCGCGCGCCGGCCCATCGCGCATAGGCGTCGGCCTCGAAATAGCTGAGGTGACAAACCGGCGTGTGCGGGTCCACCTGGACCAGACCCTGCAGCGTGAAGTTGCGATACGGGCCGTTTTGCGTGTCTGGCACCTGCCAGTACAGCGGCATGGCCGCGCCTGTGGCCTGCGCCCAGTCCCAGCCCATGGCGAGCCACAGCTCGGGACGCCGGTAACCGCCGTCCGCCATGAAAGCCATCATCTCCCCGTTGGTCACCAGCCGATGGCCGATTTCAAACGGCGCCACATACACCTTGTGACGTGGCGTCTCGTTGTCAAAGGCAAAGGCACCGTCCAGCCCTGGGTCGAAGCCATGCTCCAGCAGGCCGCCTTCAAAGCCCGTCCAGCGCAGTGGTTGCGGGCTGATGCCGGCCAGCGGCCAGTGCCCGGCATAGGCTGGCCGCCCCGGATTGAAGGACAGGGCGTGCTTGATGTCGGTCAGCAGCAGCTCCTGGTGTTGCTGCTCATGGTGCAGGCCCAGCGTGAGCAGCGTTTCCAGTTCCGAATCGTTCGGGCGCCGGGCCAGCAGCGCCAGGACTCGCTCATCGACCTCTGCCCGATAGGCCAGCACTTCGTCGAACGCGGGACGACTGATCAGCCCGCGTTTCGGACGGGGGTATTTGTCGCCGACGCCGTTGTAATAACTGTTGAACAGCACCCGGAAACCGGCGTCAAAGGGTTTGAAATCCGGCTCGAAGCGCTCAAGGATGAAGGTCTCGAAAAACCAGGTCAGATGGGCCAGATGCCATTTGGCAGGGCTGGCATCCGGCATGGACTGGAGCTGGCAATCTTCCGCACTCAGAGGGGCCGTCAGTGCCTCGGTTTGCGCACGAATCTGTTCAAAGCGGCTGCGGAGTTTGCTGGCCGAACCGTCTGCAGGCTGGGTGTATTGAGCGGCACGGGAAGAAGGAGAAGGAGAAGGCATGGCGTCCACCGATGGAAGTCAGATGACCGGACAGCTTTTCATGGTTCTCGCTGGCTGCCTGTCAGACAAGACGCCGACATCGACCCTGGGCGCCAGCGCCGGGTTCACCGCCCGGCGATCGTCGAAAACAAAACATTCTCCGTCGAAGTGCGCGTGCCCCACTTCCTCAAAATATTTCAGAATGCCGCCATCGAGCTGGAACACATGTTCCACACTGGCTTCGCGCATGAAAATCGCGGCTTTTTCGCAGCGTATGCCACCTGTGCAGAAGCTGACAACAGTCTTGCCTTCGAGCTCGGCGTGATGCGCCAGCAGGGCCTGCGGAAAATCGGTGAATTTGTCGATGCGCCAGTCGATGGCGTGCCGGAAGGTACCGACGTCGACCTCAAAGGCATTGCGGGTGTCCAGGGTCACGACGGGCCGGCCCGCATCGTCGTGGCCGGTATCGAGCCAGCGTTTGAGCGTCAAGGCATCCACCGCCGGAGCGCGCCCGGCTGCGGGCTGGATCGCCGGGTGGTTCATTCGGATGATTTCGGGCCGGATCCGGACCAGCAGCTTGCGAAACGGCTGGGCGTTGGACCAGCTTTCCTTGACCTCGAGGTCATAAAAGCGCTCATCGCGCCGCAACCACTCCAAAAAGTCATGAATGTCGGCGCGCGGCGCGGCCAGGAACAGGTTGATGCCCTCGTTGGCCAGGAGCACCGTGCCTTTGATGGCGCGGATCTCCAGCGCATCGCGCATCCCGGCCTGTAGTCCGTCCAGGCCTTCGAGGGCCACAAACTTGTAGGCGGCAATGTTCAGAACTTTCATGATGCCGGAATTGTAGGGGGAGGCCTTTAATTCAAGCCGCGCCCCGCGAGGGGCTGGAGCCTGCGGCTCCAAAGCTGCCTGCGCAACTTTGGACGGGCGACAGAGGCGAAGCGTCTCGCAAGCCGCGGCCTGCAAGGCCCCGGGAGTTACACGCAGTGAACGACCGTGGGGGCAACATCCACGCCCTAAAATGAACCATGTTTGTCCATTTACGTATCCACACCGAGTTTTCAGTCGTCGATGGCACCAACCGCATCGATGAAATCGTGGCCGCCGCAGCGGCCGACCGCCAGCCCGCGCTGGCCATCACCGACCTGAGCAACCTGTTTGGCACGGTCAAGTTCTACAAGCAAACGCGCGGTGCCGGCGTCAAGCCGCTGATCGGTGCCGATGTGTGGGTGCAGGTGCCGGGCAAGGAAGCAGGTGCGGCGCCGGCGCGGCTGCTGCTGCTGGTGCAAAACCGCCAGGGCTACCTGAATCTTTCGGAATTGCTGACCCGGGCCTGGACCCGGGGCGTGGTGCGCGACCAGGCCGTCATCAGCCTGGAGTGGCTGCAGGAACTCGGCGAGGGCCTGATTGCCCTGTCCGGGGCGCAGGGTGGCGCGGTAGGGCAGGCGCTGGTGCAGGGGGACGGCCCGCGGGCGCTGGAATGTGCGCTGCATTTTGCGGGTCTGTTTCCGCACCGTTTTTACCTGGAACTTCAGCGCGCGCAACGCGCTGACGACGAGCAGCATGTGGCTGCGGCGGTGCAACTGGCTGCCCGCCTCAAGCTGCCGGTGGTGGCGACCCATCCGGTGCAATTTCTGGGTTACGAGGACTACGAGGCCCATGAGGCGCGCGTATGCATCGCCGAGGGCGAGATTCTCGGCAACGCGCGCCGTGTTCGCAAGTTCACGCGCGAACAGTATTTCAAGTCCTCGGCGCAGATGGCCGAGCTGTTTGCGGATTTGCCGTCGGCCCTGGCCAACACGCTGGAAATCGCCAAACGCTGCAACCTCAAGCTTGATCTCGGCAAGCCCATGCTGCCCGAGTACCCAACGCCCGAAGTGGACGGCGTACGCATGTCCCCCGACGAATACTTTCGCTACGCTTCTTTTCAGGGGCTGGAAGAGCGGCTGACCCACCTGTATCCCAACGAGAAGGTGCGTGATGAAAAGCGGCCGCAATACGTCGAACGGCTGGAGTTCGAGATCAACACCATCCTGAAGATGGGTTTCCCGGGTTACTTCCTCATCGTGGGCGACTTTATCAACTGGGCCAAGAACAACGGTTGTCCGGTCGGGCCGGGCCGGGGCTCCGGCGCCGGTTCGCTGGTGGCGTATTCGCTGAAGATCACCGACCTGGACCCTTTGCAGTACAACCTGCTGTTCGAGCGTTTCCTGAATCCCGAGCGGGTGTCCATGCCCGACTTCGACATCGACTTCTGCCAGACCAATCGCGACCGCGTGATTGATTACGTGAAGGACAAGTACGGTCACGCGGCGGTCAGCCAGATCGTGACCTTTGGCACCATGGCCGCTCGGGCCGCGATTCGTGACGTGGGACGGGTGCTCGATTTTTCCTATGGCTTTTGTGATGGCATCTCCAAGCTGGTGCCCAACAAGCCCGGTCAGGCTGTGACCCTGCAGCTGGTGCCCGCCGACCGCAAGAAAAACGACAAGATGGTCTACGCGCTGGAGGCTGAACCGGTGCTGGCCGAGCGTGAGGCCAAGGAAGAAGATGTGCGCACCCTGCTGGAACTCGCGCGCAAGCTCGAGGGCCTGACGCGCAACGTCGGCATGCACGCCGGCGGTGTGCTCATCGCGCCTGGCAAGCTCACCGATTTCTGCCCGCTCTACCTGCAGCCCGGCAGCACCTCGGCCGTGAGCCAGTTCGACAAAAACGACGTGGAGGCGATTGGCCTCGTCAAGTTCGACTTTCTGGGCCTGGCCACGCTGACCATTCTGGAGCTTGCGCGCCAGTTCATCGTCCAGCGGCATCCGGCGCAGAAGGACTTCAGGTTCGAGAACCTGCCGCTCGACGACCAGCGCGTCTACGCGCTGTTTGCCGAGGGCAAGACCGAGGCCGTGTTCCAGTTTGAAAGTATCGGCATGCAGCGCATGCTCAAGGACGCCCGCCCGAACCGTCTCGAAGATCTGATCGCGATGAATGCGCTCTACCGGCCGGGTCCGATGGACCTGATCCCGACTTATATCGCGCGCAAGCAGGGCAAGGAAACGCCCGAGTACCCGGACCCGCGCGTCAAGCCCATCCTGGAAGAGACCTACGGCATCATGGTCTACCAGGAGCAGGTGATGCAGACCGCGCAGATCCTGGGCGGTTATTCGCTAGGCGGCGCCGACATGCTGCGCCGCGCCATGGGCAAGAAGGACGAGAAAGAGATGGCGTCGCAGCGGGAGATCTTCCGCAAGGGCGCGGGCGAGGGCGGCCTCTCCCAGGAAAAAGCCGACGAAGTGTTCGACCTGATGGAGAAGTTCGCGGGCTACGGCTTCAACAAGTCGCACTCTGCCGCCTACGCGCTGCTGGCCTACCACACGGCCTGGCTCAAGGTGCATTACCCGGCCGAGTTTTTCGCGGCCAACATGACGGTGGAAATGGATGACACCGACAAGCTGAAAATCCTGTTTGGCGATGCGCAAAAAATGGGGCTGACCTTTGAGGTGCCAGACATCAACCGGGGCGACTACCGCTTCGAGCCCATCAGCGCCAAGTCGGTGCGCTATGGACTGGGTGCCATCAAGGGCACCGGCCAGCAGGCGATTGAAGCCATCGTGGCAGCGCGCAAGGAGGGCGGGCTATTTACCTCGCTCTACGATTTTTGCGTGCGGGTCGACCGCAGCAAGATGAACAAACGCACGGTGGAAGCGTTGATCAAGGGCGGCGCCTTTGACAATCTGCACCTGAACCGCGCCGAACTGCTGGCCTCGGTCGAGCGCGCTTTTGATTTCGCCACCGCGACGCAGGCCAATGCCAACCAGGGCGGCCTGTTCGACATGTCCGACTCGCATGCCGCCAGCACGCAGGAGCCGCCTTTGGTCAGTGCCGTGCCTTTCGGCGTCAAGGCGCGCCTGGTGCTCGAAAAAACCGCGATTGGCTTTTACCTGTCGGGCCATCTGTTTGACGAGGTCGAAACCGAGGTGCGGCAGTTTGCCAAACGCAGGATTGAAGACCTGAGCGATTCGCGCGACCCGCAACTGCTGGCGGCGATAGTGGGCGATCTGCGCATCATCAACGGAAACCGCGGCAAGCTGATCATCTTCAAGCTCGACGACAAGACCGATGTGCTGGAAGCCTCGGTTGACGAGGCCACCTTCAACACCCATCGCCATCTGCTGAAAGACGATGAACTGGTGATTGTGCAGGGCACGCTGCAGGGCGCGTCCGAGCGCTTCGGCCGTCGCTTCAAGGTCACGCAGGTCTGGGACCTGGAGACGGCGCGCTGCAAGTTCGGCAAGTATCTGCGGGTGGCCGTCAATGGCACGGCGCCCGATATTTCCCGCCTGGTCAGGGACTTTCCACCACGCCGCGAAATGTCGGACCAGGGGGAGCTGATTCGTGGTTTGCCGGTGCGCCTGAACCTGCAGCGCGAAGGCGCGACGGCGGACATTCATCTGGGAGACGCCGCCAGGTTCTTTCCGACCGATGCGGCGCTGGCCAGCTGGACGGCGCAGGCCTCCAAAGGGCTGGCGACCATCATTTATGAATGAAGTAACCGTATAGCCCAATCACCACGGCCATACTTTGCTACTATTTTTATAGTAGTCTGGTCGCCGGTTTAATTCTTCGGCTTCATTTCCAGGATCAGGGTGGTGTCGGGAATGCGGCCATCGATGTCCCTGGGCATGACTGCCGTGCGAATGATGGCCTTGATGGCGGCCTCATCCCACTCCTTGTTGCCGCTTGATTTGGTCAGGCGCTGGCTGATGACGGTGCCGTCGAGCGTCAGCCGGACTTCGATCGTGGCCATGGGGTTGCCAACGATGTCGTCGGTAAAAACCACGTTGGGCTTGATGGCCGCCCTGACGATCGCGCCGTAGGTAGTGGAGTTCCCCCTCGGTCCGGAAGACTTCTGGGCGCTTCCCCTGGCGTCGGCAGCGCCCGTGGCGCCGGCCTGTCCGAGCATTCGCTTGATGTTGTCCTGGCGCGCCTTCTCGGATGCCGCCGCAGCCAGTTTCTGTTTCTCTGCCGCTGCAGCCGCCTGCTTCTGCTTTTCCTGATCTTTCGCGTCCTGCTTTTTGGCTTCTGCCTTTCTGGCTTCTTCAAGTGCCTTGCGCTCCGCCAGATCTTCCCTGGCCTTCTGCTCTTTTTCCTTCTTTTTTTCCAGATCTTTTTCTTTTTTCGCCTGCAACTCGGCTTCGCGCTTCTCAAGCAGCTTCTCGGCTTTTTGCGCTTCGGCCTGCTTGAGCTGCTGCTTGCGTTTTTTCTCCTGCTCCAGCGCAATATCGGCGTCGGGTACGGCGGGAGTCACCCGGGCTTCAGGCGCCTTGACGGGCGGCGGTGGGGGCGGAGGGGTGGGAACAGGCGCCGGCGCCGGCGCAGGTGTGGGAGGCGAAACCTCAGCCAGCCTGGGGGCTGCCTGCTGCGGCGTGCTGGTCCACAGCTCGGCCTCGAACGAGGCGGCTTCGTCGCTTCGCTTCCAGTTGACGCCCCAGGTCAGCGCGGCAATCAGTAATACGTGGACCAGCACAGCCAGCGCGAGCGCGCGCAGCGAACCCTCGGCATGGGGCGGGGCGAATTCTAGGCGGTCCGTGGCGCTGGGCATGGTGGGGTTGGGGCAGCCTTGCAGGTCGGTTGCCGCTTACTTGCCCGTCTGCACGGACAGGCCAACGCGCGTAACGCCGGCCTTCTGCAGCGCGTCCATCACCTGGACAACCGTTTCATACTTGATCGACTTGTCGGCACTGATCACCACCGGCACGGCCTGCTCATCCACGGCCTTCACGGCGGGTTCCTTCTTCACGATATCGGCGGCAACACTGCGCACATTGCTGGCGATGCTGTCGGTCCTGATCTTGATCTGGACGGTTTCGTCCTTGCTGATGAGCACCTGCACCGGGCTGACGGGCTGCCTGGCGGCCTTGCCCACCTTGGGCAGGGCAATCATGCTGGGCGTGATCAGCGGCGCCGTCACCATGAAGATGATGAGCAGCACCAGCATGACGTCGATGAAGGGCACCATGTTGATTTCGCTGATGGTGCGGCGGCCCCGGCCGCGGGAACTGACGGCCGGCATCTTCAGTGACCCGAAGGCGATTGCGCGCCCAGGTTGCGTTGCAGGATGTTGGAGAACTCTTCGATGAAGGTCTCCAGCCGGTTGGCGATGCGGTCAATGTCATGGGCAAAGCGGTTGTAAGCCACGACGGCCGGAATGGCGGCGAACAGCGCAATGGCGGTGGCCACCAGGGCCTCGGCAATGCCGGGCGCCACGGTGGCCAGCGTCACCTGTTCCATCGCGGCCAGGCCGGTGAAGGCGTGCATGATGCCCCAGACTGTGCCAAACAGGCCCACATAGGGCGACACCGAGCCGACGGTGGCAAGAAACGACAGGTTGACCTCGATCGCGTCCATTTCGCGCTGGTTGCTGGCCCGCATGGCGCGGCGCGCGCCGTCCAGCAGCGTGCCGGGGTCGGTGATGTGGCGTTCGCGCAGCTTCTGGTATTCGCGCATGCCGCTGGCGAAAATCCGCTCCATCGCCCCCGAGTGCTTGGCATTCTGGGCTGCTCCTGCAAACAGATCGTTCAGGCTGGTACCTGACCAAAATTCGCGGTCGAATTCATCGTTCAGCAGCTGCGCGCGCTTGAGCGCGACCACCTTGCGAAAGATCGCCGCCCAGCTGGCAATGGAGATGCCAATGAGCAGCGCGACCACCGCCTGGACGACCCAGCTGGCATGGACAAGGAGACTGACAATGGAGAGGTCTTGGTTCATGTTGAGATTTTCAGCCGGTTTTTAAGCTGTCAAGAATGGAGGCTGGAATGCGCATGGGCTGCAGGCTGGCGCTGTGAACCCAGCCGATCCGTATCGTGCCCTCACAAAGCAGGCGCGCGGGAAGCACACCTGGTTGCTCTGATTTTAATAGCGCCTGCTGCTTGATTATCATGGACGCGCGGCCGGTTTCGACCAGGCTCGCCGTAACAATCAGTTCGTCATCCAGACGGGCCGGCCGGTGGTAGCGAATGCTTGTTTCGGCCACGACGAATATGCCGTCCGTGCTGTCCTTCAGGCGCTGCTGCTCAATGCCCAGTGATCTGAGCCATTCAGTGCGCGAACGTTCAAAAAACTTCAGGTAGTTGGCGTAGAAAACGATGCCGCCAGCGTCGGTGTCTTCCCAATAGACACGAATAGGCCAACTGAAATCATTCTTATCCAATCACCGCCTCCAGCCGCGCCACGGCTTCCTTGAGCTGTGCCATTGAATTGGCGGTTGAAAAACGCACGAACTGCTCTGGTGCCGCCTGGCCAAAATCGCGCCCGGGCGTGACGGCCAGATGCGCGCGCTTCATCAGCTCGAAAGCAAAGTCCCAGCTGCCGCTGACCCCGAGCCGGGCGGCCGCCTGTGTGCAGTCGGCGTAGGCGTAGAAAGCGCCGTCAGGCATCACGGGAACGCGCAGCCCCAGGCGGTTGAGCTCGGGGATGAAATAGTCGCGCCTGGCCTTGAATTCGGCGCGGCGGCGCTCGTATTCCTGCAGGCTCTCAGGCTCGAAGCAGGCCAGCGCCGCGTGCTGCGCCACGGTGCTGGCGCAGATAAACAGGTTTTGCGCGATGCGCTCGATCACGGGCGTCAGCGTTTCGGGAACGACCAGCCAGCCCAGCCGCCAACCCGTCATGTTGAAGTATTTGCTGAAGCTGTTGATGCTGATGACGCTCTGGCCGAGTTCGCCGGGCATGGCCAGCGCGGAATGGCCGAAATGCTCCTCGTAGCTCAGTCCCAGATAGATCTCGTCGATCAGGGTGACGCCGCCCCGGCTGTGCACGAATTCGTGGATGCGCTGCAACTCCTCGGGCGCAATCGACGTGCCGGTCGGGTTGGAGGGCGAGGCCAGCAACACACCACGCGTCTGGCTGCCCCAGGCCGCTTCAACTTTTTCGCGGGTGAGCTGAAAGCGCTCTTCGGCGGTGGTTGGAATCAGTCGCGACGTACCTTCTGCCGCGCTGACAAAATGCCGGTTGCAGGGATAGCTCGGGTCGGGCATGAGGATTTCATCGCCGACCTCGACCAAGGCCAGGCAGGCCAGTTGCAGCGCGGCAGACGCGCCCGCCGTGATGACGATGCGGCTGGGGGCGACGTCCGCGCCAAAGCGCGATGCATACCAGTCGCTGATGCGCTCGCGCAAGGCGGGCAGGCCGGTGGCCTGGGTGTACTGGGTGTTGCCCTGCGCAATGGCCCGAGCGGCGGCCTGCTGCACCAGCGGCGGCGCGGTGAAGTCGGGTTCGCCGATGTTGAGGAAAATCATGGGCTGGCTGGTATGGGCAAACTGCTGCGCCAGCGCCGAGGCCGCCTTGGCAACCTCCATGACGTAAAAGGGCTCAATCCTTTGAGCCCGCTGGGAGATTTTCACGGCAAAGCCTTCATGATCCGGGTTGATCCGCGCCAGTCGTTACCGGACTTGATCACTGGCAACTTCTGCCGCGCGCAGGGAGGGCGCCATCTTGTGCAGGACGCCGTTGACGTATTTGTGGCCGTCGGTGCCGCCAAAGGCCTTGGCCAGTTCAATGCATTCGTTGATCACCACGCGGTAAGGCACGTCCAGGCAATGCGTGAACTCATAAGCGCCTATCCAGAGCACGGCGTGTTCCACCGGCGAAATCTCGGCCATCTTGCGGTCGAGCAAAGGCGTGATCCTGTCATCCAGCGCAGGTGCCGATTCAATGCAGCCGTGCAAAAGGGCATCGTAGTGGGCCGAATCTGCCTTGTGAAAGCCCACCAGATCGCGGGTGAAGGCATCAATCGAATCGACCGGGTTCTGGCCGACCAGGTGCTGGTACAAAGCCTGCAGGGCAAACTCGCGCGCGCGGGTGCGGGCGGACTTGTCGGCCGCTTTCTTGACGCCGGTGTCGGTCAGGCCGGTGCGGGTTTGCGGGGGGCGTTTGGGTTTGAGGATGGGTTCAACCATGAAGCTCCGTTGTAGTCTTGTAGGTGGGGGAATGTTCAGTCAAGCTCATTGAGCAGGTTCGCCATCTCGATGGCTACGCGCGCCGCGTCGCGCCCTTTTTCATCCTGGCGCGCCTGTGCCTGCGCAAGGTTTTCGGTCGTCAGGATGGCATTGGCAATCGGCAACTGGTAGTCCAGCGCCAGACGTGTCACGGCCGCGCCGCTTTCGTTGGCAACCAGCTCGAAGTGGTAGGTTTCACCCCGGATGATGCAGCCCAAGGCCACCAGGGCATCGAACTTGTCACTCTCGGCGAGTGCCTGCAGCGCGCAGGGCACCTCCAGCGCGCCTGGCACCAGCACATGCGTGATATTTTTTTCGGTTACGCCCAGTGCCAGCAGTTCCTGCTTGCAGGCCTGCGCCAATGCGTTGGTCACGCTTTCATTGAAGCGCGCCTGCACGATGCCAATCGATAGCTTTTTGCCGTCGAGCTTGTCAGCCGATCCTTTTTCTGCACCAAACATGATGGGTTTCCTTGGCTCGGGTTTGCTTAGTTCTTGTCGATGTAGCCGACGATTTCGAGGCCGTAGCCCGTCATGCTGGGCATGCGGCGCGGGTTGCCCATGAGCATCATTTTGTGCGCACCGCATTCGCGGAGGATTTGTGCGCCGACGCCGTAGGTCCGCAGGTCCATGCGGCCGCGCTCGGGCGCCTGGGCGGGCCTGGCCGTTCCCTCAAACTGGGCCAGCAGCTGCTCCGCGCTTTCGCCGCAGTTCAGCAAGACCACCACGCCCCGGCCTTCGTCGGCCATATGCTTCAGTGCCTGGTCCAGGCTCCATGAATGCATGGCGCGGCCGGTTTCCAGCAGGTCCAGCACTGAAAGCGGCTCATGCACCCGCACGGCGACGGTGTCTTCGGCGGCCCATTGGCCTTTGACCAGCGCCAGGTGCAACTCGTGGCTGGTTTTGTCCTTGAAAGCGTGGGCGACGAACTCGCCGAACGAGGTCTGAAGCGTGCGGCTGCCCACTTTCTCGATCAGGGATTCGTTGCGGCTGCGGTGCTCAATCAAACTGGCAATGGTGCCGATCTTCAGGCCGTGTTCAGCCGCAAACAGCTGCAAATCGGGCAGGCGGGCCATGGTGCCGTCGTCGTTCATGATTTCGCAAATCACGGCTGCCGGTGAGCAACCCGCCATGTCCGCCAGGTCGCAGCCGGCTTCGGTATGGCCGGCGCGCATCAGCACACCGCCATCAACCGCCTGCAGCGGAAAGATATGGCCTGGCTGCACCAGGTCGCTGACCTTGGCGTTCCTGGCAACGGCCGCCTGCACCGTGCGTGCGCGGTCGGCCGCTGAAATGCCGGTGGTCACGCCTTCAGCGGCTTCAATCGAAACCGTGAAGGCGGTTGAGTATTGCGCACCATTGCGCGCTGCCATGGGCGGGAGCCGCAACAGCTCGCAGCGCTCGCGCGTCAGCGTCAGGCAGATCAGGCCGCGGCCAAAGCGCGCCATGAAGTTGACTGCCTCGGGCGTGACGTGATCGGCCGCCAGCACCAGGTCGCCCTCGTTTTCGCGGTCTTCTTCGTCAACCAGGATCACCATGCGCCCTGCGCGCATGTCCGCCACGATGTCTTCTACAGGGGAAATTGGAGTGGTCATTGTTCTTTGGAGGGTTGTGTGCGGGTGTCCTGGAGCATGCGTTCGACGTAACGCGCGATCAGGTCGATTTCCAGATTGACCCTGGAGTTTGTGGAGAGTACGCCAAGCGCCGTGTTTTCAACCGTGTGGGGAATCAGGTTGATGCTGATTTCGCAGGCGCCCGCATGTCCTGATTCCGCGCCAAGGTCGGTGACGCGGTTCACCGTCAGGCTGACGCCATTGACCGTGATTG
>JBKJKI010000209.1:0-34772 GCA_046597475.1 Polaromonas sp. | reverse complement strand
TGTGGATTTCCTCGGGGCTGAGCTGGGCACGGTTGAACAGCTGGTTCAGCCGCGGCATCAGCTTCTTGGGCGATGCCGGATCGAGAAAACCGATGCCGGTCAGCGCCTCTTCCCAATGCCTGAGCATGCCGCCCACGGCGGCGGCATCGGCCAGCCGGGACTCGGCAACGGCGGCCTGCACGCCAAAGCCGCCGAGCGCCTCGCGCCAGTCATAGGCAATCAGCTGCACCGCCGCGCCCAGGTTGAGGCGGCCGAAGTTCGGGTCGGTCGGAATGCTCAGGGCAACGTGCCAGCGGTAGACGTCTTCGTTTTGCATGCCAAAACGCTCGGAACCGAACAAAAAAGCAACCGAATCAGGCCTTAGCCCTTTGCTTACGGCAATTGTTTGCTCTTCATTCAATAGCAAGCCAGCCGGCGCCAGCAACTCGGCGAAATGCGCGCGCGGCGCCCTGGTGGGCGGGCCAAAGTCGCGCGGCGTCATGGCGGTGGCGCAAAGGTGCGCCATGCCATCGAGCGCTTCATCGAGCGTTGCCACGATGCGGGCATTTTTCAGCACGTCAAGCGCGCCGCTGGCCCGCTGGATGGTTTCTTCCCGGTTGAGCACATTGGCCCAGCGCGGCGCCACCAGCACGAGGTCGTCGAAACCCATGGTTTTCATGGCCCGGGCGGTGGCGCCCACATTGCCGGCGTGGCTGGTGTTGATCAGGACAAAGCGGGTTTTCATGAATAAAGCAGTTTCAAATGCGCGCCCGACCCCTGAGGTTTACGCGCACTTTTGGGCGCTTGCGGGGGAAGCCGGTAAAATGCCACATTGTCGCCTGCCTCCGCTACATCGATTTAGCGGGCCGCAGCTCCTGCCCGCTCTTTCATACCCTCTATGTCCAGCAATCTACATCCCATGCTCAACGTGGCCGTCAAGGCTGCGCGCGCCGCCGGCGCCCTCATCAATCGCGCCGCCCTTGATGTCGAGGCGGTCCGCGTCTCAGTCAAGCAGACCAACGATTTCGTCACCGAGGTCGACCAGGCCGCTGAAGCCGCGATCATCGAAACGCTGCTCACAGCCTATCCCGGCCACGGCATCCTGGCCGAAGAATCGGGCAGCGAGCATGGCGCGAAAGACTCCGAATTCATCTGGATCATCGATCCGCTGGACGGCACCACCAACTTCATCCACGGCTTTCCGTTTTACTGCGTCAGCATCGCGCTTTCGGTGCGCGGCAAGATCGAGCAGGCGGTGGTCTACGACCCGACCCGCAACGACATTTACAGCGCCAGCAAGGGCCGCGGCGCCTACGTCAACGACCGGCGTCTGCGTGTGGCCAAGCGCACGCGCCTGCAGGAATGCCTGATCTCGACCGGCTTTCCCTACCGCCCCGGCGACAAGCTCAAGCCCTACCTGAGCATGCTCGGCGAAGTCATGAGCCAGTGCGCGGGGGTGCGCCGCCCCGGCGCGGCGGCACTGGACCTGGCTTACGTCGCGGCAGGCAATAGCGACGGTTTTTTTGAAACCGGCCTGCAAGCCTGGGACGTGGCGGCCGGTTCGCTGCTGGTGACCGAGGCCGGCGGCCTGATTGGCAACTTCACGGGCGAGGCCGATTTCATGGACCAGGGCGAGTGCCTGGCGGCCAACCCGCGCATTTACGGGCAACTGGTGGCAACGCTGGAGAAGTACAGCAAGTTTGCCGGCGCTGGCGACAAGGCCACGGTGCGCCAGGCGCTGCAGGATTCGGTGGCCCAGGCCCATACGGACGACAAGGCTGAAAACACAGACGGTAACCAAAAAACCGCCGCGCTCCCGATTGAAAAGCCGACCCTCAAGGCCAAGAGAATCAAGGCCGCGCCAGCTCGCGATACAGGCCTGCCAGACGCCCCGTTCTAGGCTGGAAACCCGCCCGTTCACGGGTTTCGTTGCGGGTCAGGCGCCAGGGGGCTTCCGCTAAAATCGGGCCTCTTGGGCGCAGCGGCGCCTGAGCTAGTCCATCCACCGTTTACCGTCTCACGCCATCCTTTCTCTTATGCCTGAATCCACCGTGCAAGCGTCATCCACCCCTGCCGATGCAGCCCTGCTGCTTGAAGTGGCCGAACTCGTGGTGAGTGCCCTCAACCTGGAGATCGCGGCAAGCGATGTGCAGGCGGACGAGCCCCTGTATGGCGACGGACTGGGCCTGGACTCCATTGACATCCTGGAGATCGCGCTGGTGGTCTCCAAGCGCTACGGCCTGCAGTTGCGCGCCGACCAGGATGACAACCACGCCATCTTTCACTCCCTGCGCAGTCTGGGCGACCACATCGCCAGCCATCGCACGAAGTGACTGAATTTGCGCTTCGATGCGGGATCAGGCGCCCGGCGGCAACCTGGCAACGCCAGCCAGCCGCGCGTCGCATTGAAGCCGGAGCGCAATGACAGCCGGACTGGCAACACGGCTGGGAATGGCCTGTCGCTGGGTCGCCACCCTTGCGGTGGTCATTGGCTATGCCCTGCTGTCACACCTGGCGGCAAGCTCCACGACGCCTTCCATTGCCGGCGCCCTGGTCGCCACCGGCCCCATGCTGGGACTGTCTTTCCTGATGGCCTGGCGCTCGGTGCGGCGCGCGCAGATGCTGCTGTTGTGGCTGGCCGCTTGCGCCGTGCTCTACGGACTCAGGGGCTGGCTGATCGAGCACTACCACTGGGTGTTCCTGCTTGAGCACGCGGGCACCTACTGCCTGCTGTGCGCAAGCTTCGGCCTGAGCTTGCGCAACGGTGAAACACCCCTGGTTTCGCGCTTTGCCGGCATCGTCCACGGCAGGCTGACGCCGGCGCTCATTCGTTACACGCGGTCCGCCACCTTGGCCTGGACGCTGTATTTCGGCAGCCTTGCCGGACTGTCGCTGCTGCTGTTCTGGCTGGCGCCCCTGCCTGTCTGGTCCGCATTTGCCTACCTTCTGGGCCTGCCTTTGCTGGTGCTGATGTTTGCGGGGGAATATGCGGCGCGTTGCTACCTGCTGCCGCCGTCAGACCGGGCGGGCCCGCTGGAGGCTATTCGCGCCTATCGCCAGTCATCACAAAAGCCCGTTGTACCGCCTCACGCCTCATGATCACTTTTCCACTCCTCACGCATACGCGTGCGCAGGACATCCTTGCCTTCGGCCACGCCCAACCCGTCAGCGTGGCACAGTTTCTGGCCGATGTCAGGCAGCTTGCCGCCGCTTTGCCTGCTGGCGGGCATGTCCTGAATGTCTGCGCTGACCGTTACCGCTTTGCCGTCGGCATGGCCGCGGCCTTGCTCACGAACAAAGTCAGCCTGCTTCCGCCGACCCTCACGCCGGAGATGGTGCGCCAGGTCAAAGGCTTTGCACCCGACGTGTTCTGCCTGACCGACCAGCCTCAGACGCTGGACCTGCCTCATGTTGCCTGGTCCGATGTGATGTCGCAGGGCGCATCCCCTGCCGGCGATGCACAGCCCGGGCAGATGGACATCCCCCAGATCGGCGCCTCGCAGCCAGCGGTCCTCATGTTCACCTCAGGCTCGACCGGTGTTCCACTGCCGCACCGCAAGAGCTGGGGCGAGGTGGTGCGCAGCGTGCGCGCCGAAGCCGAGCGCCTCGGCCTGCTTGATGGTCGACAGCACAGTATCGTGGCCACGGTGCCGCCGCAGCACATGTTTGGCTTTGAGTCCACGGTTTTGCTCGCGCTGCAAAGCGGGAACGCCTTGAGCGCGGCCCACCCGTTTTACCCGGCTGATATCTGCTCGGCACTGGCCGCCGCGCCGCGCCCCTGCATGCTGGTCACCACGCCCATTCACCTGAAGGTCCTGCTCGCATCGGGTCTGGACATTCCGCAGCCAGAACTGGTGCTGTCTGCCACGGCGCCGCTTTCACCCCAGCTGGCGCTGGCGACCGAGGCCAGGCTGCAGGCACCGCTTTTCGAGATTTACGGCTCCACCGAGACCGGGCAGATTGCCTCGCGGCGGACCACGCAGACCAGCGAATGGTCGCTTCTGCCCGGCGTCAAGCTGGACACCAGGGATGCCCAGGTCTGGGCCTCGGGCGGGCATCTTGAGCGGGCCATCCCGCTTGCCGACGAACTGGAACTGCTGGATGGCGAGCGCTTTCTCTTGCATGGCCGCACCGCCGATCTCGTCAACATCGCGGGAAAACGCAGCTCGCTCGGCTATCTGAACCACCAGCTCAACGCCGTGCCGGGCGTCATCGACGGTGCGTTTTTCATGCCGGATGATGACACTGACAAAGTGACGCGTCTCATGGCCTTTGCGGTTGCGCCCGGCATGACGGCAGCCACGCTGCTGGCGGCGTTGCGCGAGCGCATCGACACGGTGTTCATTCCACGGCCGCTGGTGCTGCTGGAGTCGCTGCCGCGCAACAGCACCGGAAAGCTCCTGCGCGCAAGCCTGGAAGTGCTGGCGCACAAGCACGCCAAGGGGCCGCGGCATGGACGGTAAAACGACTCTGTGCATTGCCGCGGACCACCCGGCTTTCGCGGGGCATTTTCCAGGTCGGCCGATTTTGCCGGGCGTGGTCTTGCTCGATGCTGCCGTCCACCTGCTGACCCAGGCCATGCGCGACTCAGGCGGCCAAGCCGAGGGCGGCGCACAGGCGGTCTGCCAGGTCAGCTCGGCCAAGTTCCTGAGTCCGGTCAGCCCCGGTGAAACACTGACCATCGCCTGCACCAGCACCGCCTCGGGCGCTACACGCTTTGACATTTCAAGCGGCGGCCGAAAGGTGGCAACGGGCACGCTGACGTGGTCCCCGGCACCATGAAAAGCCTGGGCCAGGCCCCGGCGGCGGCTCGCGCCGAATGGCAGAAAAATCCGGAGCGCAGCAGCGCGCTCATGCTGCGCGTAATGACCCTGATCTCGCTGCGACTGGGCCGAAGCGCAAGCCGGCTTGTGCTGTACGGAATCGCGGCCTACTTTTTGTTGTTTGCACCGGCGGCGCGCCGCATGTCGCGCAACTATCTGCGCCGCGTGCTCAAGCTGCCATCGGCCGCAGCCGTGGGCTGGCTGCATCTGTACCGGCATTTCCTGAGTTTTGCCTCGGCCATCCATGATCGGGTCTACCTGCTCAATGACCGCTTCGACCTGTTCGATATCCGCATTCACGGCCAGGCGCTGATCGACCGCATCGTCGCCGACGGCCAGGGCGTGTTTCTGGTTGGCGCGCACATGGGCAGCTTCGAGGTCCTGAGAGCCGTCGGTCGCAAACAGCCCGGGCTGCGCGTGGCGATGGTGATGTTCGAGGACAACGCGCGCAAGATCAATGCGGCGCTGAGCGCCATCAACCCCGAGTCCCACCAGGACATCATCGCGCTCGGACATATCGATTCGATGATCCAGGTGCATGAGTTGCTGGCCGGGGGCACGGTGGTGGGCATGCTGGCCGACCGCTCGCTGGGCAAGGACGACACCCGCCCGATTTCATTTCTGGGCGATGCCGCCGAACTGCCGCTCGGCCCTTTTCGCATGGCAGCCATCCTCAAGCGCCCGGTGATTTTCATGACCGGTCTTTACCGGGGCGGCAAGCGCTACGACATCCATTTCGAACCCCTCGCCGATTTTTCAGCCCTGCCGCCGCGTGGCCGCACAGCGGCCGTCGAGGCCGCCATGACGCGCTATGCTGCGTTACTGGAGAAATACTGTTACAGCGCTCCCTATAACTGGTTCAATTTTTTTGACTTCTGGCGTGCCCCGGTCCCGCAAAAAGACCGCCCCGTTCCTGAAACACCCTGAACTTATGACACTTTCCGTTCAATCGTCCGGCTTCGTGGCCCGCTGCGCGCGCGCCGTGGCCTTGCTAGGCCTGGGCCTGGTGCTTTCAGCCCTGAGCCCGGCAGTCTTCGCTGCCTGGGACCTCCAGCAGCTGATGGATACGCTGGCGCAGAACAAGTCCGGCCGCACCACCTTTGTCGAGAAAAAATATATTGCCATTCTCGACAAGCCGGTCGAGTCATCCGGCGAGCTGGTCTACACGGCGCCCGACGGACTCGAAAAGCGCACGCTCAAGCCCAAGCCCGAAGCCATGGTCATCAAGGGTGATGACTTGTTCATTGAACGCGGACATCAGAAACACCGGCTGCAATTGCAGGCTTACCCGGAGCTGGCAGCCTTCATCGACAGCATTCGCGGCACCCTGGCGGGCGACCGCAAGGCGCTGGAGCGCAGCTACCGCCTGAGCCTTGAGGGCACGGACCAGCGCTGGACTCTGCGGCTGCTGCCACTGAACGAAAAAATGGCCGCCAGCATACAGCGCATCAGCATCACGGGCGCGCGCGAGCAGGTCAAAAGCATAGAGATCACCCAGGCCGATGGCGACAGTTCCGTCATGACCATTGAGAAATCAGCTACGCCGTGAAGATGCCGGTTATACGCCGTGCGCCAGCGATCATTGCGCTGTGGCTGGCCTTTCTGCTGGCATGCGGCGCCATCATCGGCCGCACGCATTTCACCGCCGATCTTTCAGCCTTTTTGCCGCGCACCCCCACGCCCGAGCAGCAACTGCTGATGGATCAGCTGCGCGATAGCCTGGCCTCGCGGTTGATCCTGGTGGGCATTGAAGGCGCGGATGCGCCAGCGCGCGCGGGCCTGTCCAGACAGATTGCCCAGCGCCTGCGCGCCGACCCTGAATTTGTCACGGTCAACAATGGCGAGCCCGTCAACACCGAGCGCGACCGCGCTTTCCTGTTCAGGAACCGCTACCTCCTGAGCCCCGCCGTCACCCCCGCACGCTTTACCGTCGATGGCCTGCATGCCGCCCTGGGCAACAGCATAGACACCCTCGCCTCGCCCGCCGGGCTGCTCGTCAAGTCCCTGCTGCCGCACGACCCGACCGGCGAGATGATGCAGCTGCTCGAACAACTTGACAGCGGCAAGCGCCCGCACCTTGTGGATGGCGCCTGGGCATCACGCGATGGCGCGCGGGCCTTGCTGTTGATTCAGACGCGCGCTGCCGGCTCGGACACCGATGCCCAGCAGCACGCCATGGCGGCGATACAGCAGGCCTTTGACAAGGCAGCCGAGGCAAGCCCCGGCGCCAGGCTTCTGATGACGGGTCCGGGCGTATTTTCTGTCAACTCGCGCGACACCATCAAGAGTGAAGTCGGCCGCCTGTCGGTCATCAGCATCGTGCTGATCGCAACGCTGCTGCTGCTGGTCTACCGCTCCTTCACGGCCCTCGCGCTGGGCTACCTGCCCGTCATCAGCGGCGTGCTGGCAGGCATAGCCGCCGTCAGCCTGGGCTTTGGCTCGGTCCACGGCATCACGCTGGGTTTTGGCACGGCCCTGATCGGCGAGGCGGTTGACTACTCGATCTACCTGTTTGTGCAGTCCGAACAGGACGAGGCAACCCAGCATCATTGGGTGAAGCGGTTTTGGCCCACCATACGATTGGGCGTGCTCACTTCCATCGTCGGCTTTGCCTCGCTGTTGCTGTCGGGCTTTCCCGGTCTGGCGCAGCTTGGCCTGTATTCGATCGCGGGCCTGGTGGCCGCCGCCGGCGTCACGCGTTTTGTGCTGCCGCATCTGCTGCCAGCCGGGTTTCGCATCCATGATGTTTCGGCCATTGGCCACGTGCTGGGCGGCCTGGCACGGCGCGCGCCATCGCTGCGTTGGCCGGTCGCCCTGCTGGTGCTCGCGGCATGCACCGTGCTTGTCGCCAACCGGGGCAGTCTCCTCAATGACAAGATATCGTCTCTCAGCCCGGTATCGAAGGCCGACGTCGCGCTCGACGAGCGCCTGCGGGCCGACATGGGTGCGCCCGATGTGCGCTATCTGGTCGTGGTCAGCGGTAAAGACCGGGAAGCCGTGCTGCGCTCTTCCGAGCAGGTCTCGGCACTGCTGCAAACCGAGGTCGATGCCGGCGAACTCGCCGGATTCGAAAGCCCAAGCCGCTATCTGCCCAGCACCGAAACCCAGCGCGCGCGCCTGGCCAGCCTGCCTCCCGCGGACCAGTTGAGGACACGCACGGTGCAAGCCGTGGCAGGCTTGCCGGTTCGCGCCTCACTGTTCGAGCCGTTTCTGGCGGACGTGGCTGCAACGCAGAACCAGCCCTTGCTCAAGCCATCCGATCTTGAAAAAACCTCGATGGCCATGGCGGTCGATGCCTTGCTGATTGAGCAAACTCAACGCTGGACCGCCCTGCTGCCGCTGACCGCGCCTGAAGGCGTCGACATCAACGCCGGCCGGATTCGCGCTGCGTTGGGTGCCGCAGGCTTGCCTGACGTGCTGTTTGTCGACATGAAGGCTGAATCAGACCGTCTCTATTCAGGCTACCTGCATGAAGTGGTGCTTTTGTCTGCAGGCGGGCTGCTGGGAATCATTGCTTTGCTGCTGCTGGTTTTCCGCTCGCCCATGCGCGTGCTGCGCGTCGCCGCACCGCTGGCAGCGGCCGTTGTCACGGTCACGGCGGGCCTGGCGCTACTGGGCCAGCAATTGATCATCCTGCATCTTGTCGGGCTGCTGCTGGTGGTGGCCATAGGCTCGAACTACGCCCTGTTTTTTGACCGCGCGGACCCGCACACACCCATCTCGCCGCGCACGCTGGCCTCCATGCTGTTTGCCAATCTCACGACGGTTGCCGGGTTTGGCCTGCTTGCTTTTTCCAGCGTCTCGATTTTGCAGGCCATGGGGGCCACCGTGGCGCCTGGCGTCATCCTGGCATTGATCTATGCGGCGGTTTTCGCCAGGCCATCCCATGTCTAGCGCCCGCTGGCAGCCCACGTGCTTCATGCGCTACACCCTGCTGCTGCACGGACTGGCCTTGCTCGCCGTGTTCGCCTGGCCCGAACAATGCCGCTGGGCACTGGGCGCCGTGCTCCTCAACCACCTGCTGCTTGCGGCCATAGGCCTTTGGCCGCGCAGCCACTGGCTGGGAACAAACTGGACGCAGCTACCTGCCGCCGCCGCAGCCAGAGGCGAAATTGCGCTGACGATCGATGACGGCCCCGACCCCTTGGTGACGCCCAAGGTGCTTGACCTGCTCGACCGGCATGCTGCGCACGCCACGTTTTTTTGCGTGGGAGAGAAAGCCGAGCGCTATCCCGATCTGTGCCGCGAAATCGTCCGCCGGGGCCATGCCGTGGAAAACCACAGCCAGCATCATTTCCATCACTTTTCACTGATGGGGCCGGGGGCCATGGCGCGCGAGGTGCAGGCCGCGCAAACCACATTCACCACCATCACCGGCCAGCGCCCCTTGTTTTTTCGCGCCCCGGCCGGCTTGCGCAACCCCTTCCTCGATGCCGTGCTCTGGCGGCAGGGCTTGAGACTGGCCAGCTGGTCGGTGCGAGGCTTCGACACCCGGATCGGCGACGCGAAGCACGTCGGCAAGCGCCTGGAGCGCGGCCTGCGGGCTGGCGCCATCTTGCTGCTGCACGACGGCAATTCGGCCAGCACGCCATCGGGCCAGGCGGTCATTCTGGAGGTCTTGCCTGCCCTGCTGGAATCCGCCGCATCGGCCCGCCTGCGTTGGGTGACCTTGCGTCACGCGCTGTCATGACGCCGGGCAGGCGACCAGTGGCCTGGCACCGGCAAATCGCTGCCGTCATTCCCAGGCATGTGTGCCTGAAGGCCTTCGGAACCATGCTGTTCATTGGCATTTTTTTTGGCGCTTACTTTTACCTTCTCAAAAATCCAGCGTACCCGACCACGGTCATGCCTTTCACCTTGCTCGACAGCCTGATCGGCTTTCAGCCGCTAGCCATGCCGCTGTATGTTTCCTTGTGGGTCTATGTTTCACTGCCGCCCGTCTTGCTGGCAACGCGCCGGGAGCTTTACGCCTATGGCCTGGCCATGACAGCAACCTGCCTTGCAGGACTGGTCATCTTTTACTTCTGGCCCACGGCAGTTCCGCTTGCCGACATGGACTGGTCCCTGTATCCGGGCGTGGATTTCCTCAAAAACCTGGACGCCTCCGGCAATGCCTTTCCCTCGCTTCACGTCGCGACCGCGATTTTCTCCGGGGTCTGGCTGCACCACCTGCTTGGTCGTTTCAAGGCGCCAGCGTGGCTACTGCTGATCAACTGGCTCTGGTGTATCGGCATCATCTATTCCACATTGGCCACGCGCCAGCATGTGGCGGTGGACGTGGCAGGAGGGCTGTTGCTGGGCGGGCTGGCGTCGTATCTGTCCTTGCGCCACCGGGTGCCCG
This sequence comes from Polaromonas sp., assembly GCA_046597475.1. Lineage (GTDB taxonomy): Bacteria > Pseudomonadota > Gammaproteobacteria > Burkholderiales > Burkholderiaceae_C > Polaromonas. The sequence goes on along the minus strand of JBKJKI010000209.1, from coordinate 24,629 downwards.
CCAGGGCAGCCGGTAAAATTTCCAGCCCTGCTCCAATGGATCCAGCCCGACCGGCTGAAATCCAGGATGTACCCACTCATTTAGATCGCCCGGTTTGACTTCGAATCCATTGTGGCTCTCCCACTTCACCGCGACCAGCAGCATCGGTTGCGGGCTGCGGCCCATGCTCGACGCGCTGCGGGCGCAACGTGCGGGGCTTGCGCCGTGCACGTTTGATACCGTCGATCTCGCAACTTTTACGGGAGAAGTCGCCGGGGTTGATTCCGTGCTGCTACCTGTGGAGCTGGCAGATTTTGATTGCCGCAACAACCGCCTGGCCTTCATGGGCCTGATGCAGGATGGCTTTTCAGATGCCGTCGCTGCCGCAGCCCAGAAATATGGCGTGCAGCGCGTGGGGGTATTCATAGGCACCAGCACCTCCGGCATTTTGCAAACCGAGCTCGCTTACCGCAGGCTGGATCCCGTGAGCGGTGCGTTTCCTGCGGATTTTGTTTACGGCACCACGCATAACACCTTCTCCGTTGCCGATTTCACGCGGCGTCATTTTGGCCTCAGTGGTCCGGCGGTTGTGGTGTCATCGGCGTGCTCCTCCAGCGCCAAGGTATTTGCCTCTGCCCGCCGCATGATGGCGGCCGGACTGATCGATGCGGCGGTAGTGGGCGGCGTGGATTCGCTTTGCCTGACCACTCTTTACGGCTTCAATTCGCTCGGGCTGTTGTCTGCCCAGGCGTGCCGGCCCTTTGACGTGGCGCGCGATGGCATTTCCATAGGCGAAGCCGCCGCATTCGCCCTTCTCGAAGCTGTGCCCGAACAGCTTGACGAAACTGCCGTGCTACTCCTCGGCGTCGGTGAATCAAGCGATGCTCACCACATGTCATCGCCGCACCCTGACGGCCTGGGCGCGCGCCTGGCGATGCAGGATGCGCTGAGAATGGCCGATCTTGAGGCATCCGCCATCGGCTACATCAACCTGCATGGCACCGCCACGCAGAGCAACGACGCAGCCGAAGCCAGGGCCGTGTCGGCATTGTTCGGGCCGCTTACGCCATGCAGCTCCACAAAAGGCGCTACCGGGCACACCCTGGGTGCAGCCGGAGGTGTCGAGGCGGTCATCTGCGCGCTGGCACTGCAAGACGGCCTGCTGCCCGGCGGCCTGAACCTGCGGCAGCTTGACCCCGCTTTACCCCTCAACTACCTCCAGCAAAACCGCGAGCAGGCGGTGACCCGCGTACTGAGCAATTCCTTTGGGTTTGGCGGCACCAACTGCAGCCTGATCTTTGGCCTTGCCGGTTCAACGCTTGACTAGCCGGGACATGAAGATGACGCAGACTTCCGCCAGGCACGCTCCATCCTTGAAAGTTTTCGTCGAGGGCATCGGCCTGCTCGGTCCGGGTCTGGCCAGCTGGGCGCATGGCCGCGAGCAGCTCAGGGGCGCGACGCCCTATCTGGCGGCACGGTGCGCCCTGCCCTTGCCGGCGGCGCTTCCCGCCGCCGAGCGCCGGCGCGCTGGCGCGGTGGTAAGAGTCTCGCTGGCAGTTGGTCAGGAAGCCGTATCCGCCTCGGGAATGGACGCAGCCACTCTGCCGTCCGTGTTTTCATCTTCCAGCGGCGACGCCATCAATTGCCACGCGATTTGCAGCGCGCTGGCATCGGGCGACCGGCTGATCTCGCCAACGCGCTTTCACAATTCGGTTCACAACGCGTCTTCGGGCTACTGGAGCATCTCCAGCGGCTCCATGGCCTCATCCTCCGTCCTGTGCGCGCGCGATGCGAGTTTCGCGGCCGGCCTGCTGGAGGCGATGACGCAGGTAGCCGTCGAGCAAACAGCTGTCCTGCTGGTCGCCTACGACACAGACTACCCCGAGCCCCTGCGCAGCGTGAGGCCCCTGCCGGACAGCTTCGGGGTCGCTCTGGTGCTGGCGCCGAAACGGAGCGACCGCAGCCTCGCGCAGTGGACGCTGGAGCCAGAGAGCTGCTTCTCCCACGCAGCGGCAGACCGCCTGGATATCGACGCCCTTGAACAGATCCGCGCAGGCATTCCCGCAGCACGCTGCCTGCCGCTGCTTCGCAGTGTTGCAACGCGAGGCGCTGGTGACGTCGTGCTGGACTACCTGGAAGAACTGCGGCTAACCCTGCAGGTCAAGCCATGCCCCTGAGCCGCCGAAACGCTCCCTCCACGCTGCAACGCGAAGAAATTGCATGCCGAATTCCCCATCAGGGCAGCATGTGCCTGCTTGACCGCGTCACCGCCTGGGACGAGAAGCAGATCAGTTGCGAAGCCAGCAGCCACCGCGCCGCCAGCAACCCCTTGCGCTCGCATGGTCGGCTTGGTGCGGCTTGCGGCGTCGAATACGCAGCCCAGGCCATGGCGGTGCATGGCGCCCTGATCGCCGAGGCCGGGCCACCTGGCGCCGGCGGCGGAAGCTCTGTCCCGAAGGTCGGCTATCTGGCCAGCATTCGGGGCCTGACGCTCCACGTCGAGAGACTGGACGACATCGACGATGATCTTCTCATCCATGCAGAACGCCTGAGCGGTGACGGCAGTACCATTTTGTACAGTTTTTCGCTTCAGGCAGGGCCCGCACTGCTTCTTTCGGGCCGCGCCGTGGTCATCCTGGATGCTGCTGCTCTGGCCAACACCGGCATCACGCAAAGCCCATGAGCAATACCATCCTTCGCAAGCGCGCCCTGGTAACAGGCGGCAGTGGCGGCATCGGCTCGGCCATCTGCCGCCAACTGGCCGCCGACGGCTTTCAGGTGATCGTGCACGCCAACCGCCAGCTTGAAGCGGCCCGGAGTCTGGCTGCGCAAATCGTGGCAGCAGGCGGACATGCGCAGGCGCTCGCCTTCGACGTCACCGATGCCGTTGCGACGGCCTCCGCGCTGGAGGCGCTGCTCGGCGAAGGAGCTATCCAGGTGCTGGTCAACAACGCCGGCATTCACGACGACGCCATCTTTCCGGGCATGCAGCTCAGGCAATGGCAGCAGGTCATAGACGTGTCGCTGAATGGATTTTTCCATGTTACCCAGCCTTTGATGATGCCCATGATCCGCACACGCTGGGGCCGCATCATCAACATCACATCGGTGGCCGCGGTGGCCGGCAACCGCGGCCAGGTGAACTACTCCGCGGCCAAGGGCGCGCTGCATGCGGCCACCAAATCACTTGCACTGGAGGTGGCCAGCCGCGGCATCACCGTCAATGCCGTGGCGCCCGGCATCATCGCAACGCCCATGAGCCAGGGCAGCTTTGACGCGCCAAGCATTGCCCGGCTGGTGCCCATGAAACGCGCCGGGCAGCCCGAGGAGGTGGCAGACCTCGTGAGTTTTCTGGCCTCGGAACGCGCCGCCTATATCAGCGGGCAGGTCATCTCCATCAACGGCGGCATGATTTAAGGCAATACCCGCATGAAAACTACTGAATCCGCTCCGGTGCACGCGCCACTCATCCCGCTGACCGACGACTGCCAGACCGGGCAAGACGGGCTGGCCGGTCTGCGCAAAAACCCATGAACGCAGCCACCACCGCCATCGCAGCCCATCAAACCGAAGCCCTGCTGTTTTTCACGCTGCTCCAGCTCACGGTGATTGTGCTGGCCGCCCGCGTCGGCGGCGAGATTGCGATACGCATCGGGCAGTCAGCGGCCGTCGGCGAAATCATTGTGGGAATATTGCTGGGCCCATCCCTGTTCGGACTGATTGCTCCCGATACCTTCAAGTACGTCTTCCATTCCGGCGCACCCGAGCCGATGCAGATGCTTTCGCAGATCGGGCTGGTATTGCTGATGTTCCAGATCGGCCTGGAATTCGATTTTTCCCATCTCAGGGAGCGGCGCAACCGCAAGGCCATGCTGTGGGTTGCCGCGGCCAGCCTGATTGCGCCGTTTGCGCTCGGTTATGCCATTGGCCAGGTCAGCGCGCCCGTGCTCTCGCCCGGTGCGCATCCGCAGGCATCGGCACTGTTCGTCGCCACGGCGTTTTCGATCACCGCCTTGCCGATACTTGGCCGCATCATGATGGAATTCGACATGACGCGCACGCCGATTGGCGTGATCGCCATCAGCGCCGCAGCCATTAATGATGTCATTGGCTGGCTGTTGCTGGCGCTCGTCACCACCCTCACACTGTCGGGTTTTGACGGTGCGGATTTCTCCCTGAAAGTGGTGCTTGTGGCGGTTTTCTTTGCTGTGAGCTGGTTTGCCGTACGCCCGCTCATGAAACGCATCCTGCATCGCTGCGGCGCGAGCAGCGGCCTGCTTTCAAACAACCTGCTCGGCTGCGTGCTCGCGGCGATTTTTCTTTCCGCCATGAGCACCTACCAGCTGGGTATTTTTGCCATTTTTGGTGGCTTCACCATGGGCGTGTTGCTGCATGATGAAGCTGCTTTCGTAAAAACCTGGCGCGCCCGCATCGGTCCCTTCGTCATGGTTTTTTTCCTGCCGATCTTTTTTACCTACACCGGCCTGCGCACGAATATCGGCAGTCTTGACAGTCCAGCCGCGTGGGGCTGGTGCGCATTGATCGTGTTTCTCGCGACTTTGGGGAAATTCGGCGGTTCCTACATTGCGGCGCGGATGACAGGCCTGAGCCACATGGAAAGCAAAATTCTGGGCGTCATGATGAACACGCGCGCGCTCATGGAGCTGATCGTGATCAATGTCGGCTACGACCTGGGCGTCATTTCGCAGCAGATGTTCACCATCCTGGTGATCATGGCAATTTTCAGCACCGTCATTACCAGTCCCCTGCTTCGCCGCTGGTTACCGGCCATCGGAATCCCTGTCCCGTCAAGCCCGCGGCTGGCCGATCAGGCGCCTCATCAGCAAAACGGGTAAGCGCAGCAGGAAGCCGGCAAAAAGACGGCTGTGCATCCAGCTGAGCAGCAGGTTGTCACGCAAATAGTTGAAATGCGAGACCCCACCTTCATCGGCACGGAAATAGCGCACCGTCGCAGGCAGATTGACCGGTCTGACACCGTGCCAGCAAAGACGCACCACGGCTTCCGGGTCGAAGTCAAAGCGCCGCATCCAGCGCTGGCCACGCATCACCTTGCGCAGCGGCTCAATCGGATAGACGCGAAAGCCAAACAGCGAATCCCCTATACCCGACCACAGCGTTTCAAGATTGGCCCACCAGTTGGAAACCTTGCGGCCGTTGACGCGCAAACGAGGTGCGTCGGCGGCGAAAACCGGCACCCCCAGCACCATGGCGGCGGGCTGGGCGGCTGAGGCGGCCATGAATTCAGGAATGAGTGCAGCAGGATGCTGGCCGTCGGAGTCCATGGTCAGCGCATGCGTAAAACCCTGCGCTGCGGCCAGATCCAGGCCGTGCAGCACGGCAGCACCCTTACCGACATTGCGCGGCAAAACGAGCACCTGCAGACCCGCATCCTGCGCCGCCAGCGCCCGCAGGCCTTCGGCGCTGCCATCGGTGCTGCCATCCACCACTACCCACACCGGCGCCCACTGCGCGCGCGCCGCGCGCACCGTCTCGTAGACCTTGGGGCCGGGGTTGTAGCTGGGAATCAGCACAAGATGCGTGGTGGACGCGCGGGTCGAAAAAGCATTCATCGGCAAAGCCCTGGACAGAAAACAAGTGAGGCTGGGCGTGCTCAGGCATCCGGCGCCGAGACCGGAAACCTTGGCAACCGGGCATGTGCCAGCTCGCTCACAAAGTATTGCTCAAGCTCGCTGGAAAAATGTGCCGTATGCCGGGGCGGATCAAAGCGCTTGCCCAGCCGGACCCGGTAAGTGATGGGCATTCTGGGTATCCAGAGCAGGGACCAGCCCTTGCCCAGGAAGGCAGAATTGGTTTCAATGAAGACGGTCTGCACGGGAACGCCCGCATGTTTGGCAATCAGGCCCGCCGTACCCTGCACGGCACCGACGGGAAAGCGCTTGGTACGCGTGCCCTCTGGAAACAGCAGCAAATGACTGCCCTGGCGCAGGTCCGCCACCGCCAGCTGAACCATGGTGCGCAGCGGCGTATTGCGGATGTAGCCTGCCAACCGGGCGCCCGCGCCAAAAAAAACACTGTTGACAATGTCGGCCTTCATGATGCATCCCGCATCCGGCAGCCGTGACAAAATCATCACCGCGTCGAGCAGCGACGGATGGTTGGGCGCGATGATCATCGCCGGGCCGCCATTGAGCGCATCGAGCTCCGTCAGGTCGAATTGACAAGCCCCCATCAAGACCAGCAGACGCAGGTAGAAGCGGAACAGCCTGGCAACAAGCTTTCGGCCGACGCGCCGCATTGCCAGGCGCGGAAAAACGGCAAACATCACGAGAGCCATCAGCGAAAAGGCCAGGCACAGCAGCCCCAGCAGCAAAAAACCAAGGTACAGCCTCGCTGCTCCGTAGACGGCGTGCAAGGCCGCGCCGAGGGTTCCGCGCCTGTTCGAAAGCGTTTCTATCTTGTCTCCCATACCGCCATTGCCCGGGGCCGCTCAGCCCGCGGCCGATTCGGCGTCAACGACGCGAATGTTGGCCTTGCGCAAACGCATGGCCTGCCAGGAGCGTTTGAAATTCAGGACCGATGCGATGTAAAAAATACCCTTGAGCGCCGCAATCGAACGCCAGATCGGAGTCTTGCCGAAAATGTCACCGGCCAGCATCGAGAGCAGCGCTTCCTTGACCCGAAACACATTGCTTGGCCCCATGAACATGTCGCGCATGGCCGGGTTGGTCACCCGGTAAATGAACCACGAAAACTCCTTGGGACCGAGGCGCACCTGCTGGTCAAAATGTGCCAGCGCGGACTTGGCCCTGGCCGGCTCACACAGGCAGGTGTCCACAGTTTCAGCCCCGACAAAACCGCCCTGCATGGCCAGCATGACCCCCGACGAAAACACCGGATCGATGAAACCAAAGGCATCGCCAATCAGCAGATGATTCGGGCCATGCGTGCGCTCGCAGGCATAGGAAAAGTTGCCCGTTGCCTCAACGTCGGACGACATCGTTGCCTGGGCAAGCCGCTCGGCCAATGCCGGACACAGGGCAATGGTGTCGAGGAAAAAATCCTTGACAGGCTTGCTCCGACTTTTCAGGTAATGCGGCCACACCACCGCCCCAATGCTGGTGGCGCCGTCCGCCAGCGGAATAAACCAGAACCAGCCGTGCGCAAACCAGAAGATCGTGATGTTGCCTTCGTCCTGCCCGGCATGCCGGGCAGCACCGGTAAAGTGGGCATAAAGCGCCGAGCTGTTGTGTTTCGGGTTGCGGCGCTTGATGTCAAACTGCTTGCCCAGCACCGTGTCGCGGCCTGAAGCATCCACCACAAAGCGGGCCTGCCAGTCCTCGGTTCGCCCGTCATCGTGTTGCGCGTGGACGGTGGCGCCGCTCTGGTCCGCGGCAAAAGCGACCCCCTTGACCCGGCAGCCTTCAATCACCTCGGCGCCCAGTCTGGCCGCATTGCGGATCAGGATTTCGTCAAGCTCGGAGCGCCTGACCTGGTAGGAAAATGGCATGGATTTGTCCCAGGCGTCGGAAAACCTGAAGGTCTGCGTTTTGCTCTCATGCCAGGGAGAAACGAATTCGGCGCCCCACTTCTCCATGCCGATGGCCTTGACGGCATCTAGCACGCCGAGTTTTTCAAACAGCGGCAAATTGGCCGGCAACAGCGACTCGCCTATGTGAAAACGCGGATGATGGGCTTTTTCAAGGACGACAACCCGGTAGCCCTTTTGCGCCAGCAGGGCTCCGGCGGTGGCGCCCGCAGGCCCGCCGCCGACCACGAGTACGTCGCATTCATGGGGGGGAGCTGCTGCGGATGAGGCGCTGGGTGAACTCAGCTCTGTCATGATTTAACCTTGTGTGGAGCAAGCCTGCCACGAACGCAGGGCGCAGGCATTGGCCGGGCTTGTGTCGCGCAGGCTTTGGATCAGCGAGTTTACTTGGCAGCACGGCACCAATTATTGAATGGCCCGGCTTCCTTCCTGCCCCATGCTGTCGCAAAGGTGTTGCGTGGTGTAAATATCTCCGAAGAACGGCGGCTCCTGCCGCGCCCCTGAAAGCCTTGCGCACCGGCCCGATGCCTCTTCATGCCTGAGAAGTTGCTGCATTGGCGTTTTTCCAGAAACGGGCGATCGCGATTCGGTAAAGTGTGGACAAAGCACACCATGAAGCCAAACCCGCCCGAACTGACCCATTTGCCCGCGCTGGCAGCCCGGCTCCACGGCAGGGCGCAAAGCGTGCTGCGCGTCGCGCTGAGCCAGTACGTCACCAACGGACTGAGCGTCTCGCTCGGGCTGGTGCTCATCATGCTGGCGCTGTTTGAGGCTGCCGGCCTGGCCGCTGCCGCCAGTGCCGCGGTTGGCGTGATCATCACCAGCCTGCCCGATGTGCCCTCGCCGCGCAGGCGCAAGCTCACGCAGGTACTGCCGGCGCCGCTCATGGGTACGCCGCTGTTCATGCTGGTGCAGCTGACGCGCCAGGACGTGCTGCTCTTGGGTGGTGTGCTGGTGGCGGGCACATTTCTGGCGGTCATGCTGATGGCCTGGGGCAAGCGCGGCGGACCGATCTGTTTTTCGCTGCTTTTTTCAATGCTGTTTTCAATGGCCGCGCCGCCCATGGACTCACTGGAGCAGGTGATTACGCACACCGGCTGGTTTATCGTCGGCGCAGTGCTTTACCTGCTGTGGGCAGTGCTGACCACCCATCTGCTCAACCAGCGTTTTCGGGCACAGCTGCTGGCCGACTGCCTGCACAGTTTTGCCCAGATTCTGCGCACCCAGGCGCAGCGCTTTGGGCCCGAGCCCGACCACCAGGCGCTGCTCGAAGCCATGCTGGACCAGCAGGCCAACTTTGCCGACCAGCTGCAGGACGCCCGCAATGTGGTGCTGGAGTCGCCTACAACCCGGCCACGCCAGCAATACGCCGGCATGCTGCTGAGCCTGTTGGAGGCGCGCGATCACCAGCTCGCCTGCGACCTCGACCTTGACGTGCTGCTGGAGCAGCAGGCCACCGCGCCGCATCTGCCGGCATTGCAGCAGGCGCTGAACACCACCGCCGATGAGCTGCAGGCACTGGGCATGGCGCTGCTGCTCGGCCGGCGTCTGCAGGCGATTCGCCAGATTCCCGACCTGCGCCCGCAGCTGGCGGGGGTGCTGCCGCCGCGTCAGCCCGCCCCTTCGCCGCTGGCGCCGAAACCGGCCCTGACCGACGCGCCCGATGCGGCCGCCCTGCTGCGCAACATGGCTGACCGCATTGGCCATATCAACGACGAAGCCGTCAGGATGGCGGCGCTGGCGCGTGGCGACCTGGCGCCCGAGTTGAGCCTGGTGCGCAGCCAGTGGCAGCTTTTTGTCAGCGCCACCACCTGGAGCTTCAAGCCACTGCTAGGCCAGCTGAGCTGGAGCGCGCCAACCTTGCGCTATGCCCTGCGCGCCACGCTGGCCGTGGCCAGCGGCTATGCGGTGGCCCTGCATCTGCCCTGGGCCACGCACGAGTACTGGATTTTGATCACCATCGTCGTGGTCATGCGCGGCAACCTGGCGCAAACCGTGCAGCGCCGCAATGCTCGCGTGGCGGGCACGGTGCTCGGCTGCCTGCTGGTCATGGCGCTGCTGATGACACATCCGGGCGCCAAGCTGCTGTTTCTGGTGGTTGCGCTGGCCACCGGCCTGGCCCATGCCTTCGCCCTGCGCCGCTACCTCTACACCACGATTGCCGGTACCGTCAGCGGCCTGCTGCAGGCGCACCTGCTGCTCGTCGGCCTGCGGCCCACGTTTGCGATTGGCGAGCGGCTGGCCGACACGCTGCTGGGCGCGCTGCTGGCCTGGCTGTTCAGCTACGTGCTGCCCTCATGGGAGCGCAGCCAGATCCCGGGCCTGGTCAAGCGCAGCATCAAGGCGCAAGTCCAGCACGCCAGGCTGGCGCTGGCGCTGCTGAGTACGGAACAGACCGCTGACCTGAACTGGCGGCTGGCGCGGCGCGAGGCCTATGACAGCCTGTCAGCGCTGACGCTGGCCACCCAGCGCTCACTGGCCGAGCCGCGCCAGGTGCGCCCGCCGCTGGAGCCGCTGGAAGCGCTGCAGGCCCGCAGCTACCAGTTGCTGGCGCAGCTGACGGCCGTCAAATCCCTGTTGCTGCTGCGGCGCAAGCAGCTTGACCTGGCGCAGGCCACGCCGGCGCTGGCATATGCCGCGCAATGCATCGCCGCCGAACTGGCCGGGAAGAGCCCCGCTCAGTCCGCAGACCAAGCGTCCGGCTTCAGTGTCGCGGGCCAGCCCTATCTGGAAAAGCCGGACCCGCTGGTGGCCACCGACCTGACGCCCTGGCTGCTGCGCCGCCTGCAGCTGGCCTGCGCCATTGCCAAAGAGTTGCGGCTGGCGGCCAACCGCGTGCGCGTCTGAACCGCTGGCTGGTTTGAACCAGGCCAGCCAAGCCGAACTTGGGGTTTTACCCATAATTTCCATGGTTTTGGAAATTTTCAACCGACTGATAAAATCCGGAACATGAGCGCATTGACCGATCCGTGGCACTTTGCCCGTCCCGAACTGGCGCAGGCCTATCTGCAGGGCTTTGACATCGGCCTCACCTCGGCGCGCGGGCTGTTTGCCCGCCGCCGCATGGGCAAAAGCGAATTCCTGAAGCACGACCTGCTGCCCGCCGCACTGCAGAGCGGCTACCTGGCCGCCTATACCAATCTGTGGGACGACACCGCCCATCCCGGCCAGGCACTGGCCAGCGCCATCCTGCAGGCGGCCCAGCCCAAGGGCCTGGACCGGTTCTGGCAGGATCTCAGCAGCCCCATCCGCAAGCTCAAGGCCGGTGGCAAGCTGCCTGTGGGCCTGGAAGCCTCTTTTGAGGTGGACCTGGCGGAAAAGGAAAACCTGGCTGTCCCCGCCATCCAGGCAGCGCTGCAGGCGGCCGACAAGGCCCAGAAAAAGCTGCTGCTGGTGATTGACGAAGCCCAGGTGCTGGCCGCCCCCGAACACAGCGCCGTGGCGCATTCCCTGCGCGCCGGGCTCGACATTCGCAAGGCGGGCATCAAGGTACTGTTTGCCGGCTCGTCCGAAGCAGCCCTGCGCCAGATGTTCTCCCGCTCCGCCGCTCCGTTTTACAACTGGGCGCCGCTTGAGCCCTTTCCCCTGCTCGGCCACGAGTTTGTCGACGCCATGGTGGCCCAGCTGGCCAAGGCCGCCCGGCAGCCGCTTGACGTGGCCGAAGCCAGGCTGGCCTTCGCGGCACTGAAGGAAACGCCCGAGTTTTTCCGCTGGTACATCGAGCGCTACCTGATGTACCAGCAGCAGGGTTCGGCCGAGGCGCTGCGCTACACCCAGGCGCGCGTCCACGACGACACCGGCTACGCCCGCACCTGGAAAGAGCTCCCCAGGCCGGACCGCGCAGTCCTGCTGCTGGCGGCCCGGGGCGTGCAGGACTTGTTTGGCGCCGCCACGCTCAAGCAACTCAAGGAACTGCTTGAAGTCGACGCCGTGACGGCCACCCTGCCCCGCGGCTCATTGCGCCGCCTGACCAGCCCCAGGCAGCAATTGCTGGCCCGGGTTGACCACGGCACCTACCGTTTCGAGGACGCGGAATTCCAGGCCTGGGTGGCGGCCAGGCGAACACTTGAATAAAGTCTTTCCCCCGAACCTCCCCGCACCCTGACCGGCGCCTTGACGGAAAATAGCCGGTCATGAACCCATGACCACGTTCCGGCCCACGAAATCGCCGGACGATTGAATGCAAAGAAAACCCTTGAAAATCAGCGCCGCTCCAGACAAGACCAGCCTGCACACACCCATGATGCAGCAATACCTCGGCATCAAGGCCGGCTACCCCGACACGCTGGTGTTCTACCGCATGGGTGATTTTTACGAAGTCTTCTTTGACGATGCCGAGAAGGCCGCCCGCCTGCTGGGCATCACCCTGACGCGGCGCGGCCAGTCGGCCGGCGAGCCGGTGGTCATGGCCGGCGTGCCCTTTCACTCGCTCGAAGGCTATCTGGCCAAGCTCATCAAGCTCGGCGAATCGGTCGCCATCTGCGAGCAGGTCGGCGACGTGGCGACCGCCAAGGGCCCGGTTGAGCGAAAAGTGGTGCGCGTGGTCACGCCTGGCACGCTGACCGACACCGAACTCCTGAGCGACAAGTCCGAAGCCATCCTGCTGGCGGTGCACCAGGGCGCGCGCAATACCTGCGGCCTGGCCTGGCTCAGCGTCACCCAAGGCGAGATCAACCTGGCCCACTGTGCCAGCGCAGACCTGGAGACCTGGCTGGCGCGCATTGCGCCCAGCGAGCTGCTCTACAACATCGATGCCACGCCGGCCTTCGAGCAGCGCCTGAAAACCCTGCGCTGCGCCGCCAGCGCCCGGCCGGCCTGGCAGTTTGACGCCGCGCTGGGCGCGCGCCGCCTGCTCGAGCAGCTCAAGGTCGCCTCGCTGGCCTCCTGGAATGCCGAAGGCCTGAATGATGCGCATGCCGCCGCCTCGGCGTTGCTGGGTTACGCCGAGCACACCCAAGGCCGCGCCCTGCCCCATGTCCAGGGCCTGCAGGTGGTGCGCGCTGGCGAACTCATCGAGCTGCCGCCCACGACGCGGCGCAACCTCGAACTGACCCAGAACCTGCGCGGCGAAGACTCGCCCACGCTGTTTTCGCTGCTCGACAGCTGCACCACCGGCATGGGCAGCCGGGCCCTCAAGAGCTGGCTGCTCAGCCCGCGCCGCGACCGCGCCCAGGCGGCCAGCCGGCTGGAGGCGATTACGCAGCTGCGCGGCGGTTTGCAGCAAACGCTGCGCGCCCGGCTCAAGGGCTGCAGCGACGTGGAACGCATCACCGCCCGCATTGCACTGCGCCAGGTGCGGCCACGCGAACTGCTGGCCCTGCAGCAAACGCTACAAAAATCAGAGCAACTAACGACCGAGGATAATGGGCTAGAGGCCTATTTGACCCATATTTTCGAGGATTTGCAGCCGCCGGCCGGTTGCGCTGCCCTGCTGGGCCGGTTCATTCTCGGTGAACCTGCCGCGCTGATTCGCGACGGCGGCGTGATCAACCACGGCTGCGACGCCGAACTGGACGAGCTGCGCGCCATCCAGACCAATTGCGACGGCTTTCTGCTGGATCTGGAGGTCCGGGAAAAGGCCCGCACCGGCATTGCCAACCTGCGCGTGCAGTTCAACAAGGTGCATGGCTTTTACATCGAGGTCACGCAGGGCCAGCTGGACAAGGTGCCCGATGACTACCGGCGCCGCCAGACGCTGAAAAACGCCGAGCGCTACATCACGCCCGAACTCAAGGCCTTTGAAGACAAGGCCCTGTCGGCGCAGGAGCGTGCGCTGGCGCGCGAGAAATGGCTCTACGAGCAGCTGCTAGACCAGCTGCAGGACTTCATTCCCGCGCTGGGCCGGCTGGCGCGCGCCATTGCCTCGCTGGACGCGCTGTGCGCGCTGGCCGAGCGCTCGCTGACGCTGAACTGGTGCGCGCCCGTGTTCGTCAAGGAGCCCTGCATAGACATCGCCCAGGGGCGGCACCCGGTGGTCGAAGCGCGGCTGGCCGAGACGGGCGGCGGCGCCTTCATCGCCAATGACTGCAGCCTGACCGGCAAGAGCCGCATGCAGGTCATCACCGGTCCCAACATGGGCGGCAAGTCAACCTATATGCGGCAGGTGGCGCTGATCGTGTTGCTGGCCAGCGTCGGCTCCTATGTGCCGGCCAGCGGCTGCCGGCTCGGGCCTATCGACGCCATCCACACCCGCATAGGCGCGGCCGACGACGTGGCCAATGCGCAATCGACCTTCATGCTGGAAATGCTGGAGGCCGCGCAGATCCTGCACGCCGCCACCCCGCATTCGCTGGTGCTGATGGACGAAATCGGCCGCGGCACCTCGACCTTCGATGGCCTGGCGCTGGCCGGCGGCATTGCCGCCTACCTGCACAACAAGGCGCAGGCTTTCACGCTGTTTGCCACCCATTATTTCGAGCTGACGGAGTTTCCGGCCCAGCACCACGGCGCCGTCAACGTGCATGTCAGCGCCGTCGAGTCGGGCGCGGACATCGTGTTCCTGCACCACATCGAGCCCGGCCCCGCCAGCAAGAGCTACGGCATCGCGGTCGCCAAGCTGGCCGGCGTGCCTGCGGCCGTGGTCAACCATGCGCGCCATGCGCTCGCCGCGCTTGAAACCCAGCAAAGCCAGGCGCAGGCCCAGGTGGATCTGTTTGCCGCGCCGCCGCCCACGGCTGCGCCAGACCAAAGCGCCGCCGACAAGGCATTGGGTACCATAGACCCCGACCTGCTGAGCCCGCGCGAGGCGCTGGATGCGCTGTACCGGCTGAAGAAGCTGTCGCTTGAGGCTTGACGCCCAGCTCCCATGTTCACACACACTCCCCATCACCTCATGACTTATTGCGTCGCTGTCAAACTCAATGCCGGGCTGGTATTCCTGTCGGACTCCCGCACCAATGCGGGCCTGGACAACATCAGCACCTTTCGCAAGATGATCGTCTACGAAAAGCCAGGCGACCGCTTCATGGTGCTGCTGTCGGCCGGCAACCTGTCGATCTCGCAGTCGGTACGCGAGATCCTGCAGGTCGAGCGCCTCAAGGAGAACGAACATGACGAGGCCCTCACGATCTGGAACGCCAAAAGCATGTTTGACGCCGCGCGCGTGCTCGGCTCGGCCATTCGCCGGGTGCACGAGCGCGACGCCGAGGCGCTGAAACAAGCCGAGGTGGATTTCAATGTCTCGCTGATATTTGGCGGCCAGATCCGGGGCGAAGGCATGCGCCTTTTCCAGATGTATTCGGCCGGCAACTTCGTTGAAGCCACCGACGAAACGCCTTACTTCCAGATCGGTGAGTCCAAGTACGGCAAACCCGTGCTGGACCGCGTCATCACGCCCGACACGCCGCTGGCCGAGGCCGCCAAATGCGTGCTGGTCTCGATGGACTCGACCATGAAGTCCAACCTGTCGGTGGGCCTCCCGCTGGACTTGGTGGTCTATGAAGCCGACAGCTTCAAGAGCGACAAGATCGTCTGCATCGACCACGACAACCCCTACTACCGGATGATGCACAACAGCTGGGGCCAGAAACTGCGCCAGGTATTCGACAGCATTGAAGACCCGGTCTGGGACGATGCCTACACCGACACCCCGCTCAAAATGCCCGGCCAGCGCCACGCCGCGCTGAAGAAAATCAGCACCGCCGAAGAAAAACTGATCTAGCCCCTTCCCCTTTCCCTTCTTCCCTCTCTTCCCCTCTTTCTTACTTCAGAGCTCCAAAGCTGCAGCCGCCAGGCTGCGGTGCCCTGCCCATACCCCGTGCCCACCAGTTCCAAACCACTCGTCATTTTTTCCCACGGCAACAGCTTTCCGGCCAGCACCTACGGTGTCATGCTCCAGAGCGTCAAGGCCAGGGGCTTTCAGATCAAGGCGATTGAAAAGTTCGGCCATGACCCGCGCTACCCCGTCACCAGCAACTGGCCCAACCTGGTCCAGCAGCTCGCCGACTTCACCAGCGAGCAGGTTGAAAAAACCGGCCAGGCAGCCTTTCTCGTCGGCCATTCGCTGGGCGGCTTTTTAAGCTTGATGTGCGCAGCGCGCCACCCCGTGCTGGGCGGCAAGGCCGTCAGGGGCGCGGTGCTGATCGACTCGCCCATCCTGGGCGGCTGGCGCGCCACTGCGCTCAGCGTGGCCAAGCGGGCCCAGCTGGTGGGCTCCATCTCGCCCGGCGCCATCAGCCGCAAGCGCCGGCATGAGTGGCTGGGCCGCGACGAAGTGCTGGCGCATTTCCGCAGCAAGAAAGCCTTTGCCAAGTGGGACGAACAGGTGCTGCGCGACTACATCGAGCACGGCACGCACGAGGCCTCAGGCCAGCGCCTGCTGAGCTTTGACCGCGATGTGGAAACCGCCATCTACAACACCCTGCCCGACAACCTGGAGCGGCTGATCAAGCAGAACCCGCTCAAGTGCCCCGTCACCTTCATTGGCGGGCGCCAGTCCGCCGAGATGAAGCAGGTCGGCATGACCCTGACCGAGAAAGTGACCAGGGGCCGCATCATGATGCTGGACGGCAGCCATTTGTTTCCGATGGAAAAACCGCTGGCCACGGCCGCTGCAATCGAAGCGGCGCTGCTGAACCTGATGGGCTAGCCGGGCGCTTGCGACGACTATCAAAACAATAGCAAACTATTACGATGGTACGTGGGCTATAACCATTTTTTACTGAAAAACCACGAAACCCTGCGGCCGGCGGCCAAGCCTCAGTCGGCCCAGACCACCAGGCCGCTCCACGCCGTGGCCAGCACGACGACGCCAAACGCGATGCGGTACCAGGCAAAAGGCACAAAACTGTGGGTCGCGATGTAACGCAACAGCCAGCGGATGCACAGCCAGGCGCTGACAAAGGAAAACAGCAGGCCGACGCCAAACATCGGCAGGTCGGCCAGCGAAAGCAGCGCGCGCTCCTTGTACAGGCTGTACACGCCGGCGCCTATCAAGGTGGGAATCGCCAGGTAAAACGAAAAATCAGTCGCCGCCTTGCGTGACAGGCCCAGCAACATGCCGCCGATGATGGTGGAGCCGCTTCGGCTGGTGCCCGGAATCATGGCAAGGCACTGGACCAGGCCCACTTTCAGCGCATCCACCGCGCTCATTTCCTCGACCGCATGAATGCGCGCCACGGCCGGGTTGCGCTGCTGGCGCCGTTCGGCCCACAGGATGATGAAGCCGCCAATGATGAAAGTGCTGGCCACCACGACGGGCGTGAACAGGTGCGACTTGATGGCCTTGCCAAACAGCAGGCCCAGCACCACCGCAGGCAAAAAGGCGATCAGCACATTGAGCGAAAACTGCTGCGCCTGCTTTTCCGTGGGCAGGGCGACCAGCGTGTCGTGAATCTTTTGCCAGTACACCAGGATGACGGCAAAGATGGCGCCCGTCTGGATGGCGATGTCAAACACCTTGGCCTTGTCATCATCAAAGCCGAGCAGCGAGCCGGCAAGAATCAGGTGACCGGTTGACGAAATGGGAAGGAACTCGGTCAAGCCCTCCACGATGCCCATGATGGCAGCCTTGATCAGCAGTGCAGTATCCACGAACTCTCCTTGAATGGGCCCTGATTATCGTTGGCGGGCGCCTGAGCTTCCCGGGCGGAAAAAAAGACTCCTTGATGCTTAAAGACATCATTAGCAATACTGATGAAGCCATAAGCCCACTGAACAAAGGGTTAAACCGGCAGGCAAGTGTGCGATACACAAGACACATTTATTTACATCCAAACCACCAAAACCACCCAAGCCAGGATGAAAAATTCAAGTATTCGCGGTCTTACCCTGGCCGCCACCGCCGCTGCGCTGGCCAGCGCCACCCTGGCGCTCACCGGCTGCGACAATCCGCCGTCCATCGTCAAGATTGGCGTGGCCCAGCCACTGTCAGGCGGCATTGCCGAACTGGGCCAGGACCTGCACAACGGGGTCAAGCTGGCAGTGGCCGAGCTCAACAAGGAAGGCTTCAAGATCAAGGGCAAGCCCGTCACCCTTGAGATCGTCGCGATGGACGACCGCTCCGATGCGGCCACGGGCAAGGAGGTCGCCCAAAAAATGATCGAAGCGGGTGTTGTGGCCGTCATCGGCAACCTCAACTCGGACGTCAGTATCGCGGCAGCGCCGGTTTACGCCAGCAAGGACATCGCCCAGCTGGCCATATCGACCAACCCGAAGTTCACGAAACTCGGCCTGGCAACGACCTATCGCCTGGTGGCCAACGACACACTCCAGGGCAAGGCCATTGGCTCGTTTGCAACCAACCATCTCAGCGCCACCAGATACGCGGTGGTGGACGACGGAACGATTTATGGCAAAGACCTGGCTGATGATGTCGCGGGGCAGCTGAAAACCGCAAAAAAAGAGATCAGCTTGCGCCAGTCGTTTGACGACAAGACGACCGCGTTTGATGGCCTGGCGGCCAAGCTGAAACAGGATGGCGTCGAAGTGCTGGTAGCCACTATCAACGACTTTCAGGTGCTGGCTCTGCTGGAAGCGCTGAAGAAGGTCGACTACACCCAGCTAAGCATTCTGGGCAGCGATGCCATCAAGACCACTGGCTTGATCAAGGGAGCCGACGCCATCAAGGGGCTGTATGCCACCTCGCCGATCCTGGACGCCAAGGAATTCGTCAATGGCAAGCAGTTCCTGGCGAAATACCAGGCGGCCTTCAAGCTGGAACCGGCCTACGGCGGCCACTACACCTATGACGCCACGTACATCCTGGCCGCCGCCATGCAGCGCGCCAACTCCGCCAGCCCCAAAAAGATCACCGAGATCCTGCACACCTTTGACGGCTACGCGCCGGTGACCGGCTCCATGAAGTGGGACGGCGTGGGCGAGCAGCGCTATGGCGTGGTTGGCGTCTATGCCGCCAGGAAGGCCGGCTGGGAGCTGCAGCTGCGATCCGACCGCTGGTAAGCTGCTGCTGACATGAGCCCCTCAACACCCGCCAGCCCCGCCACCACCCCCGCCGCAGTTCTTGATTTCTGGCTGGGCGACGGCATGGCCCAAGGCTGGCCCACGCAAGACCTGAACAAGCGCTGGTTTCAGGGTGGCGCGGCGCTTGACGAAGACATCAGGACGCGCTTTGGCGCCGATGTCGTGCAGGCGGTCGGCGGCGCGCTGCAAAGCTGGGAAGGCCCTGTCCACAGCCGGCTGGCGTTGCTCATCCTGCTCGACCAGTTCAGCCGCAATGTGTTTCGCGGCACGGCGCAGGCCTTCGCCGGCGATGCACGCGCCCGGCAGCTCACGCTGCGAACCCTGGCGGCGCGTGAAGACCTGAAATTGCCCTGGGTGGCTCGGGTCTTCCTTTACATGCCGCTCATGCATGCCGAAGACACGGCGCTGCAGGAGGAAAGCGTGGCCCGTTTCTCGCAACTGCTGGCCGAAGCGCCAGAACACCTCAAGCCGCGCATTCGGGGCAACCTGGACTTTGCGCGCGAGCACCAGGGCATCATCAGCCGCTTCGGACGTTTCCCCTACCGCAACGCCGTCCTGAAGCGCGCCAGCACGCCCGAAGAAGAAGCGTTTCTGCTCAAGGCGCCGCGCTACGGTCAGTAGCGGCCAATAACGGCCCATAGCGTTCCATAGCGGCGAGCCTTGGCCGGAACCGGCAGCCAGCCCTGCTGGCGCCGCGCGCCTGCACCGACTCAGCGCAAAGTCCTACCCCTGCCTCATGCGGCGTCGGGGTCTACTTGCAGGCACTGAAACAACACCGGGAGACTCCATGAAAAACACTCGCAACACCCTCTGGGCCCATGGCAAGAGCGCCGCCGTCACGCTGGCCGTGGTCACGGGCGCCGCCACGCTGATGGCCGCCTGCTCAGGCGTCAAGCCACCGCCCAAGGAATACGCCCAGGAGCGGCTTGACGACCAGGTCCAGGTGCCTGCCGGAAATGTGGTGGCGCTTGAAACCACAGCCACCGGCTTGCTCAACTACGAGTGCAAGACCAACGCCAATGCCGCAGGCACCATCGGCTGGGTGCTGGTCAGCCCGCAGGCTGAACTGGTAGACCGCACCGGAAAGGTCGTGGCGAAGTATTCGGGCCCGCCCGCGACCTGGACCCACATGGACGGCTCCAGCGTGGTCGGCAAGCAGATTGCCGTCGCGCCACGCCCCGGCGCCACCAACCTCGCCTACCAGCTCTCGACAGGTGCGCCAGGCAGCACTGCGGGCGCCCTGCAAAACATCACCTACATCCAGCGCATCAAGACCAAAGGCGGCCAGGACCTGAGCAAGGCCTGCACCCAGGCAGACCTGGGCGACAAGCTGACCCTGCCCTACCAGGCTGACTACATTTTCTGGAAAGCCGCTTAAGGCTGCCGTTCCAGGAGCGCCTTCAAGAACGCGCCACTGATGGCTGCAAAGCAGCCGTGAGACAAAGGCCCGCAAATCCGGATATGCGGGCCTTTTCTCTTGGCAATTCTCTCGCCTCGAACGAAGCAACTCACCTCGCCAGGCCCAGAAAAAAACCTGCATAAAGCAGGCTTTTCAGGCGGGTGTCACGATGAGTTAAATGTCAGTCCTCATCGCGGTCGTGACGGCGACCGCCTCGCTGGTACTCCACGGGCGCATAACCCTGACCGTAATAACCACGTGGCCCCTGCCGGTAAAAACCTTCGCGGTGATGGCGGCCATAAGGGCGCTCATAGTAAACCGGCTGCGGTGCGTAGTAGACCGGTGCGGGCCGCACGTAAACCGGGCGGGGCTGGTAGTAAACCGGTGCGGGCTCAACATAAACCGGCTGCGGCTGCACATACACAGGTGGCTGGTAGATGCCTACGTTGCCCACATTGACCACGGCACCCGGCGTACCCACGCCGACTGACCAGTACACATTGTCCCGGGCCTGGGCGGCACCGGCAAAGCCCATGGCCGCAATCGCCAGCGTGGCGGCAGCGCCGGCCAGAACTGCTGAGCGATTTGCCTTGGCGGCTGTATTCATAAACTTCTCCTTAGACAGGGCGGGAAATGCCCATGTAGCTATTAAACGCGGCAACCCTGCTCTCGCCTACCTGACGCATCGTGAAGAGAGTTGCGAAACGTAACCCGCAGCCGCTACCGCCTAAAATCACGGCATGACTTCCCCTGCCCCAACCCATGCCGCCACGCCTGCCGACAAAGAAACCCACAAGTCGAGCAACTTCCTGCGGCAGATCATCGAAAAAGACCTGTTCGAGGGCACCTACGCCGGTCGCCACTGGGGCGGCAGCCCGGGCGATGCAGCCCACCACGCCGCCGGCCCGCTTGACCCGGCCAAGGTGCGCATGCGCTTTCCGCCCGAGCCCAACGGCTATTTGCACATCGGCCACGCCAAGAGCATCTGCCTGAATTTTGGCCTGGCGCGCGACTACGGCGGCGTATGCCATTTGCGTTTTGACGACACCAACCCCGAAAAAGAAGACAGCGAATACGTCAACTCCATCATTGACGCCGTGAAGTGGCTGGGTTTTGGGTGGGAAAACAACGGTCCCAGCGGCCCGGAAGTCAACCTTTACCAAGCCAGCGACTATTTTGATTTCATGTACCGCGCCGCGGTCTACCTGATCGAAGCCGGCCTGGCCTATGTGGACGAGCAAACCTCGGAGCAAATGCGCCTGAACCGCGGCGACTTCGGCAAACCCGGCAACGACAGCCCGTTTCGCGCCCGCACGCCGGCCGAGAACCTGGCACGCTTCAGGGAAATGCGCGACGGCCGGCATGAAGACGGCTCCATGGTGCTGCGCGCCAAAATCGACATGGCCAGCCCCAACATCAACCTGCGCGACCCGGCCATCTACCGCATACGCCGCGCCACCCACCACAACACCGGCGACACCTGGTGCATCTACCCGATGTACACCTTTGCGCACCCGATTGAGGACGCGCTGGAGCAAATCACCCACAGCCTGTGCACGCTGGAATTCGAAGACCAGCGGCCGTTCTACGACTGGCTGCTGGAGCGCTTGGCCGACGCCGGCATGCTGCAGCGGCCCTGCCCGAAGCAGCATGAGTTCGGCCGCCTGAACCTGAGCTATGTCGTCACCAGCAAGCGCAAGTTGAAGGCGCTGGTGGACGAACAGCACGTCAGCGGCTGGGATGACCCACGGTTGCCCACGCTGGCCGGCATGCGCCGGCGCGGCTACACGGCCGCGGCGGTGCGCAAGTTTGCCGAGGACACCGGTGCGTCAAAAACCAACATCTGGGTCGACTACAGCGTGCTCGACGGCGCGCTGCGTGCAGACCTGGAAGGCCAGGCCCCGCGCATGATGGCGGTGATCGACCCGGTGCCCTTGAAGCTGGTCAACTGGGCAGCCTTGTTCGGCGCCGGCCACATCGAGCCCTGCAGCGCCCCCGCCCACCCGCAGCACCCTGAGCTGGGCCAGCGCCAGTTCGGCCTGGGGCCCACCGTGTGGATCGAGCGCGACGATTTTGCCGAGCTGCCGGCCAAGGGCTTTTTCCGTCTCTTCCCAGGCAACAAGGTGCGGCTGAAATACGGCATGGTGGTGGCGTGCACCGGCTGCGAAAAAGACGCCGACGGCCGCATCACCGCCGTGCTGGCCAGCGTGCTGCCCGACACCAAGAGCGGCACGCCCGGCGCGGATGCGGTCAAGGTCAAGGGCACCATCACCTGGGTGGGCGTGCACGACGGCGTGGCCGCCACCCTCAACCTGTATGACCGGCTGTTCACCGAGCCGCAGCCCGACGCCGGTGGCCGGGACTTCCGCGACGTGATCAACCCCGCCAGCAAGACGGTGGCATCCGGTTTTGTCGAACCCGCCCTGGCCGCGGTGGCCGGTGACCAGCGCTTCCAGTTCGAGCGGCACGGCTACTTCGTCACCGACCGCATCGACCACCAACCCGGCGCACCGGTGTTCAACCGCATCACCGGGCTGCGCGACGGCTGGGCGAAGTGATGCCATTTCAATCGAGCGGGCTGACGACACATGCTTGATTTCTGGCCCGGCTGCGGCTGGCGGCACCTGCAGGCTGACGCCCAGGGCCGGCTGCCGCCCAGCGCGGCGTGGATCGGCCACAGGCTGAACCGCCCCGAGCTGGCGCTGGTGGCCGAATCCTGCGCCGCCGAAACCCGCCTTCACCTGGCGCTGCGCGATGACCCGCTGCGGCCGGTGGCGCCGGCTGAACTGGCCGCCGTGCAGGACGACGACGCGCGGGAGAACTACCGGCTGTTTTTGGCGCTGCGCGACGGCGTGCTGGCCGCCGGCACGCTGGAGGCGTTTTACGCCGGGCTGTTCCGCCAGGGGGCGATCACGCTGCCGCCGCTGTTCATCGATGGGGTGGCGATGACGATCCTGCGCCAGCTGCTGGACCAGGACGCCGATGCCTTCGATGCGCGCGCCGCCGAGATGCTGTTCCGCCCGCAGCGCATCACGCTGCAAAACGGCCGCGTGCTGGCCGGTGACCGCGCCACGCTCGACCGGCTCAGCGACGCGGGGGGTTTTGGCGCGCTGGGCCGGCTGCTGGCCGAAGCCCAGGTGCCGCTGCGCGCAGCACAACTGCAGGTGCTGGGCACCGACAACGCGGCCGAGTACTGGCATGACCGCACGCACGACGGCATCGAGCGTCACCGCTTCGTGCTGGACCTGACCCACCAGGTGGCCAAGGAAGTGGCCCACGGCGTGGCCGTGCCACTGACGCTGGCGCACTCGGGCCTGGCAGCGCTGGCGCGGGTGCTGCAGCGCTGGGTGGCGCAGCTCACCGGCGTGCAAGTCACCATCACGCCACTGGCGCGCATCGACGATGCCGACTGGCGCTGGCACATCGGGCTGGACGTCGAAGCCACCGCCATCTTGAACGACCTGTACCGCGGCCAGCCGGTGGACGAGGCCCGGCTGTCACGCCTGATCGGCCTGTTCCGGCTGGATTTTGCCGACCCCACCGACGTGCTGCCCGAGCTGGCCGGCGCGCCGGTGTGGCTGGGGCTGGCGATGGCGGCCGACGGCGGGCTGCGCCTCAAACCGCAGAACCTGCTGTTGAACCTGCCGCTGGCGCGGCGCAGCTGAGGCGCTGGCCGCGCGTCAACGCCGCCTGGCCGGCCATCAGCGCCGGTGCCCCACCTCGAAGTCATTCAGCCCGCAGCGGTCCACGCCCTTCAGCAGCCACAGCGGGCGCTGCAAAAAATTCACCGCCACGCCAGTCTGGCCGTCCACCGGCTTCAGGCCGCGGTCGAAGTGCGAGCTGGCCGGCATGTAACGCAGCGCGATGCCGGTACGGCGCTGGGGGCTGGTGTTGGCCGCCGCGCCATGGATCATGTGCACGTCGTGCAGGCTCATCTGGCCGGGCTGCAGCTCGATGTCGACCGCATCGGCCTCGTCGAAGGCACCATCGGCCAGGCGCTGCTGCAAGGTGAGATCGGTGCGGTCCTCGTGCAGGTGCGGATGCAGTACCTGACCGCGGTGTGAGCCGGGAATCACCCGCAGACAACCATTGGCCTGGGTGCTGGGCTCCAGCGCCAGCCAAACGGTGCAGGTGGCCAGCGGGCGGATCGGCCAGTAGTGGCCGTCCTGGTGCCAGGGTGTCTCGTAGCCCTCGCCGGCCGGCTTGCAAAACACATGCGCGCCCCACAGGATCACATCGTCACCCAGCACGCCCGACACCAAGTCGACGATCTCCGGGTCACGCGCCAGATTGAGAAACGCCGCCACGCCGCGCACACCTTCACCGTTGTCGGTGGCGCCGGGCTCGCCGCCCTGCTCGATGTGGGCCGACACCAGCTTTTCGGGCCGCACGCCGGGGTTGCGGCGCAGCAGCTCGTCCAGCGCCTCGCGCAGCGTGACCACCTGGGCCGCCGGCAATCGCCATTGCGGCACCACCCAGCCCTGGCTGCGGAAGCGCGCGATCTCGTCGGGTTGCAGGTGGGCCATGGCGGGTCTCACTGGGCGGTGAACGAGGGTTGATTGTCAGACGACAGGCCAGCTGCGCCAGCACAGGCCGAACCGCAGGCCGGCCGCCCTGCCCGGCCCTACCATCCGGCGATGCCCAATTCCCCTGCCCCAAGCGCCTGGCACACCGCCCTGCTCACCACCGTGGCGATGCTGGCCTTTGCTGGCAACTCGCTGCTGTGCCGGATCGCGCTGAAGCAGACCGGCATCGACGCTGCCAGCTTCACCAGCGTGCGGCTGGTCTCGGGCGCGCTGGTGC
>JBKJKI010000195.1:0-2743 GCA_046597475.1 Polaromonas sp. | reverse complement strand
GTGCATTCGGTGTGGCGCTGGCAGCGTAGTCCCACTGTACGTGGATGCGACCTCCAGGTGTATCCACTGCCATGGCCTCAAGCGCATGCGTTTGAACAAGAAATTGACGCCGTTTGGCTTCACCCATTTGGTGACCTCCGAAAATCCGTTGAAACTGGCTTGCAGTCTAGCTTGCAGCCCGTTTACGTCGCGCTAACTGCCGAAAATAGGTTTATTAGACACGTAAGAACAACACATCAATGGCATCGACATGAGTTAGCCAACATGTCGACAAAACTTAATTGTATCGACATTAAATGACGCTCCAGCGCACCAAAAAGAGGCTTTGGCTGCGGCTGGAGCGGTGAAGACGCTTTTGCAGCGCGGCAATAAGTGCATCGCGCCGGGCTTCAATTTCGTCTTCCACGGCAAAGATGTCTTGGCGCTGGCGGCGCAGCTCGGTCTCGGTTTTGCGGATGTCTTGCTGGAGACGCTGCGCGTCTTCCATGCTCAGCGCCATGCGGGCTTGGCGCTTGAGGCCTTTGAGTTTGAGCTTGGTGTCTTTCAGCGCTTGCTCTGCGGAGACGATGCGGTCTTCGGCCCAGGCTTCGAGTTTTTCGCGCTCTTGCTGGAAAAACTGATCATTGAGCTTTAGCGCGCGGCTGAGGGTGGCTTCCAGCTGACGCTGGACATTGACTTGAAGATCGAGCGGAGGGCTGGCTTGCAGGTCATCGCTGCTGGCCAACAGGTAGAACAGCTTTTCGCAGGTTTCCTGGTCGATCACTTCGCCGGTGTCGCTCAGGCAGGTAAACACCAGGTGTTCTTCGTGTTGAAAGCTGTCGAGCTCCAACAGGTGAAGCTGCAGCCAACCGCTCTGCCCCACCAGGCGCTCAACCATGCTGATGCGTGGCTTGTGGCTGCCATAGTGAAACGTGAGCGATTGAGGCGGGCTGGGCAGGTTGCGCCCCGTCTCCAGCACGTATTGGCCCAGCGGGTGACCACCACGTCAAACCGCTGGCCATAGCGGTGACAACGGCCAATGCGTTGCTCCACACGCTGCGGGTTCCATGGCAGGTCGTAGTTGACCACCAGCGAACAGAACTGCAGGTTGACGCCCTCTGCGGCCGCCTCGGTGGCAATGAGGATTTGCGAGTGCTCGCGAAAATGGTCTATCAGGGCTGTGCGCCGGTCAATGGCTGGGGACCCGGTGACGCGGTCGCTGCCGCTGTACTGCGGGAGCCAGCGTTGGTAGATACCGGTAGAGGCCGGCCCTTGATTACCGCCACTGAAGGTTGTGATCTTGCCTGCGTAGCCGTGCGCTTCAAGGTAGCGCGCCAAATAGTCTTGCGTGCGGCGCGATTCAGTAAAAATGACCGCTTTTCGGGCTGCACCCATGGCGCCCATGCGCTCAAAGCCTTGCTGGAGGGCAGACAACAGGGCATGAGACTTTTGATCTTCGCGAATGGTGCGCGCAATGCGCAGGTAGTCATCGAGCTCGTTCAGCTCATCACGTACCAAGGCATAGTCCACGGCTGGGCCATTGGAGGCGTCAGGTAGGCTGCCTTCGGCTTCTTCCAGCAATTCGTCGTCGAGGTCCTCGTCTTCGATCAGCTGCTGCACCCACTCTTCGTCGATGGTCTGCCGGTCAAGCAGGGCTTGCAAGCGGGCGCGAATGGCTTCAAGGGTGGCCACCACCGCCTCGGTGGACGATGCCAGCAACTTGCGCAAGATCAGCGCCACCAGATGCTTTTGGCGGATGGGAAATCCGTAGCTGAACTCGCGCTGTAGATAGGCAGAGATCAGCTCATAGAAGCGGACCTCTTCTTCGGAAGGGGAAAACGGCGTTGTCAGCGCATGGCGTTGGGTGTACGGCACGTACTCCAGCACATCTTTGCGCAAAGTACGTTTGATGAATGGCTGCAGGCGCCTGCGCAAGGACTGCACGTCACCGTCGATACTGGTGTATTGGGTTCTGAAACTGCGCTCGTCGCCAAAGATCTCTTCGTCAATGAGCGATGTGAGCCCGTAAAGCTCCATCAGGTAGTTTTGCAACGGGGTGGCGGTCAGCAACAGCTTCTTTCGGCCAGCAAGAGCGCGCTTGAGCGCCTGACCAGTTTCGTGGCTCTTGCGGTGGGCATTGCGCAGCTTGTGCGCTTCATCAATCACCACCACGTCCCAAGGCACGGCGGCGAGCACGCCTTCCATGCGGGCGGCGAAGTGGATCGACATCACGCTGATGACATCGCGATCCAACGGGTCGTAGACCCCGCTTTCGCGAAGTCGATGCCAGGTGCGCGCGTCCAGCACTTCGGCAGGCAGGTTGAACTTGTCGGCCAATTCCTGCGCCCACTGCTTACGCAGTGCGGCCGGGCAAATGACCAATAGCCGGCGGCGACGCTCGGCCCACAACTGGCACAGCACCAGCGCAGCTTCAATGGTCTTGCCCAGGCCGACCTCATCGGCCAGAACCACGCCTTTGCTGAGCGGGTTGTTGAGTGCGAAGAGCGCGGCGTCAATCTGGTGCGGGTTCAGATCGACGCTGGCGTCAAAAAGGGACTGGGCCAGGCGGTCGTCTTCGGATGCTGCACGGCGGCGCGTGAGCTCCCAGGCGAAATATTTCGCATGATGGGCGGTGGTGAGCGCTAACCCGAACTTTGACATCCTGATCGGCCCGTAGCCCAGTGTTTATGCGGGTTTCGGTCTTTTTTTTGCCTTGATATGTACCCATGTAATATGGCAATTATTGTTTGATTATTGATCTTAC
>JBKJKI010000072.1:0-34750 GCA_046597475.1 Polaromonas sp. | reverse complement strand
CTTGACAGGCGCCGCTGGGGTCACAGAAGCCGTCGAGTTTTTCCGCCGTCCACTGGTGTAGGTGCCATCGGTCATCGGTTGGAAGGTCGGGATCAGGTGATGCTTGCCGTTGCCAATCAGGTCGGCCCGGCCCATGGTCTTGAGCGCCTCGCGCAGCAGCGGCCAGTTGTTGGCGTCGTGGTAGCGCAAAAACGCCTTGTGCAGGCGGCGGCGCTTGTCGCCCCGCACGATGTCAACCGTCTCGCTGTCGCGCGTGATCCTGCGCAGCGGGTTTTTGTTGGTGTGGTACATCGCCGTGGCCGTGGCCATGGGGCTGGGGTAAAAGGTCTGCACCTGGTCGGCGCGAAAGCCGTTTTTCTTCAGCCAGATCGCCAGGTTCATCATGTCTTCGTCGCTGGTTCCCGGGTGGGCCGCGATGAAGTAGGGAATCAGAAACTGCTTTTTGCCCGCTTCCAGGCTGAATTTCTCGAACAAGGTCTTGAACTTGTCGTAGTTGCCGATGCCGGGCTTCATCATCTTCGTGAGCGGGCCGGCCTCGGTATGCTCGGGCGCGATTTTCAGGTAGCCGCCGACGTGGTGCTGCACCAGCTCTTTCACGTATTCGGGGCTTTGCACGGCCAGGTCGTAGCGCAGGCCTGAGCTGATCAGGATTTTCTTGACGCCCTTGATCGCGCGGCCTCGCTTGTAGATCTTGATGAGCGGCGCATGGTCCGTCGTCAGGTTCTGGCAGATGCCGGGATAGACGCAGCTTGGCTTGCGGCAGGCCGCCTCGATCTCCGGGCTCTTGCAGCCGAGCCGGTACATATTGGCGGTAGGCCCGCCAAGATCGGAAATGGTGCCGGTGAAACCCTCGACCTTGTCGCGGATGTCTTCGATCTCGCGGATCACCGAGTCCTCGGAGCGGCTCTGGATGATGCGACCTTCGTGCTCGGTGATCGAGCAGAAGGTGCAGCCGCCAAAGCAGCCGCGCATGATGTTGATCGAAAAGCGGATCATTTCCCAGGCCGGGATCTTGGTCGCGCCGTCGTGGCTGCCGTTTTCGTCGGCGTAACCCGGGTGCGGGCCGCGCGCATAAGGCAGATCGAAGACATGGTCCATCTCGGCCGTGGTCAGCGGGATGGGCGGCGGATTCAGCCAGACATCGCGCGCGGTCACGCCTTCGCCGTGCGCCTGCACCAGGGCCCTGGCGTTGCCGGGGTTGGTTTCAAGGTGCAGCACGCGGTTGGCGTGGGCGTACAGCACCGGGTCGGCCTTGATCTGCTCGTAGCTCGGCAGGCGGATCACGCTGCGATCGCGCGGCGGCACCTTGAGTTTGGCGCGGCCTTGCAGCGCCGGGTTGGGCATGAAGACCAGCGGCTGGATGGCCGGGTTGACGGAGCTGTCAGGAATGGGCGCCACGTCGGCGCCGGCCTTTTCAGCATCTTCCTTGGCGCATGACAAGCCCTGCTGCGTGGCCTGCTCGCTGGTGGTCATGTAGGGGTTGACGTGGGATTCGACGCGGCCCGGCTCGTCAACCTGGGTGGAGTCAATCTCGAACCAGCCCTTGCCCGACTCGTCGTCCTGGCGGCGCACAAAGGCCGTGCCACGCACATCGGTGATGCTGTGTACCGGTTCCCTGGCGGCCAGCCGGTGGGCAATCTCCACCAGCGCGCGCTCGGCATTGCCATAGAGCAGCAAGTCGCTCTTGGCGTCCACCACGATGGAGCGCCTGACCTTGTCGGACCAGTAATCGTAGTGCGCGATACGGCGCAGGCTGCCTTCAATGCCGCCCAGGATGATGGGCACGTCCTTATAGGCTTCGCGGCAGCGCTGGCTGTAGACGATGGCCGCGCGGTCGGGCCGCTTGCCGCCGATGTCGCCGGGCGTGTAGGCGTCGTCGCTGCGAATCTTACGGTCCGCCGTGTAGCGGTTGATCATCGAGTCCATGTTGCCGGCGGTCACGCCCCAGAACAGGTTGGGCTTGCCCAGCGCCTTGAAGGGCTCGGCGCTTTGCCAGTCGGGCTGGGCAATGATGCCGACGCGAAAGCCCTGCGCCTCCAGCACACGGCCAATCACCGCCATGCCAAAGCTCGGGTGGTCAACATAGGCGTCGCCCGTGACCAGCACCACGTCGCAGCTGTCCCAGCCTAGCGCGTCCATTTCGGCCCGGCTGGTGGGAAGGAATTTGGCGGTGCCAAAGCGGGCGGCCCAGTACTTGCGGTAACTGGTCAGCGGCTTGGCGGCGCGCGTAAAGAAAGAGACGTCGACAGGGGCGTTCATGGCAGCCTTGAGTAACCCATGATTGTAAGGTTTACCCTGTGTTTTGCCTCTTTTATTGGCGTTTAAGCCCTACAAAGCGCTGGCGGCGTCGTTCAGGCCGCCTCCTTGCGGCTGATTCAGGAGGTTTATTCGCGTTTCGGCGGCACGGCTGGCGAGCTGGTCCGGCCCGGGTGGTTAGCCGTGTCTGCTCCTGGCAAATCACTCCACCTTGATGCTGCTGGCGCGAATGACCTGCGCCCACTTTTCGCGCTCTGCCCTGGCATAGGAGGCCATCTGTGCCGGCGTACTTGGGGTAGCCTCCAGGCCCAGGACCTGGAAGCGCGCCTTGACCGATGTCGTGTTCAGGGCGTCCACCAATGTCTTGTTCAGTCTGGCGATGATTTCTGGCGGCGTGCCGGTGGGCGCGACCAGGCCTTGCCAGGCAAACGCTTCAAATCCCTTGAGGCCCTGCTCATCAAGCGTCGGAATGGCTTCAAAATTTTTCACGCGTTTGGTGCTGGCAATGCCGATGGCGCGCAAGCGCCCGGCATTGATGAAGGCCATGCCCGCGGCAGTGTCCACAAACATGAAGGGCAACTGGCCGCCCGCCACGTCCTGTACGGCGGGGGCCGCACCCCGGTAGGGAACATGGACCAGATTCAGGCCGGTCTTGCCGCGAAACAGCTCTGCCGCCAGATGGTGAGGACTGCCTGCGCCAGGCGTGGCGTAGCTGACGCCGGCGGCAGACTGGGTTTTGGCCCAGGCCAGAAATTCCTTCAGGTTTTTGGCAGGAACCGCCGGGTTGACGACCAGCACCATCGGGAAGCGGGCCAGCAGACCGACTGGCGTGAAGTCTTTCTCCGCGCTGTAATTGAGCTTGCTGTAAAGCGAAGGATTGGCCGCCAGCGTGGCCGTGTCGCCGGTCAGCAGCGTATAGCCATCGGGCCTGGCGTGCGCCACATAATCCGCTCCGATATTGGTGGCAGCGCCCGGTTTGTTGTTGATGACGATGGCCTGGCCAAGAGCCTTGCCCATGGGCTCGGTGAGCGAACGGGCCACAACATCGGAGCCGCCTCCTGCCGGATAAGGGACGACCCACTCTATTGGTTTGATGGGGTAGGTTTGGGCACAAGCCAGGCTCGCCCCAAAAGCCAGCATGACCATTGAACCGCGAAGCCAGCTCGAAACATCGGGAAGCGCTTGCATGGTGTCTCCGCCTATGACCAGATCGCCGCAACCTGATGGCCATCAGCCAGCAAGTGCAGAGCCGCCCCCGCTGGGTGACGCCATGGCGGCGAGCGGCCTGAGCCGGTTAGATTCAATTTCAGTTGCGCACCGTCATCTGGCCGCGCACTTCACCGCCAGGGTTGGCGGCTGTGTGGATATTCGCATACCAGCGACCGGACATCAGGTCAGCCGCCTGCGCCGGCGTCAGCGTGGCGCTGCCTTCCAGGGGGCTGCTGATCGGACCTGTCCAGGGCAGGACGACACCGGCATTGGCGCCCACGGCGGCCGGGCCATGAAAGTGGGCCGCCGTAGCTGGCCCGGTCAGGCCGCTGAAGTTCACCTTCCAGCGAAGCAGGTTGGTGTCCTTGTTCAACACGGCATCCACCGAGCCACTGCCCTGGCTGGAATTGGCGGGCACCTCATTGGCGCCGCGCAGTTGCGTGGTGAAGGCCACCATATTCGATGGCGCAGGCTGGCCGCTCATCATGCCGCAGCCGGTGATGGCCGCAGCAGCCAGGACTGCAAAGGCAGAAAGAGTCAAACGATTGAGTTGACGGCGAGTTGGCATGGCTAGCTCCGGTAGTTGTGCTGGCTATTGTTAAGGCGCAAGCCTGGGGCGCCACGTAGGACAAACCCGACAACTCGGCCGGTGCGGCCAAAAATACGCGCGCAAGCCCGCACTGGCGAATTCGGCGGGAAGGCCTGGCACAGACGGTTTTCTCCTACGCCCATCCCTCCAGCGCGCCGATACGCAAGCCGTGGAATTCGGACAAGATTTACATTCCTATTGCCTTTGAGCCGCCGCGCACTGGTTGGCGTGGCCACCACTACGGAGAAATGCATGGCTTCTCGCGCGTTATGGAAAGGCGCCATCAGTTTTGGCCTTGTCCACATTCCAGTGGCCCTGTACCCGGCCACCAGCGACTCCGGGCTGGACTTCGACTGGCTGGACAAGCGCACGCTTGACCCGGTGGGCTACAAGCGCATCAACAAAAAGACCGGCAAGGAGATCAGCCGCGAAAACATCGTCAAGGGCATCCAGTACAGCAACGGCCAGTACATCGTGCTCACCGATCAGGAAATCGCTGACGCTTACCCCAAAGCCACGCAGACGATCGAGATTGAAAGCTTCGTGGCCAGCAGCGACATTCCTTTCATCTATCTGGAGCGCCCCTACTACCTGGCGCCCATCAACAAGGGGAAAAAAGTTTACGCGCTGCTGCGCGACACCCTGCTACAAACGCAGCGCGTGGGGATTGCCCGCGTCATCATCCAGACCCGGCAGCACTTGGCGGTGCTGGTGCCCTCGGGCCCCGGCCTGGTGCTGAACCTGCTGCGCTGGGGCGAAGACATTCGCTCGTGGGAAAACCTTGACTTGCCCGCTGAAGGGGCCAAAGCCGCCGGCCTTTCCGACAGGGAACTGGACATGGCCAAACAGCTTGTCAAGGACATGTCTGGCAAGTGGGATGCGCAGGCCTTCACCGACTCGTTCAAGAGCGAAATCATGGCGCTCGTCGAGCGCAAGGTCAAGGAAGGCAAACTGGAAACCGTGGAACATCCCGATGATCCGGGCAAAACTGCCGCAACAGGCCCTGGCGCCCAGGTGATTGATTTGACCGAACTCCTCCAGCGCAGCCTGCGTAAAGGCGCTGCGGCGACCGACGACAAGCCCAAGGCCAAACCGGGCGCAAAGACGGGCGAGGCCGGCGCGGTCAGGAAAACCGCCTCCGGGACCGCGGCCAAACGGCGCGCCGCCTGAGTTTCAGCCCCAAGGCATGCCAGACCCATGGCCACCAATGACTCACTGGCGCCATACCGCGCCAAGCGCGATTTCGGGCAGACTCCCGAGCCCGCACAGGGTGGTACGCCTTCAGGCTCCGCGCTGACATTTGTGATCCAGAAGCATGCAGCACGCAATCTGCACTATGACTTCCGGCTGGAACTTCAGGGCACACTGAAAAGCTGGGCTGTTCCGAAGGGGCCCAGCCTTGACCCGACCGTCAAGCGCATGGGCATGCATGTGGAAGACCATCCGCTTTCCTACGCCAGTTTCGAAGGCCGGATCCCGGCCGGTCAATACGGAGCGGGCGATGTCATCGTCTGGGACCGCGGCCTGTGGTCGCCGATCGGTGACCCGGTCGCCGGCCTCAAAAGCGGAAAACTCAAGTTTGAACTGCATGGCGAAAAGCTCAAGGGCAGCTGGACGCTGGTGCGCATGCATGGCCGCCGCGATGACGCCCATGAACCATGGTTGCTGATCAAGGAGGCGGACGACTACGCCCGCCCCTCGTCGGATTTCGACGTGCTTCAGGCCTTGCCCAACAGCGTGCTGAGCGGAAAACCCCTGCCCCCAAAAAAAGTGGCAACGAAGACTGACCGGACACCAGCAGCCCCGAAGCCCGCGCAGAAAAAATCAGCATCCCGCGCACGGCCTGGCGCCAATATGCCGGGCGGCGCCTTGAAGGCCCCCCTGCCTGACCACCTGGCGCCGCAGCTGGCCACGCTGGTCGAGGGGGTCCCTGCCGATGCGCAGGACTGGCTCTACGAGATCAAATTTGACGGCTACCGCCTGCTGACCCGTATCGACGGTACATCGGTTCGCTGCATGACGCGAAACGGTCACGACTGGAGCGCGAAGCTGCCCGCGCTGGTCAAGTCGCTGGGCGATCTCGGAGTAAGTTCCGGCTGGTTTGATGGCGAAATCGTGGTGCTGAATGCCCAGGGCCTGCCTGACTTCGGTGCCCTGCAGAACGCCTTCGATAACGCCAGCACGGCCAGCATCGTCTACTACCTGTTCGACCTTCCCTACTTCAACGGCTTTGACCTTCGTCAGCTCGGGCTGATGAAGCGGCGGGACATGCTGGCAGATATCCTGAAGAGCAGGCAACACGCTGACATTCGCTTCAGCGAGGCGTTTGAGGAAGTCCCGCAAAACCTGATGGCGTCGGTACAGCGTCTCGGGCTGGAAGGCATCGTGGGCAAACGCAAGGATTCGCCCTATACCGCCGGCCGTTCAGCTGACTGGATCAAGCTGAAAACGCGCTTGCGCCAGGAGTTCGTGATCGGAGGCTATACCGAACCCCAGGGCTCACGCGCCGGCCTTGGTGCGCTGCTGCTCGGGGTTCACGATGCAAACGGCAGGCTCGTCTACGCGGGCAGTGTCGGCACCGGCTTTGATGAGAACACCCTGCATGAGCTACAGACGCGGCTTTCAAAAATCCATACCGACCACGCGCCATTTGCCCAATTGCCACCGTCGGTCCGGGCTCACTGGGTTCAACCCCGGCTGCTGGCCGAAGTTGCATTCGGCGAGTGGACCCGCGCCGGCCGCATCCGGCACGCGGTGTTCCAGGGCTTGCGCACTGACAAGCCCGCCAACCAGATCGTCAGGGAAAGTGCCTTGGCGATTGAACCCACTGCGAGGGAAAGACAAGTGCTCACCAACCGTCTGTCAGGGACAGCACCCGGCATCAGCCCGGCCCTCAAGTCGATGCGCATCACGCACGGCGAACGTGTGATTGACCCTTCAACGGGTTTCACGAAAAAGGACCTGATCGAGTATTACGCCAGCGTTGCGCCCCTCATGCTGCCCCACCTCAAGGCCAGGCCGGTGGCCCTGGTGCGCGCTCCCGCCGGCATCGCGGAAGAGCTTTTTTTCCAGAAGCATGCCG
Organism: Polaromonas sp.; assembly: GCA_046597475.1. GTDB lineage: Bacteria > Pseudomonadota > Gammaproteobacteria > Burkholderiales > Burkholderiaceae_C > Polaromonas. The sequence goes on along the minus strand of JBKJKI010000072.1, from coordinate 27,614 downwards.
AGGCTACCGCCATCCCCGGCATCAAGCTGCTTGACGCGGCACTGGACCCCGGGCATGCGCCTTTGCTGGAAATTGCATCTGCGCAAGCCCTGCTGGCGGCAGCACAGTTCAACGTAATCGAGTTCCACACCTGGAACGCCACGGCCCGCTCCATCGGCAAACCCGACCGCATGACTTTCGATCTGGACCCCGGCGAGGGTGTCGGCTGGTCGCAGGTGCAGGAGGCGGCGCAACTGGTCAGGGCGCTGCTCGCTGAGCTGGGACTGCCCGGTTTTTTGAAAACCAGCGGCGGCAAAGGCCTGCATGTGGTGGTGCCGCTTAAAAAAGCCTATAGCTTTGATGTGGTGAAGGATTTTTCACGCGCCGTCGTCACCCACCTCGCGAGTGTGATTCCGCAGCGCTTCGTGGCCAGGAGCGGCCCCAGAAACCGTGTTGGCAAGGTTTTTGTGGACTACCTGCGCAACGGCTTTGGCGCTACCACGGTAGCTGCATGGTCTGCGCGGGCCCGTCCTGGCATGGGGGTGTCAGTGCCTGTAGCCTGGGACGAACTGGCCTCACTTACCGGCAGCGCGCACTGGACGGCAAGCACAATCGGCGGCCGGCTGGCGACGGGCAACCAGCCTTGGGAAGAATACGAGTCCTCCCGAAAAGGCCTGGCGTCAGCCATGAAAAAGCTGGAATTCAAACCGCTAGCCTGACAAATCAGCCGCAGCGGGGCAGGAAGCTGCGCGCAGGTGGTCTGGAAAGGCGCCAGATCACGGCTTATCATTTGCCTGTGCAGTATGTCTGCGTCTGGAGATTCTCATGAAACGTCTTTTTCTGCTGCCCGCCCTGGCTGCGGCGGTATTGCTGCTGTCAGCCTGCCCCGACACCAAACTGCCTACGCCCACCACGCCCAAGGTGCCCGAGCCCAAGGCCGCGGCTTCAATGTTCAACCGTCACGCACCCCCTCTGGCCTTGAATTCCCCTGCGACCGAGGCGTCTTCGTCAAGGCTTTCATGAAGGGGCATTTGAGGCTGCTGCTTGCCACCGCGTGTGGACTCCTGGGCGCCTGCTCGATAGTCCGGATGCCTGGTGAACCGATGCCACACAAGGTCAGTGTCAATGGCGAGGTCTTCATCCTCAGGCAGCTCACCGAAAGCACGTGGACGGCCAACTCCACCGGCATTCTCAAACCACTGCCAAGCACGCCGGTCAGCACCGCCATGTTGCAGGAAGCCGTTGAAAAAACCTCTGGCTGCAAGGTCACCGACAGCGACTTCTCGCGGCAGGGCAAGCAGTTTGATGCCCAGGTCGATTGCGGCAGCAAGCTACCCGACTGACACCCGGCACTCGCAGATCGAGTAGGGTGAGGGGTTGCCCCCTCAGCCCTCTCACACCACCGTACGTGCGGTTCCGCATACGGCGGTTCACTAAACAACCACCAGCTAAAGCTGGTGGGTTCGTACTACGGACTGAAAGTCCGGATACGCGTCGCCTGAACGACGCGTCTTAGTCCGCCTCCATTTTGAAATCATCGTTCGGCTTCGGCTCGAAGTGATGCTCCAAGTACTGCTTGATCATCTCTTCCGTCATCTGTCCTACCGTGGCACAAAAGTACCCTCTCGCCCAAAAATGCTGACCCCAGTAACGCTTCTTGATATGCGGATACTCTTCAAAAAGCTTGCTCGACGACCGCCCCTTGATCCTCCTCATGATTTCGCTTGGCGCCAAGGTCGGTGGACTGCTCACCAATATATGCACATGGTCCTTGCTCACCACCCCCTTCACTATCCGGATCTCAAAGGCTTGACACGTCTCTCGCACCAACTCTCTGACTCGCTCCGCTATCTCTCCCCTCAGCACCTTGTAGCGGTACTTCGTCACCCAGACAAAGTGATACTCAATTTGAAACACCGTATGGCTGCCGTACCTGTATTCCATGCCGCACCCCCTTCGTACAGCAAATTTTCGCAGCTAAAGCTGACCGGCTAAAGCCGGTGGATTTAACCTTTTGATTGACAATAAAAGGGTCTGTTTCACCAGTTGCTTTAGATAACACGGCGTAACACGCCCTTGTTTCAACCTTTACCGGCGCCAGGGAATCCGCAAAAACCATGATTTTGCAGGGGAAGTTTGAGGGACCACGTCGACACGGTTTCCCGGATGACGCCAGCCTGCGCAAAAACCCAAGCCCATTTAGGTGAGTGTGGGTGGCGAAGTTAAGGAATAAATTTTCTTTCTGTCAAAGTCAGACGTGGCCTGAAAGTGAAAAAGAAAAAAAACTATCAGGTGCCCCGCCTGGTAGCTGAAATGGAGTGATCTATGTTTACCTGGATCATCGGCTCAAGCCTTAAATTCCGTTTCCTGGTGCTGGCCATCGCCGCCACACTTTTGCTCTTTGGAACCCAGCAACTGCGCAAGATGCCGGTTGACGTGTTTCCCGAGTTCGCGCCCCCCAAGGTCGAAATCCAGACCGAAGGCCCGGGCATGAACTCCACCGAGGTCGAGGAACTCATCACCATTCCCATGGAAGACCAGTTGCGCGGCGTGCCGGGCGTCGAGTACGTGCGCTCGGCGTCGGTGACGGGACTGTCGCAGGTGGTGTTGCTTTTCAAGATGGGCACCGACCTCATGGATGCCCGGCAGCGCGTGCAGGAACGCCTCAAACTCGCCATTGCCGAGCTGCCCAAGTCATCCGGCATGCCGGTCATGCTGCAACCCTTGTCGTCAACCAGCCGGGTCATGAAGATTGGGCTTTCATCGAAGGTCTATGACCAGATGGACTTGTCGATGATTGCCTATTGGACCATCAAGTTTCGCCTCATGTCGGTGCCCGGGGTGGCCAACGTTCCCATGTGGGGCGACCGGATCAAGTCCCTGCAGGTGCAGGTCGATCCGAGCTTGATGCGGGCCCACAATGTCACGCTGGACGAGGTCATGGAAACGACCTCCGACGCGCTGGACGTTGGCATGCTGAGCTACAGCTCGGGCGGCAAGGCGCGCGTCGACGGGATGATTGACACGCCCAGCCAGCGGCTCGTCATCCATAACGAGTCACCGGTCTTTTCGATCGAACATCTGGCCCAAGTGCCGCTTGCCCTCAAAAGCCGGCGCCCCAATCCGCCGCGGCTGGGCGACGTCGGCAATGTGGTCTGGGACACCTGGCCGCTGGTCGGGGATGCCGTCATCAATGACGAGCGCGGCCTGATGATGATTGTTGAAAAGCTGCCGTGGGCCAACACCCTGGAAGTGACGCGCGGCATAGAGGAAGCGCTGGCGGCCTTGAAGCCGGGGCTGCCCGGCATCGAGATCGACTCCACGATCTTCCGGCCGGCGACCTTCATCGAAATGTCGATGGGCAACCTGCGGCTAGCGATGATCATCGGCTCCGTTCTGGTGATTCTTGTGCTTGGCGCTTTTTTGTTCGAGTGGCGGGTGGCCTTGATCAGTGTTATCGCGATTCCCTTGTCGCTGGTGGCGGCCGGGGTGGTGCTTTACCTGATGGGCGCCACGATCAACACGATGGTTCTGGCGGGGTTTGTGGTGGCGCTGGGTTCGGTCGTGGACGACGCGATCATCGATGTCGAGAACGTCGTGCGGCGTCTGCGCCAGCACCGTCTGGCGGGCAGCCATAAATCAACCGCGCGCATCATCCTCGAAGCTTCGCTCGAGGTGCGTCCCGCCATCTGGCAGGCGACCCTGATCATCGCTCTAGCCGTCACACCGGTGTTCTTCATGAGCGGTCTGGCGGGTGCGTTCTTCGAACCCCTGGCCTTCGCCTTCATTCTTGCAATGCTGGCGTCCATGGTGGTGGCGCTGACGGTGACGCCCGCCCTGTGTCTGGTGCTGCTCGGCGGTGCCGCCGACATCGAGAAACGGGAATCCCCGCTGGTTCCGTGGCTCAAGCGGGTCTATGGCAATGCACTATCGCGGGTCATTGCCAAGCCCCGTGCGACATTCCTCACCGCTCTTGTTGTTCTGGCCGTGGGCATTGGTGTCTGGCCCTTGCTGGGGGCATCGCTGCTGCCCGAATTCAAGGAAAGGGATTTCCTGATGCACTGGGTTCCGCCTGAAGGGACGTCGCACCCTGAAACCTTCAGGATCACCCAGGCGGCCAGCCGCGAGATACGCGCCATTCCGGGCGTGAGAAACTTCGGCGCCCACATCGGTCGCGCGGTCGGCGGTGACGAACCCTATGGCATCAACTTCACCGAAAACTGGATCAGCATCGACCCCCAAGTCGACTATGACAAGACCCGTGCCAGCGTCGAGGCCGCGGTGGCGGGCTATCCGGGGCTCTATCGGGATGTGCAGACTTATCTGAAGGAACGGATCAAGGAGGTGCTGAGCGGAGCGGGCGAGTCCGTCGTCATTCGCATATTCGGACCGGATCTGCCGGGCCTGCGTGAAAAGGCAGCAGAACTGGAGCATGCACTCAAGGACATTCCCGGCCTGATCGATTTGCATGCCGAGCAACAGGTCGGGGTTCCGCAAATCATGGTCAAGACCAAACTCGATGCCGCCGCGCGCTTTGGCATCAAGCCCGGCGATGTGCGCCGGGTGGTGAACATCCTGATGTCTGGCATCGAAGTGACCGACATTCATCGAGGTGGCAAGGTCTACGACGTATTCGTGTGGACGGCACCGTCATCGCGCAATAGCGTCGATGACATTCGCGAATTCCTGATCGACACGCCTTATGGCGGGCGGGTGCGTCTCGCGGAGGTGGCCGACGTCAGCATCGCGACGACACCGAACAAGATTCGGCGCGAAAACAACTCGCGGCGCATTGACGTTCATGGCAACGTCAAGGGACGCGATCTTGGCTCGGTCGTTAACGACGTCGAGGCAAGGCTTGCGCAGATTAAATTCCCGATCGGCTACTACCCGCAGCTGCTGGGCGAGTACAAAGAGCGTCAGGCCGCGAGGAAAAATCTGCTAGCTTCGGCAGTCATTGTGGGCATCGCGATTTTTTTTATACTCCAGGCTTCGCTGAAAAGCTGGAAGCTCGCGAGCCTGATTTTTTTGGGTCTCCCAGCGGCGCTGGTGGGTGGCGTGCTGGCGGCCTTTGCCGGAGACCGCGTCATCTCGCTCGGTTCCCTGGTGGGAATCATCACGGTGCTTGGTATCGCGGCGCGCAACGGAATTTTACTCATCCAGCATTACCGGCATATAGAGCGGGTAGAGGGTGAACCCTTCGGCTTGGCGCTGGTCTTGCGCGGGGCCGGCGAACGCTTGTCACCGATCTTGATGACCACCCTGTGCACCGCATTGGCGCTGCTTCCTTTGGTGGTCAGGGGCAGTATTCCGGGCCACGAAATCGAGCACCCGATGGCGGTGGTCATTCTGGGCGGCCTGGTCACATCGACCTTGCTCACCTTGTTCATTGTTCCGATTTTGTACCTGCGCTATGGCGCCAGTTCCGGCAAGCCGGTCGAAGTCCTGCCGTCCCGGGCAGCAATGAACTAGCCAACGAGGAGAAACACATGCATCGCTTCCCCGGCTGTCTTGGCGTGTTTCTGGCAGTGATCTTCTTGACGCTGGGCCAGGGCGCGGGCGCGCAGCAGGACGCCGCAAGCGAGCATAAGACAGTGCCCCGCACGGCGTCCAAAGACGCCGCGGCAGAGAGTCACACGCCCAAGGCGGAGCGGGACGCGGCGGAGCCGGACCATCTTCGCGGTCAGATCACCAGGGCCGACGGGTCTTCAATGACCCTGAAGACGGGTGAGGGCAAGACGCTGACCATAGGGATCAGGGACGACACCACGGTCATCAGCCTGAGCAAGGGCAGCTTTTCGGACGTGGATTTTGGTGTCTATGTCGGAGCCGTTGCGGTCAGGCTGGAGGAATACAGCCCGATTGTCCGGGACTCGGCGGTCTGGCTGCACAGGGGTTTCGAGCTGCGCATCATCAGCGAGGAGTTGCGCGGCATTGCACTGGGCCACAAGAAGTGGGACCTGACGCCCGACAGCATCATCTCGCACGGCTGGGTCGACGACCTTGAAATCCGGGTGCTGTCGATCAAGTGGGGCCCATCCGACTATGACGAGACGGACGTTGAAGTACCGCGCGACGTGCCGGTTCACAAGATGTCGCTTGGCGACAAGAGTTTGATCAAAGCGGGGGCGCGTGTCTTCGTCGGCGCACAGAAGGGCGCTGACGGCAAGTACACGGCCCTTTTCGTTTTCGTCGGCAAGGACGGCATTGTTCCGTCGCTGTAGCAAGTGCTTGTCTGAAACCAGGAGTCACGCAAATGAAAGTCCTACCCATGGCCGCACTGACGGTAAATCGGAGCGCAATTACAGCCCTTGCCCAATGCACTTTCCTGACGCTGGCCCCATTCATCTTGCTAGCAACCCCTCAAGCAAATGCGGCAGATCCCGGGAAGCCGCTGGCGGCGGCGAAAAATGTCGAGGTCACGGTGGAGAGCATTGCCGGGAGCGCCGTCAAACGGGTCACCCTGTCTGCCAAAGCCGCGCAGCGATTGGGCATAGAGACCGGCAAGGTAGGTGAACAGTTGATCGTCCGCAAGCAGATGGTCAGTGGCCTGATCACCGTCCCTGCCGACAAGCAGCCCGAGCAAAAGCCTGGCGGCACCTTTGGCGGTTTTGGGCAGTCCGTGGTGGCCCCCATGCCGTCAGCCCCCGCACCGGCAGCACCTGCCAAACCCGGCGGTGGGTTGGCAAGCCCGGGCAAGGTAGCCGCCTCGCAGGCCGGCGTTCAGAAACTCCCGCTGACCGCGATGCCGACGCAGACTACCCGGGCGCTCGTCCCGGTGGCAAGTGTTCCCGGTGGGCCAGGCACATTGCCTGTCGCGCTATCCCCCAGGGCGAACCTACCCATTTCAGGCGATGCCTGGGTGCAGGTGACGCTTTCACCGGGAGAGTGGGAACGGCTGGCGAAGGACAGGCCGGCCCGCCTTCTGGCCCTTTCCACTCGCGACACCTTTGGTACGGAGATACTGGCGCAACCGTCCGGAATGGCGCCAGTGGAAGACCTGAAGCGAACGATGTTGACGGTCTATTACGTGGTGCCCGGTGTGGACCATGGCCTCACGCTCAATAGCCGCGTGCGGGTGGAACTGCAGAACTCCGGCGATGAGGAACAGCACAAGGTCGTGCCCTACGGTGCCGTGTACTACGACGGCAATGGTGCCGCCTGGGTCTACGTCAATACCAAGCCCTTGACCTTCGAGCGCCAGCGCATCGGGGTGGAGCGAATTGTCGGTGATCTGGCGGTTCTCTCTGACGGGCCACCGGCCGGAACGCCCATTGTCACCGTGGGCGCATCGCTGCTTTTCGGTTCTGAGCTTTTCGGAAAATAACGGCATGGCGACAAGCCGTCCGGTAGCGTTGAAACCTTTGGAAAAACCGCAATAACGGAAAACGGAAAAGACAAAAAGAACAGAAGGGGGTTTGCTATGTTCCGCTGGATTATTGGCTCAAGCCTGCAATTTCGCTATCTGGTGTTGGGAATCGCCGCGGCGTTGATCCTGTTCGGGACCAGCCAGCTGAGCAAGATTCCCGTTGACGTCTTTCCCGAGTTTTCACCGCCGGTGGTGGAGGTTCAGACCGAAGCCATCGGCCTGTCGGCCGAGGAGGTGCAAGGCCTGATCACCCTCAACCTGGAGGAGCTGCTCTCCGGTGTGCCGTGGCTGGAATCGATTCGCTCGCAATCGGTGACCGGCCTGTCGTCGATCGTGCTGACCTTCAAGCGCGGCACGGAAATCATGAAGGCCAGGCAGATGATTCAGGAGCGCCTGACGCTGGCCTATACCCTGCCCAACGTCGCGCAGCCGCCGGTGATCCTGCAGCCCCTGTCGGCAACTTCCCGTTTCATGATGGTTGGAATTTCGTCGGACAAGGTTGAGCCGACGGAACTCTCGCTGCTCACGCGCTGGACCATCAAGCCGCGGCTGCTGGGCGTTCCCGGCGTTGCCAACGTGGCGATTTGGGGACAGCGCCTGCGCCAGATGCATGTGCAAATCGACCCCAATCGGCTGCGTGACGCCAAGGTGATGCAGGAGGACATCATTGCCGCCGCCGGCGATGCCTTGTGGGTGTCGCCGCTGACTTTTCTTAAAGGGTCGGCGCCCGGAACCGGGGGCTGGATAGACAACAAGAACCAGCGGCTCGGCGTTCAGCACACCATGCCCATAGAGACGCCTGAAGATATGGCCAAGGTGGCCATCACCTCGCCAAGCCTGCTGCTCTCGGGAAAAAGCCTGGCGCTGGGCGAAGTCGCCGAGGTGACCTTCTCGCATCCGCCCCTGATAGGCGACGCGGTCGTGAATGGCGGGGGAGGCCTGATGCTGGTGATCGAAAAATTTCCGTCCGCCAATACGCTGGAAGTCACGCGTGCGGTTGACGCAGCGCTGGCCGAACTGCAGCGGGGCCTTCCCGGCGTGAAGGTTGACAGCAGCGTGTTCAGGCTGGCTTCGTACGTCAGTGATTCTGTTTTCAACCTGACCCAGGCGATCGCCATCGGCGGCGTCCTGGCGATGCTGGTGATTGCCGCCTTCATGTTCAACTGGCGCAGTGCCTTGATCAGCGTCGTGTCCATCATGCTCTCGCTGCTGGCTGCCTTGATCACGCTGCATCTGGCCAAAGCCACGATCAACACCATGATTCTTGCTGGCCTGGTGGTTGCGCTCAGCGTCGTCATCGACGATGTCGTCGTTAACGTGAACACCTTGCTGCAGCGACTGCGTGCGCGCAAGCCCGACAGCGGTGTATCGATTTTCACCGTCATCTTCGACACGACCATGAAATCGAGACGCGATGCCCTCTACGCGACGCTGATCGTGGTGCTCGCCGTCCTGCCCATCTTTTTCATGGGCGGGGTTGCTGGCGCGTTCTTCGAACCGCTGGGCGCTGCCTACCTGCTGGCGGTGGCGGCTTCCATGGTGGTGGCGCTCACGGTCACGCCTGCGCTCAGCCTGATTTTGTTGGGGAAAACGACAAGCCTGGACCGCGAGTCGCCCATCGCGATTTGGCTTGGCAGCAAATACGATGTTGCGCTGCAGCGTGTCATTGGCGCGCCACGCAAGGCGATGCTGGTCGTCGGCTTGGCGGTGCTGGCCGGCATTGGGGTATGGCCGCTGCTGGGCCAATCGCTGCTTCCGTCCTTCAAGGAAAGGGACTTGCTGGTCAACTGGTCCACCCTTCCCGGAACCTCCCATGCCGAGACCTACCGGATCACCTCACGGGTCAGCAAGGAATTGCGCTCGCTGCCTGGCGTGCGCTCGGTGGGCGCCCATGTCGGGCGCGCGGTAACGGGCGACCAGGTGGTCGGGATCAATTCGAGCCAGATCTGGATCGGCCTTGAACCCACGGCCGATTACGACAAGACCGTTGCCGCCATACGTGAAACGGCCGGCGCCTATCCCGGGGTAACGCACACGGTGCATTCCTATTTGCGCGACAAGGTTCGTGAAGTGCTCACCGGCGCGGGGAATGCCATAGTCGTCCGGATCTATGGTCAGAAGATGGAGGTATTGAAGCAGAAGGCCGAGGAAGTCAGGCAGGCGCTTTCCAGCGTCAAGGGAATTGTCGACCTGCACACGGAAGGCCAGGTGGAGGAGCTTCAGGTGCAGGTCAAGGTAGATCTTGACGCGGCAGGCCGTGCCAACGTCAAGCCTGGCGATGTGCGGCGCTCGACGGCAACGGTGTTTTCTGGCCTGGTGGTCGGCTACCTGTTCAAGGATCAAAAGATTTATGAGGTGGTGGTCCATGGTGCGCCTGAGGCCCGCCAGAGCTTGAGCAGCCTGCGCGATCTATGGGTCGAGAAATCGGATCGCACCCATTCGCGCCTGGGCGATATCGCCAACGTGAGCCTGGTGTCGACGCCGACGGTCTTGCGGCACGAGCGCATCGCGCCCTACGTCGATGTCGTGGCCAACGTGGCGGGGCGCGATGCGGGATCGGTGGTTGACGAAGTCGAAGACCGGCTGGAAAAAATCCAGTTCCCGCTGGAGTATCACCCGGAACTTTTGGGCGAGACGACCGAGCGGCAAAGTGCCCAGAAGCACATGCTGGGTGTCGCCATCGCTGCCCTGATCGGGATTTTCCTGCTCATGCAGGCTTGCTTTGGAAGCTGGCGCCTCGGGCTGATCGCTTTCCTGGGGCTTCCGGTGTCGGTCGCGGGTGGAGTTCTGGCGGTGTTGTTCACGGGGGGAACGGTTTCGCTGGGATCGATTGTCGGTTTCCTTGCCGTGCTGGGCGTTTCGGCCCGTCACGGCATCATGCTGGTCGATCACTACCAGTACATCGAGGCACATGAGGGCCTGCCGTTTGGCATTGAACTCGTCCTGCGCGGGGCAGGGGAGCGGCTGGCGTCCATCCTGGGCGGCTCCATCGCGATCATCGCCGCGTTGCTGCCGATCATCGTGCTTAAACAGAGTGCCGGCTTCGAAATCGTTCAGCCCATGGCCATCGTCATCGTGGGTGGCCTTCTGGCCTCCACGCTGTTTACCTTGTTCGTCATGCCGGCGCTCTATCTGTTCATCGGGGCAGGCGCGCAACGTCAGTCCGACCTCGGCCTGGCCGGTGCGTGAACAAGGGCATGCGCCGTGTCGATGCCGGGCGCATGAAATGGGTTTGATCAACAAAGGGGAAGCATCATGATGACGAAGGCATTTCAATCCTTGCTGGTTGCCACGGCGATTCTCGTGGCTTACCCGGCAGGCGCGCAAGACAAGGCTGCGACTTCAACCTGGCAGGAGCAGTTCGGCATCTCGGACTGCAAGCTCCTGACCCAGGGCAAAAACCCATACATCGTGCTCGAACCCGGTTTTCAGCTGGTTCTCGAAGGTGGCGATACCAAGCTTCAAATCACGGTGCTCGATGAGACCAAGACGGTCGATGGTGTCACCACGCGCGTGGTCGAGGAGAAAGAGTGGAAGAAAGGGGAACTCCACGAGATTGCCAGGAATTACTTCGCCATGTGCGAGCAAACCAGGGACGTGTTCTATTTCGGTGAAGACGTGGACTTCTACGAAAACGGCAAGGTGGTCAAGCACGACGGCAGCTGGCAGGCCGGCGTGAATGGCAACCGGGCCGGCCTGCAGATGCCCGGTGCACCGAAACTGAAGATGAAGTACTACCAGGAGATCGCACCCGGCGTGGCCATGGACCAGGCCGAGATCGTGAGCCTGAATGAAACCTGCAAAACCCCGGCCGGGACTTTCCCCAAATGCATGAAGGTCAAGGAAGGCTCAGCCATCGACATCACCGCCAGGGAATTCAAGTACTACGCACCGTCGATAGGGCTCGTCAGGGACCAGGACTTGCGGCTGACCAAATATGGCTTCATCAAGGGAAAATAGAGCGGACACAGGATGCCTGCGCGGGGGCTATATTTTTTAATCCCCTCTACGCAACAACGCAGTATTTTTTAAGTTGCCACTATCTGGCAAGTTGAGGTATTTTGAGTCATCGCAAAATCACAACCGGTGTGGCCCATGAAAAACAAGCGCTTGACCCAACTGCTTCAAACCGGAACGCTCTCCTTGTTGTGGTCGACCGCGGTTGCAGTCACTCCGGCAGAAGTTTCGCCGCTTGCCGCCGTCGAGCTGGCAGGCGACGGCGGGGAGCGTACCCCCAATAGCATGTTGGCGGCTCAGGCCGATCCGGTCGCTGCCCCCCTTGCCGAGCATTGGGCTGGCGCAAGCAGCATCCAGCTGGCGCAATTTCAGCTGCCCAGGACGCCATCAGGGGATACGGTTTTGCCGTCGCCGGGGGACCCGGATGCCCCCAGGTATCCGGAGCGGCCGCTGATCCGGCAATTGACCTACCAGTTCTCCTATGGCAGTGAGTCGGACATCACTTATCGCCGTAACGCGGATCTCGATCATCGCCTGCTCGACAATTCCCTGATCCTGTCGCCTCAAATCAACGGCAGCATCATCTATCGACCGAACAGCCGGCTGGAAATGATGCTGGAGATGATATTGCAAAGGGATATCGCCGCGAAGGAGCAGGCGATAGTCACGCTTCCGAGCGGGCAGACACAGGTTGCGCCGCGAAGGTACACCTCGCTGGTGGTTGACCAGGCCTGGGTGACCTTCAAGCAGCTTGGGCCGGTCGACCTGACGCTGGGGCGGCGTAATTTCGAGGACGGCCGCCATTGGCTGTATGACACCTCGCTGGATACGGCCTTTGTCAAACTCAAGCAAGGCGCTTTTCAAGCCGAGGCCAGCGTGTCACGAAAAGACCGGCTGGACCTGGATCTGTTCGCGCCGGTTCAGAAGACCCGAACCGACAACTACATGTTCTACCTGGACTACCGTGGAATCGAAGACGTCAGATTGGCGGGCTACACGATTCTTCGCAAGGATCACACAGGGGTGGAAGGGGAGCCTTTGCACATGGGCTTGCGTGCTTATGGCATGCCCTCCGACCGGTTCAACTTTTGGGGCGAACTGGCGCTCCTGCGCGGCAAGGACGCGGCCCGCAAGAAGTTCAGGGGCCAGGCAATCGATATTGGCGGCACCTACCGCTTCCCGGCTCTTCCCTACGCCCCCAACATCACCTTGGGCTATGCCTACGGATCGGGTGACGACAATCCGAACGACGACACCAACCACGAGTTTCGCCAAACCGGCTTGCAGTCGAATGAAGGCAAGTTCGGGGGAATTCCGAAATTCAAATATTACGGCGAGGCGCTTGACCCCGAACTGAGCAACCTCCGGATTCTGACTGCCGGCCTCGGCTTCAGGCCGGCGCAAAACGTTTCGGTCGACCTTGTTTTTCATCATTACCGTCTGAACAGAATCGCGGAAGAACTTCGCAACTCGGCGCTAACGGCCCAAATGAACCAGGATGACACCCAGCGCAGCAAGGACGCAGGGCGTGCTCTCGATATCGTGCTCGGGTTTCGCAACCTGTTTGGCGTGCGCCGGCTTGGTCTGGATTTGAGAGCCGGACTGTTCTTTCCCGGAAAAGCCTTTCGCAACGAGGATCCGGCGACAAACACCTTTCACAAAGCCGACAAGTCGATCAGCTTGCTGGCCAAATTCTGGTTCTGACAAGACGCTGAACCTGCGCTGACTGCAGCCCGTTGCTCCCCGCTGGGGTCTGGACGCAAGACCCCTTCAGAACTGTTGCACAGCTTTTTAAAAACAGTCATATACTGTGATTATGTACAGTTATCTTGGCTGATTTCAAGCCAGTTCACGCCCACTCATGCCTTGCCTTGCCGCTGCAAACCCTGAGCTTGCCCTTGCCCACGTCTGGCGTGCCGGCGAGCTGGGCAGCGCCGCCATGCAGACGGTCGATACCGGTTATGCAGGCCTCAACCAGGTGCTGCCCGGTGGCGGCTGGCCGCAGGGCGCACTGATTGAAGTGCTGCAGCCGCAAGCCGGCCTGCATGAGTGGGGTTTGCTGGCGCCCACGCTGGCGGCGCAGCAACTGGCCGCGCCGCGCCAGTTGATGGTGTTGCTGGGCGCGCCCTGCCTGCCTTTTGGCCCGGCGCTGGGCGCGCGCCAGCTCGACATGCGGCGCCTGCTGTCGGTGCAGGCCAAAGGCGGTGATGGGCCGGCCCTGCTCTGGGCCACGCGCGAGGCCTTGCAGTGCGCCGATGTCGGCAGCGTGCTGGCCTGGCTGCCCGATGCGCGCAGCGCGCACCTGCGCCGCCTGCAGATGGCCGCCCATGCGCACAACAAGCTGCTGTTCGTCTTCAGGCCCCTCAGGGCGCAACTCGAGTCATCGCCCGCGCCGCTGCGCTTGAAACTCGAAGGACTTGAAGGCGGGTTGCAAGAGGCCGGCAATGTGCTGGTGCACCTGCTCAAGCGCCGCGGGCCGCCACTGGCCATGCCCCTGGTGCTGGCGACCCGGCCGGCCCGCCTTACGGCCTTGCTGGCGGCCAGCCGCGAGCGCTTGCGTCGTCGCCTGGAAGAAGTGGCGGCTGCCTTGCCGGCTTCCTTGCCGACTTCCGTTTCACCGAGGAGGCCGCATGCGCTGGATAGCACTGCAAGCCTGCATCCCCACTGAGGCCGCGCCGTCCGCGATGGACGCGCCAGCCGCGCAGCAGGCGCTGGCCAGCATCGCGCTGGGCTTTACGCCGCGCGTGGCGCTGGTGGACGAAGCCGTGTTGCTGGAGGTGTCCGGCAGCCTGCGGCTGTTTGGCGGCTTGAGCCGGCTGGCGCAGCAGCTGGAACAGCTTGCCAGCCAGTTTTTTACATCAAACAAGGCTCTTGTCCATATGGTACGGGCACAGGGTGCTACATCTTTAATAGCGCTTGGCCGTTTGCGGCAGCGCCGCCATCCGCCCGGCTCGGTCTGCAAGCGGGTGGCCGATCTGCCCATGCACACGCTGACGGCTGCCCGCCCGCACCTGGGCGTGCTCGAACGCATAGGTTGCCGCAGCTGGGACGACCTGCTGCGCCTGCCGCGCGATGGCGTGGCCAGGCGTTTTGGCGCGCCGCTGCTGGAGGCGCTGGACCGCGCGCGCGGCCATGCGCCCGACAGCTACCCCTGGCGGGTGCTGCCCGAGCACTTCGACGAAAAGCTCGAACTTGACGCGCTGGTGGTTCATGCGCCCGCGCTGATGGCCGGTGTCGAGCAGTTGCTGTCTGGCTTGCAGGCCTGGCTGCTGGGGCGGCAGAGCGGTGTTTGTGCCTTGAGGCTGGTCTGGCAGCTGGACAAGCGCCGTGATGTGGCACCCAGCGGCGAGCTGCTGGTGCGCACCGCCCAGCCGGCGCAGGATTTGCGCCATGTGGCGCGCCTCATCGCCGAGCAGCTGGCGCAGCAGCGCCTGCCCGCGCCCGTGCATTCCCTGAGCCTGCAGTCGCTTGAAACCCAAAAACTGCTTGATTCAGCCGCCGCCACCGCCAGTTTGCTGATGGAGGCGCGTAAGCAGGGGGACAGCGCCGTGGAATTGATCGAACGTTTGAGCGCGCGCCTGGGCCAGTCACAGGTGCAGGCCTGGCAGCCCCACGCCGACCACCGGCCAGAGCAGATGCAGCGCTGGGTGAGTGCGCAGGATGCTATTCAATCAATAGCTGAAAGCACCCGTATTGATTGGGCTAGGGGCCTGAATGATGCAAGAAACGGGGATTTGTACCCAAGCTGGCTGCTGCCCGAGCCGCTCAGGCTGGCGGTGGCGGGCGACAGCCCGGTTTACCAGGGGCGGCTGGTGCGGCTGGCCGGCCCGCAGCGGCTGGAGGCCACCGGCTGGCTGATGGAGGGCGAGGGTACGGGCGAGGACAGTGGCCCTGGCGCTGGAACGCGCTGCAATCCGCCAGCGATTCGTGACTATTTCATCTACCGCAGCCCGCAGGGCGGCCTGCTGTGGATTTACAGCGAGCGCCTGCCGGTGGGCGGGTCGCAAGCAGCGCAAGCGGCGCAGGGCCAGACGCGTGCCTGGTATCTGCACGGTTTTTTTGCCTGACTCATGGCCAGCCCGCTTCCCGACTATGCCGAGCTGCATGCGCTGAGCAATTTCAGCTTCCAGCGCGGGGCCTCGCACGCCGAGGAGTTGGTAGCGCGTGCGCAGGCGCTGGGCTACCGGGCAATTGCCATCACCGACGAATGCTCGGTGGCCGGCGTGGTGCGCGCCCATGTGGCGGCCAGGGAGCATGGCATCAGGCTGCTGCCCGGCGCCGAGTTTTTGCTGCAGGCCGAATGGCCGATCCGGCTGGTGGTGCTTCCGCATGACGCGGCGGGCTGGGGCAATCTGTGCGAATTCATCACCGCCGCCCGGCAGCTGGGCGACGCGCTTGAAAAGGGCAGCTACCGCGTGGCACTGGGAGAAACCGACTTTTCTTTGCTGGCCGGTTGCGAGATCTTGCTTTCCCCGCTCCAGGGTGCTATCAATACAGAAGCTATGTGCACTCATGCTGATTGGGCTGGAAGGTTATTTGGCTTGAAAAGCTGGCTGGCGGTAGAGTTGCAGCAGGGACTGGACGACGCGCTGCGCCTGCAGCAGCTGCAGCAGGTGTCCAGCCGCACCGGCCTGCGGCTGGTGGCCGCCGGCAACGTGCTGATGCATGTGCGCTCGCGCAAGCCGCTGCACGATGTGATGACGGCCATAGGCCTCGGCAAAACCGTGCATGAATGCGGCTTTGCCCTGCAGCCCAATGCCGAGGCGTGTTTGCGGCCGCGCATGCGGCTGGCAGAGATTTACCCGGCGCCATTGCTGGCGGCGACGCTGGAGGTGGCGGCGCGCTGCCGCTTCAGCCTTGACGAGATCCGCGATTTGTACCGCTACCCCAAACAGGACATTGTGCTTGCCACGGAAACTCCGGCCTTGTGCCTGCGCCGGCTCACCGCTGAGGGCGCAGTGAGCCGCTACCCGGCAGGCATCCCTGAAAAAATCCGGCGGCAGCTTGACCATGAACTCGCACTGATCGAGGAGCTGCGCTACGAGATGTACTTCATCACGGTGCACGACATCGTGCGCTTTGCCAATGCGCAGAAAATCCTCTGCCAGGGGCGCGGCTCGGCGGCCAATTCAGCGGTCTGTTTCTGCCTGGGCATCACGGCGGTCAACCCGGTGGAGAGCAGCGTGCTGTTCGAGCGCTTCATCAGCCGCGAGCGCAGCGAGCCGCCCGACATCGACGTCGACTTCGAGCACCAGCGGCGCGAGGAAGTCATCCAGTACATCTACGAAAAATACGGTCATGACCGGGCCGCGATTGCCGCCACCGTCACCAGCTACCGGCCGCGCAGCGCCCTGCGCGACGTGGGCAAGGCGCTGGCCGTGGCGCCCGCGCTGATCGAACAGTTTGCCAGGGAGCATTTCTGGTTCGACGGCCATGCCGCGCTGCAGGCCAGGTTGGCAGAAGCCGGCCTGGGCGCGGAAACCGGCCCCGTGCTGCAGTGGCTGGACCTGGCGACGCAGCTGATCGGTTTTCCGCGCCACCTGGGCCAGCATGTGGGCGGTTTTGTGCTGACACAGGGCAAGCTGAGCCGCCTGGTGCCGATTCAGCCGGCCACCATGCAGAACCGCCGCATCATCCAGTGGGACAAGGACGACCTGGACGCCATGGGTCTGCTCAAGGTCGACGTGCTGGCGCTGGGCATGCTGTCGGCCATACGGCGCTGCCTGGCGCTGGTGAACCAGACGCGTGGTGGTGAACTGCAGATGCACCAGATCGAATCGGACGACCCGCCCACCTACGACATGATCTGCCAGGCCGATACCGTGGGCGTGTTCCAGATCGAGAGCCGGGCGCAGATGTCCATGCTGCCGCGCCTCAAGCCGCGCAACTACTACGACCTGGTGGTTGAGGTGGCCATCGTGCGGCCTGGGCCTATCCAGGGCGGCATGGTTCACCCCTACCTGAAAAACCGCGAAATCATCAGGCGGGGAGGGGAAATCAAGGCTGAATATCCGGCGCTCAATCCGGCACTGCACCGCACGCTGGGCATTCCGATTTTCCAGGAGCAGGTGATGCAGATCGCCATGATCGCCGCCGACTTCACGCCGGGCGAGGCCGACGACTTGCGCCGCTCCATGGCGGCCTGGAAGCGCAAGGGCGGCGTGCAGCGTTTCCATGAGCGGCTGGTGCAGGCCATGATCAGGAATGGCTACAGCGCCGAATTTTCAGAGCGCATCTTCAGCCAGATTCAGGGCTTTGGCGAATACGGCTTTCCCGAAAGCCACGCCGCCAGTTTTGCCAAGCTGGTGTATGTCAGTTGCTGGCTCAAATGCCATGAACCGGCCTGCTTTCTGGCGGCCATGCTCAACTCCCAGCCCATGGGGTTTTATGCGCCCTCGCAACTGGTGCAGGACGCGCGCCGCCACGGCATCGAAGTGCGCCCCGTTGACGTGACGGCGAGCCACTGGGATTGCACGCTGGAGTCCGCCGGCAGCCCGGGCGCGTCGCCGCTCAATCCGGCGACCAGGCTGCCGCAGCCCGCCGTGCGGCTGGGCCTGCGCATGGTCGCCAGCCTGTCCGAAGCGACGGTTCTGCGGCTGCTTGAGGCGCGCGGCCAGGCGCCGTTTGACAGCACCGAAGACCTGGTGTCGCGTGCCCGTGTCAGCGCGCTGGAGATCAATGCGCTGGCCGCTGCCGATGCCCTGCTTCCTCTGGCAGGCCACCGGCGCCAGCAGGTCTGGCAGGCAGCGGCCATCAAGCCCGCGCCGCAACTGTTAAAAGCCGTACCCACGCTGGAGACCGCGCTGGAACTGGCCGACACCCCCGAGGGGGAAAACATACTGTTCGACTACCTGTCCACCGGCCTGAGCCTGCGCCGCCATCCGCTTGCCTTGCTCAGGACGCGGCTGGCCCGCCGGGGGCTGCTGAGCGCCAGCGAGCTGAATGCCTTGCCCAATGGCCGGCAGGTGGCGGCCTGCGGCATTGTCACGGTGCGCCAGCAGCCGCAAACCGCCAAGGGCACCATCTTCATCACGATGGAAGACGAAACCGGCCCGGTCAATGTGATTGTGTGGAAGTCGCTGCGCGAGAAACAGCGCGGCGAGGTGCTGCATGCCCGGCTGCTGGCGGTTTATGGCGTGTGGCAGCGCAGCGAGGAAGAGGGCGCCCAGAAAGGCCATGGAGGCCATGGCGCGGTCCGCAACCTGGTGGCGCAGCGGCTGGAGGACCTCACGCCGCTGCTGGGGCGGCTGGGTACGTCCAGCCGCGACTTTCATTAGCCGCTGCAGACGCTACATTCCTGACGGAAACGTCTCGGGCGCCTCGTCCGTGGAGACCCACATCGCCCCCTTGTCCAGCGGTTCGAGTGCGCTGGTTTTGTCAATGTGGATCAGGGCGTCGAACTGCTCTGCCAGATGCGTGAGGAAGTAGTGGCTCTGGCGTTCGGTTTCCGGGCGGTAAATGACGCCGATGGCGCGCTGCAGCCGCTGCACCGCCGCCAAGGGGCGCAGCGCCACGTTGTCGCGCAGGGCCAGCATGAAGCGGTTGACGCCGGTCTGGTGAAACACGTCCTCCCAGCTGCCGGGCAGGCCCGCGCGCACGCGCTTGTGCTGCGGCGGCTGGTCCCAGTCCGAGGCTGCCGTGACCCAGCCATGGTGCGTGCTGAAGCCCACCCGCACGGCATCGGCGCCGTAGCGGTCGCGCATGAGCTGGCCGACATTCCATTCGCCCCGCTCGCTCATCTCGGTGGCGGCGGCGTCGCCCAGGTGCGAGTTGTGTGCCCACACCGCCATGCGCGGCGGCGTGCCGCCCGCGCCCAGATGGCGGTCCAGCGCCTGCAGCGTCTCCACCATGTGGCTGTCGCGCAGGTTCCAGGAGGACACGCGGGCGTGGAACATGGTGCGGTAATACGCCTCGGCGTTGCGCACCAGGCGGGCATTCTGCTGGGCGTAGAAGGCTTCGTCGCCCTCCATGCCGGGCGTGGCGGGCACCTCGGCGGCGCGCCGTGTCATCTCGCGCAGCTGCTGCACCACCGCGTCTTCGCAACTCGGGCCCAGGCCGAAGCTGGCGGCGTAGCCATAGGCCTGGCTGTCTTCCGCGGCATGGTCGAAGCAGGCGTAGCGGTAGCGGGCGCGCCTTGCGGCCTCGGGGTCGGTCCGGTCCAGGTAGGCCAGCACCTCTTGTATCGACGTGAACAGGCTGTACAGGTCAACGCCGTAAAAGCCGACCTGCTGCGCCGGCAAGCGTCCGGCGTTGTAGTCGCGCAGCCATTCGACGAAGTCGCGCACCTCGGTGTTGCGCCACATCCAGGCCGGAAAGCGCTGAAAGCCCGACAGCGCGGAGCTCGCGTCGCCGTCTGCAGACAATCCGCGTACATAACGGTTGACGCGCCAGGCGTCGGGCCAATCGGCCTCCACGGCAACGGCGGTGAAGCCTTTTTCCTCGATCAGGCGCCGGGTGATGGCGGCGCGCTCGCGGTAGAACTCGCGCGTGCCATGTGAGGCTTCGCCCAGCAGCGCAAAACGCGCGGGCCCGATCAGCGCCAGCAGAGCGTCGTAGTCGTTCGGGGCGCCGGTCAGCGGCTGCAGATGGCGCCGCAGGCCTTCCAGCACGGCGTCTTGCACGCGCAGGGCTGGCGCTGCTTGCGGCGGCACCACGTTCGAGGCCGCTTGCAGCGCATGCTCGCGGCGGGCTTCTTCCAGCAGCGTGCGCACCTCGTCGTCGCTGGTCTGGGGGAATTTTTCGTACCACAGGCCGACGGCGCGAAACGGCTCTGGTGTTGCGGCGCAAACCACTTCGTCGGCCCCGCCGGCTTCATCGCGCAAGGCCTGGCAGCTGTCACTGGCGCCCACCGGCACGGCCACCACCAGACGGGCCGGATGCTGCTGGCGAATCGCCAGCATGGCCGCGCGCATGGACGCGCCCGTGGCCAGCCCGTCATCCACCACGATCACGGTGCGGCCGGCCAGGCTGACGGCGTGACGCTGGTTGCGGTAGAGCTGCTCGCGCCGCTCCAGCTCGGCCTGTTCACGCGCCACCACCTTGGCCACCGCTTCGGGCGAGACCGTCAGGCCGGGCAGGGGCGTCATGACGCGCACGCCGCCACTGGCAATGGCGCCCATGGCGTATTCCTCGTGGCCAGGAAAGCCGAGCTTGCGCACCACGAAAATGTCCAGCGGGGCTTGCAGCGCGCGCGCCACCTCGAAGCCCACGGGCAGGCCGCCGCGCGGCAGTGCCAGTACCAGCAGCTTGGGGTGGCCGCGATAGTGCGCCAGCTTTTCGGCCAGCACGCGCCCGGCCTGGCTGCGGTCTTCAAAGGGCAGGATGACGTCGTTCATGACGAATGCTCCATGGGTTGCTTGCGTGCCAGGTGGGTGCTGAACCAGGAAGCCGCCAGCTCGGCCACCTGTTCCAGCGCGCCACGCTCTTCGAACAGGTGGGTGGCGCCGGGGATGATGACCAGTTCCTTTTCGCAGGTGAGATGCCCAAAGGCCTGCTCGTTCAGCTCGATGACGCCATGGTCGGCGCCACCGACGATCAGCAGCGTGGGCGCCGTGACGGCCGCCAGCGCCACCGGGCCGGCCAGATCCGGGCGGCCGCCGCGCGACACCAGGGCCGCGATGCGCCGGCCCAGCCGGGCAGCGTCAATGATGGCGCCGGCGCTGCCGGTGCTGGCGCCGAAGTAGCCGATGGGCACCTGCTGCAGGTCAGGCTGCGCCATGGCCCAGGTGGTGGCGTCCTGCAGGCGCTTGGTGAGCAGGGCGATGTCAAAGCGGTGCTCGCGGGTGTGGATGTCGACCTGCTCTTCCTGGGCGGTGAGCAGGTCAAACAGCAAGGTGGCAATACCCGCCTGCTGGAGTTTGCCGGCCACCTGCCGGTTGCGCGCGCTGTGGCGGCCGCTGCCACTGCCATGGACAAACAGCACCAGGCCGGTGAAATCTGGCGGCAATGCCAGATCGCCGTAAAGCCAGACCTCGCCGGAGGGGATGCGGACTTCGCGGACTGCGGAAACTTGCGTCAGGCTGCTCATGAAAGCCTCCAGATGGTAGGCAACACCTCACGAGGCACCGCCGGGACGGCGCAACTGCAGGTATTGCAAATACTCCGATCAAGACACGGCTATCAGCCCGGGTTTGCAAATTTTAGAGAGAAATCAGCCTCAAGTCCAATAGAAAAGCTCATTCATCGCTATTAAATATATAGCATGCATCGCAGCGCTGGCGGCCATCTTTCCAGGCTACGCCAGAAGGGCGCAGCCGTCCGGCTTGAAGACGCGAGCGCTTGAGGCGGGGTATTTGGCCAGCTTGTCAGCCGGCCGTCGCGGGCGCGCGAGCAACTCACCGCCGCAGTTGGGACAAATCCCCTTGAGTTTCGTCCGGGCGCAATCACTGCAAAAGGTGCACTCAAAGCTGCAGATCATGGCCCCGCCAGCGTCGGGTGGCAGATCCTGGTTGCAACACTCGCAATTTGGGCGCAGCTCAAGCATGTTCTTCTCCTGGTATCAAAAAAGCCATCGAGCAGGACGCGAACCGGCTGGCTGCCCGTGCTTTGAAAGTCCCATTTTCGGCCATAAGATGCGGCTTATGCCAGCCCTTCCTGCTTACCCCATCCATGGCGGCTGCGATTGCCGGGCGGTCCGCTATCGTCTTGAGTCGCCGCCGCTTTTTGTTCATTGCTGCCACTGCCGCTGGTGCCAGCGGGAAAGCGGTGCGTCGTTTGCCCTGAACGCGATGATCGAGGCCGACCGCGTCACCCCGATGGCCGGAGAGGCAGACATCGTCGATACACCCTCGAACAGCGGCAAGGGGCAGAAGATTGCGCGCTGTCCGCAGTGCCGGATCGCGCTGTGGAGCCACTACGCGGGCATGGGGGCTTCGATTTGCTTCATACGCGTCGGCACCCTCGACGAGCCTGACCGGCTGCCGCCCGATATCCACATCTTCACGGCTTCAAAACAAGCCTGGCTGGTCTTGCCACCCGGCACGCCAGCCGTGGCCGAGTATTACGACCGCAAGCTCTACTGGCCACCCGACAGCCTGGCGCGGCGCGCGGCCTTGCTGGCCCGTGCCGGCAAGACCTCGCCTTGAGCCGCTTGGCAGGGATGAAGGCGGATTTGCTTCATGGGGCTTGCTTGTTGACAAAGATCAATACTTCGTCAGTGTTCCCACATATGATGTATTAGATCGAATTCATATCATCATGAAGCCTTTTTCAAACACCCGCGCCAGGCGCAACACCGCATTCATGGTGTTGCTGGTGTGGCTGTTTGCCCTGGCTTCAGGGCTTGCGAATTCATGCCTGCTGGAGGCGCGTCAAACGCATTCCCACATTGCGACAACAATCTCTCCCGAAGGAGCGCAGGCATTCGTGATATTGCCCGCTCATGCGGGGGCCGTTGCCGATGGCGTTGGTGAGTCGCACTTCAAGGCGCCGTGCCTGAAGGTTTGCGACGATGGCACGCGCTCTTTCCCCAAGCAGGACTCGACGGTCACTCAGACCGATCCGGGTCCGGCGCCACTCGTTCTGGTTCTCTGGGGTGCAGTGGCACCTGTTGTTCCGACGCTTCGCCAAATGGATATTGAGCAGCCGGCCACGCCTGAATTGCCCATCCGCGTCCGCTTCTCGCGACTGGCCATTTAGCCGCAACCCGACGCCGGGGTCCTGAGCCCTGCGCTCTGCAGCCTGCGTCCGTACCCCATCCAATTTGCTCTTGTGCCTCCAGGAGCGCAAAAAGCAGATATGGACATCACACCCGCGTCGATGCTTTCCCGCGGCACATCGCATTCCACTTTTCTGCCACCTGACCCAGGAGTCTGTCATGACCCAATTTCGATTCATTCCCCTTGCCCTCGCCCTTGCTGCCGCAGTCGCATTGACCGCCTGCAACACGGCTCCGACGATGATGCCCATGGGCACAGCGTCTGCCAGCACCATGCCTGCGCCCGACCAGATGGCCAAAATGGATGCGCAGATGAAAGCGATGCAGGCCATGCACGACAAGATGATGAACGCCAAGACCCCGGAAGAGCGCAGCAAGCTGATGGCCGAACACATGAAAACCATGCAGGACGGAATGGCCATGATGGAGGGCATGTCCGGCGCTGGCATGGGCGGCATGAAAGGCATGGCTGGCGACATGGGCGCGCGCCACCAGATGATGGAAAAGCGCATGGAGATGATGCAGAGCATGATGAAAATGATGATGGACCGGATGCCGGCGGCGCCGGCCAGGTAACGGAGCCCATGCCATGACACCGCTTCGCACAGGCCTCGCGCTAGCCATCACCGTCGGGCTGTTCTATGCCCTGTGCGCGCTGGTCTGGGCTCTGGCGCCCGGTCCGTTTCTGGGCTTCATGAACAACCTGTTCCATGGCATGGACTTCAGCACCATGGTGCAGCCGCGGCCATTTGCATGGAAAGGGTTCCTGATTGCGCTCTTCGTACTGACAGCTGGGCCTTTTTTGCCGGTGTTTTCTTTGCCTGGTTGTTCAACCGCCTGAAACTTTAATGGTCGTTGGATTTATGGAGAATCAAATGAATCGCGACCATTCCCAGCAGGACTCTGGGCCGAAGCCTTTTTGGGGCTCGCGTTCTTCGATCGCCCTGATCGTCTTCGGCTCGATTGCTGCGTATTTCCTGTTGAGCGAGCACCGCGCCCACTTCTTCAGCGCGCTGCCCTATCTACTGCTTCTGGCCTGTCCGCTGATGCATCTGTTCATGCATCACGGCCACGGTGGTCACGGCCATCACCCAGGTCTCAGCGAAAAACTTGCTGGACCGACCAAGCCAGGCAAACCGAATCAGGGAGACCCCTCATGAGTCACGACCAACCGGCTTACGGGCTATGGCTGCTGGTTGTCATCAACTCGGCCGTTTTCATCATGTTTGCCTACAGTTTTTTCAAGCCTGCAACGGCGCGAGACTGGCGAACCTTTGGGGCTTTTACCGCTTTTGTCGTGGCCCTGTTCGTCGAGATGTATGGCTTTCCGTTGACCATCTACCTGCTCTCAGGATGGCTGCAGACCAGATATCCGGGGCTGGATCTCCTGTCGCACGATACCGGTCACCTGTGGTCGACCTTGCTGGGCGAGAAGGGTGATCCACACTTTGGGATTTTGCACATCGCCAGCTACATCGTCCTGGCCTGTGGGTTCATCCTGCTATCCAGCGCCTGGAATGTGCTGTACCACGCACAGCGCGCCCATGCGCTGGCGACCACCGGGCCTTATGCCGTGATTCGCCATCCACAGTACGCGGGTTTTGTCCTGATCCTGCTGGGTTTCCTGTTGCAGTGGCCGACGCTGCTGACCCTGGTGATGTTCCCCGTCTTGCTGGTGATGTACGGGCGGCTGGCGTTGACTGAAGAGGCTGAAATGCGCGCGCAGTTTGGTGAAGCGTTCGAGCGCTACGCCCGGCGCACGCCCCGGTTTATCCCTCGCATGGGCAAGGCCCGGCCGACGGCTGACCCGGTGTCAGAAAGATGACATGAAATTTTTTCAGGCGAAATGCGTTTATTTTTTTAAGGAATTTGAAACATGAACATCATTGATCTGCAAGTCGAGGGCATGAGCTGCGGCTCCTGCGTCAAGCACGTCACGCAGGCGCTGCAGCCGCTGCCAGGTGTCAGCGGGGTGGAGGTCGATCTTCAGTCTGGCCGCATCCGGGTAAGTGGTGAGCTGGCGCAGGGCGGCGCTCCTCTGGTGACGGCCTTGTCTGCCGCGGGCTACCCCGCGACGCTGGCCGCAGGCGCTTCAACTTCGTCTGCGACCCCGCAGCCTAAAGCCTCGGGTTGCCACAGCGTCGGCACGGGGGGTTGCGGTTGCCGCTGACTGCCATGGGATCTGATCTTTTACTCAAGGAGAGCACCATGGTTTATAAAAATGGCTGCGTGATCGGCCGGCGCTGGTTGTTGGCGGCTTCCATGGCTGCGACCGGGCTCGTGCTGACCACAGCGCCTTTAATCGCATTGGCCCAGGCAAGCCCTGAATCAATCGCCACGCAGTCGTCGAGCGGGCAGGGCGTGACCGTCAAGGTGACCGCGAAGTCGATCGGACTGCCGGCCAGCCCGTGGGAATTCACTGTCGTGCTGGACACGCATAGTGCCGACCTGAGCGATGACCTGGCTCAAAGCGCCACCTTGACGACCGACGACGGGCGCACGTTCAAGCCCACGGGCTGGTTCGGCGCGCCACCGGGTGGCCACCACCGTGAAGGCGTGCTGACCTTCGATGTGCCGGCGCCGCGGCCAGGTGCGATTGAACTCCGGATCGACCGGCCGGGCGAATCCGCGCCCCGTACCTTTCGCTGGCAACTCTGAAGGAGCGGCGCCATGAATCAGATTGAGAACGACTCCCCTGCGCCATCCTTCTGGCGCCGCCCGGCCGGCATGGCGCTGGCAACGGCGGCCTTGGTCGCCGGTTTTTACCTGCTGCGAGAGCACTGGGGCCATGTCCTGGGTTATTGGCCTTACCTGCTGTTGCTCGCCTGTCCGCTGATGCACCTGATGCACGGCCACGGCCATGGTAGCCATGGCGGGCACCGGCAGGCGCCGGGGCGCACCAACAACGACAAGGAATAACCCGATGGACATGAAAACGCATCAGCATCACAGCGGCGGCCCTCCTGCCAAGCCATCCTCGCCAACCGATTTCAAGGATCCGGTGTGCGGCATGACCGTCACCGAGCAGTCGCCTCACAAGTTGACGCATGAAGGTCGGCCCTACTATTTCTGCAGCGCCAAGTGCCAAGGCAAGTTCGCGGCGAACCCGTTGCAGTACCTTGCGCCCACAGCGCCGTTAGACATCGCGCCAGCGGCTGCCGGCACGATTTACACCTGCCCCATGCACCCGGAGATTCGCCAGGATCATCCCGGCAACTGCCCCCTATGCGGCATGACGCTTGAGCCCTTGCTGCCGGAGCTCGATGAAGATGAGAACCCAGAATTGCGCGATTTTCAGCGCCGCTTCTGGTGGACTTTGCCGCTGACAGGCATGGTCTTTGTGCTGGCCATGTTCGGCCACCGTTTGCAGTGGATGGACATGACCGTGCAGAGTTGGGTGGAGCTGGTGCTGTCGATTCCTATTGTCCTGTGGGCCGGCTGGCCGTTCTTCTCGCGCGGCTGGCAGTCCGTGGTGAACCGTAGTCCCAACATGTGGACTTTGATTGGTCTCGGCACAGGCGCGGCCTTCGTCTACAGCATGGTCGCGACCATCGCTCCGCAGGTTTTCCCGGATTCGTTCATCTCGATGGGGCGCGTGGCCGTGTACTTTGAGGCAGCCGCCGTGATCATCTCGCTCACGCTGCTGGGTCAGGTGCTGGAGCTCAAGGCCAGATCGCAGACTTCGGCGGCGATCAGGTCGCTGCTGGGCCTGGCGCCCAAGACTGCCAGGCGTATCCGCGCCGATGGCACCGAAGAGGACGTGCCGCTGACCCATGTGCATGTGGGCGACTTGCTGCGCGTGCGCCCTGGCGAGAAGGTGCCGGTCGATGGCGTGGTGACCGAAGGTGGCAGCTCGGTGGATGAATCCATGCTCACGGGCGAGCCGATGCCAGTGGCCAAACGCGTGGGCGACAAGGTGATAGGCGCCACGCTCAACACCAGCGGCGCGATGGTGATGCGGTCTGAACATGTCGGCGCAGCCACCATGCTGGCCCAGATTGTGCAGATGGTCGCCCAGGCCCAGCGTTCCCGGGCGCCGATGCAGCGCATGGCCGATGTGGTGGCGGGCTACTTCGTCGTCACGGTGGTTGGCATTGCCTTGCTCACGTTTTTCGGCTGGGGCCTGTTCGGTCCCGAGCCGCGCTGGGTGTTCGGCCTGATCAACGCGGTGTCGGTGCTGATCATTGCCTGCCCGTGCGCGCTGGGACTGGCCACGCCGATGTCCATCATGGTCGCCACCGGCCGGGGCGCCACGCAGGGCGTGCTGTTCCGGGACGCGGCGGCCATCGAGAACATGCGCAAGATCGACACCCTCATCATCGACAAGACCGGCACCCTGACCGAGGGCCGCCCGACCTTTGAGCGCGCTATCCCCGCAGCAGGCCTTGACGCCGACGAGGTGCTGCGCCTGGCCGCCAGCCTGGACCAGGGCAGCGAGCATCCGCTGGCCGAAACCATCGTGCGCGCCGCCCGCGAGCGCGGCCTGGTGCTGGACAAGCCGGAGAACTTCGAATCAGGGTCCGGCATTGGCGTGCGTGGTCAGGTCGCAGGGCGTCAGTTGGCGCTGGGCAATACCACGCTGATGGAGCAGATCGGCGTTTCAGTAGCCTCTCTGGTGCCTCAGGCCGAGGCCTTGCGCGCCGAGGGTGCCAG
>JBKJKI010000045.1:0-13264 GCA_046597475.1 Polaromonas sp. | reverse complement strand
TCAGCGAGTCTGAGCAAGACTCCTTTGACGCGACATGTAGGAAGCTCTATCGATTCATGAATCGAGCAAGCTGAGCCAATTTGACTGAAAACTACCCACAAATACCGCCGAGGAACCAGAAATTTAAGCAGTTGGTTTTGAGAGGAGATTCACATTTCACATTCATCGGCGCCAAGGGGTCAAATACCGTTCAGCCCACGCCAGTGCCCCATAAAGACCTAAGCCCATGAAAGCCAGGACCGCCACCGCCGCAAAAACACGAGGCGTATCAAAAGTGCCTTGGGCGCTTAGGATGACGTAGCCAAGACCGCGCTGGGAAGCCACAAATTCGCCGACGATGGCACCCACCAATGCCAGAGAGATGGCCACCTTCATACCCGCAAGAATGGACGGAAGTGCACCTGGCAAGCGAACCTTGAAAAAGAAATCCACCTTGGAACCTTTGAGCACACGCCCAAGATCGAGCACGTCGCTAGGTACCGATCGCAGTCCGTGCATCGCATCAACGATGACAGCAAAAACAGCGATAAGAAACGCGATGGCAATCTTGGGTTCGGAGCCCGTCCCAAGCCAGATCACGAACAGGGGTGCAATCGCCACCTTAGGTACACTGTTGAGGCCAATGATCAAGGGATACACCGTGTGCTCAAACAGTTTCGAGCCCACCAGCATCGTTGCCAGCAACACGCCGATAACGGCAGCCAGAACGAATCCGGCGAGTGTCGTCAGCAAGGTATAGGCGGCATGGTCCAGGTAGAAACTCCACTCGTTGAATAACTCGTTGATGACAGCGCTGGGCGGCGGAAGCGTGATGGGGCGCACATGCAGAACACGAACCAGGACCTCCCACACGACCAGGAAGCCGATCAGTGAGAGTGAGCCCAGAATCCACTGCTGTGCTGCGTGAGTTTTTTTTGTTTTCATGCTGCGACCGCCTCGTTGACTTGTCCAGGCTCTTCATTGAGGAGCCCCATTTCATGAAACAGCGCACGGATGCGGTTGGTGTATTTACCAAACTCGGGCGTCTCGCGCACCGCCAGCTTTCTAGGCCTCGGAAGGTCGATGTCAATAATGTCCGCAATTCGACCCGGCCTGGGCGAAAACACCACGACACGGTCTGCCAGGTAAACGGCTTCTGCTATGCCATGCGTCACGAACACCACGGTATTGCGTGTCTCAAGCCATATGCGCTGCAACTCCGCATTCATCTGGTCGCGCGTCAGGGCGTCAAGCGCCCCAAAAGGCTCGTCCATCAGCAGCAAGCTGGGTTGATCGATCAATGCACGGCAGATCGCAGCGCGTTGGCGCATGCCGCCAGACAGTTCCCGGGGATATTTGGAACCGAAGTCTGTCAGGCCCACCAGCTTCAGCAAATCACGCATGGACTGCTGGTAGTTCGCGACCGGTTTTCCCGCGAACTCGATGGGCAGCATGATGTTGCGCTCTATGGTTCTCCACTCGAGCAGGGCGTCGCGCTGAAAAACCATGCCGACATGATCCGGTGGGCCGGAAATCTCCAGGCCGTCCGCCTTGAGGCTACCGGAGGAGATGTCTTCAAGGCCGGCTATGCAGCGCAGAAAGGTGCTCTTGCCGCAGCCGCTGGGGCCAAGAATGCTGACGAATTCGCCGGGCCGGATGTCGAGAGAAATCCCATCCAGGGCCGTCAGAGGCGTCTCGCCGCCGTAAATCTTGCGGACGTCAACCGAGGTGATGGTTGAGGCACTCACTTCGGCACCCCCGCAGCAGCACGCACCAGGCCGGATGCAAAAAATTCGTTGCTGTCCTTGATCGACTTGATCAGTCCGACGTCCGTGAGTGTCTTGACCGCGACGGAAAAGTCTGCGGCAACGGGCGCGCCGAGCATTTGACCAGCAGGAACGGGAAGCTGGAAGAAACCCTTGAGCGCATCAATCTGTGCCCGCAAAATCTCCTTGTTCAGCTTGGCTTGCGGCCGCTGCGCAACGATGGCATCGACGGCTTCGGACTCGTGACCGTTGTAGATGTATTGCCATGAAGCGGCAACAATGCTTGCAAACTTGGCGATAGGTTCGCGTTTGGCCGCCAGTTTCGACTCTGGCGCAAAAAGTCCGAAGCTTGGCATGTTCAAGTTGTAGTCTGCAAACCGGATCGCGTCGGAGGCGCGCGTTTGCGACACCACAGGCAGAAAGAACGGAATGGTCGAAAACGCAGCGTCTGCGCGTCCGGCTGAATAGGTAGCGGCCTTGCCTGCCGCGTCGACGTTGACCAGTTCCAGGTCGCTTCGTTTCAGTCCGCCTGATGCAAGGAAAGCGTCGATAAAAGGCGCTTCGAGGGAGCCCGCGGTATAGGCCACCTTCTTGCCCTTGAGATCCTTGGGTCCCTTGATGCCGGCGTCTTTCGGAACCAGCAAGCCGATGTCACTCAAACGCGCGAAGACGGCGACGGCCTTGACCGGCAGGCCTTTATCACGTGCAATCATCATGGACGCCAGGGCCGCATGCCCCACATCGAACTGGTCGCCACCGCCAACGATCTGGACCGTCGTCACGGAGCCGTTGCCGTCCTCGAGCGTGACATCCAGGCCTGATGCGGCGAACCATCCCTTTTGCTGGGCAAGGTGCATGGCGGCTTGAACGCCCCACGGTGTCCAGTCCATGCGGACTTTGAGCTTTTCGGGGCCCTGGGCCAGCGCGCCCACAGAGAGGGTAAGGCCAACACAGCCAACGGCAAGGCTGCCGACGAGACGAGAAAGGAAGCGGTTCATAGAAATTCTCCAATAAAAATGCCAAGCTCGACCCCAGAAAATCTCACCAAGCTGGAACGGAACTAAGTTTTTGGGTCAATCACCACGGCCGAACAACCGCTTGAGACGGGACCACATCACGCTCATGGCAAGGTTGAATGCATTGAGTTTTGCCGGCGGCAGAGGCAGGTCTGACGAACGATTCGGATTCATGCGAAGCGTCACGTTCTTGCCGAACTCCTGAATCAGGCGGCCGACAAAGTCTTTCACCAGACCTGAGCGCGAGAACTGCGCCAAGGGGCCCTGCAGCGAATAGAGAAGATCTACCTCCACCCGGGTGGCGTTCTCGTCGATCTCGACCATGCGGTAGGACACGTCGCCATTGGCCCGCGACTTGCTGATGGAGTCCTGGCCAGCACCCTTGAGAACGGCGGAACGCGCCTGGTCGTTGCGATCCAAACGTGCCGCACCGTTAAAACTGGCCGACATCGGGCCAAACTTGATGGCTACGCGACCTTTGACGCGATCACCAACATGCCCCGTCAGCTCCGCCCCTGGCAGGCACCCGGCCACAGCAGGCAAGTCTGCCATAAACTTCCAGACAGCGTCGGCAGGATAGGGAACCTTAAAGCTGCCTTGTATGCTGGTGCCACCCTTGATCGCCGTGGCGTTGTCGTCGGCGGCCGCCTGTTTTTCTGCGACCACGGCTACCATGCCGATGTCAGTCGCCTTAAATTTTTGAAAGCCGGCAGCGCCCCCTGGGACGACTGTGATGTCATTGAAGACTTTCGTGCTCGCTGCCCGAAGTTTCGACACAGCGGGAATAGCGTCGTCACGGCATTGCGCCAAGACATCCATGACGGCATTCACGATACCCATGTAGCCCGTACAACGGCAAAGGTTCCCGGAAAGTTCTACGCGAATCAGATCCTCGTCGGCATTGGGAAAGCGCAGAACGATGTCACGCGCGGTCGCCAGCATGCCTGGTGTGCAAAAGCCACACTGCAGGCCATGGTGACGCGAGAAGGCGGGCCGGAGAAGCGCCATGATCGCGTCGTCGTCGTAACCTTCGACCGTTGTGACTTTCTTACCGTCGCAGGCTACTGCAAACGTGATGCAGGAGCGAACCGGCTGACCGTCAACCAGCAGTGTGCAAGCACCGCATACGCCATGCTCGCAGCCCAGGTGGGTTCCGGTCTGGCGGCCTTCCTCGCGAACAAAGTCCGCCAGGTGCATGCGCGACGGCACGTCACGGCTGACCGTTCTGTTGTTGATCTTGATGGCGATGACGGTCATTGCGTTTTTTCCTTGCCCAGCACTTGTTCCAGACAGCGCAGAACAGCGACTGTCATCTGCTTCCAATCTATGGCGTCCTTGCCTGGCGCGGCGGCCTCCAAAGCCTCGGTGATCTTGGTACGGGTCGGGATAACACCCGACTCCGCTACCGCAGCGGCAATCGACGGCAGCGCTTGGGGGGCTCCGTCAAGCGCACCGACTACCACGCGAGCGAATCCTCGACGCGGATCGAAAACAGCACAGCAGCTGGCTTCGGCGAATTCCCCCGTCTTGCGACAGAACTTTGAATACCCCCACCGGGCGTCACTCCCCAGCTCTGGCACATGGATCGCGCTGATAAGTTCGCCCTCTCCGACATCGGTGGTGTAGGCCCCGTGCATAAACAGCTCCATCGGGACCATACGCTTGCCTCCAGACGACGCGATCTCCAATTTCGCAGCCAGCGTCGTCATGGTCAGCACCCAGTCCGCAGCCGGATCGGCGTGCGCCAAACTTCCAGCCACGGTGCCTCGGTTGCGGATCGCGCGGTAGGCTATACCTGCCGCCACGGTCTGAAGAAGAGTTCCACGCAGCAGCGGAAACACGCCATCTTCGATTTCAGCATGAGTCACGCCCCCCCCGATCCGGATCACCCCGTCGGAAATCGTGACATCGCGCATCTCGGGAAGTGCAGTGCAATCGACGACCACCTTGGGTCTTGCGAGTCGGAGGTTGAGCATTGGCCCCAATGACTGGCTCCCACCCATGACTTTGACTGCGCCTTGCCCCTCGGCCAGGCGATCGAGTCCGTCCTTCAGCGTCGAAGGACGGACATACTCAAATAAAGCAGCTTTCATCGTTGATTCCTTAAGCGGCCTTGCGAACCTGAGCCGCCTCTGCCTTGGCAATGGCTTCGAGCAGACGCCGGGGCGTCAGCGGGGTGTGCGCGACTTCCGCACCCAGCCCTTGCAGGGCGTCGTTGACCGCGTTGAAAATGGCGGCAGGCGGCGCAATAGCACCTCCTTCGCCCATCCCCTTGGCGCCGAACTCGGTGTGGGGCGAAGGTGTCTCAAAATGATGGATGCGCATGCGCGGAACTTCCGTTGCACCCGGCAACATGTAGTCCGCCAGCGTCGATGCCAACGGCTGGCCGTTGGCGTCGTACGGCGTCTCCTCGTACAAGGCGGTGCCTATTCCCTGCGCGACTCCTCCGTACGTCTGCCCTTCGACGATCAACGGGTTGATCATGGTTCCGCAATCTTCAACGATGACGTAGTCGAGAGGTTCAATGTGTCCCGTTTCTGGGTCTACGGCGACCGTAACCGCGTGGCTGGCGTAACTGAAGGCACCGGTGTCGACCTTCGGTTTAAATCCGGTGGTGGTCTCAAGCCCCCCTTGATCAACGTCCGCAGGCAGCCTGTCGGGTCGCAGGTACCAAGCCTCGGCCACTTCGGACACAGGTACGCTGCCACTGTGACCGACAACTCGGCCATTCACCAGTTCCACGTCCTCTGGTTTGACACCCAACAAATGCGCGCCGATTCGCTTGATGCGTGGCGCTAAAACCTTACAAGCGCTCGACACCGCCCCCCCTGACATCACCAGCGAACGTGAAGCATAGGTTCCCGTGGAATACGGTGTCTGTGCTGTATCGCCGTGGATCAACCTCATACGGGAGATGTCGATCCCCAGAATTTCGTGAGCTATCTGCGCGAAACTGGTTTCCATGCCCTGACCATGCGAATGCACGCCAACACGAATCTCCAGCCCTCCGTCGGGCGTGACGCGCACGGTGGCGGAGTCAAAGCCCGGAACGACCGGCGTTCCCCACGCGGCGAAGACGGAAGTGCCATGTGCCGACTGCTCCGTGTACGTGGCAAAGCCTATGCCTATAAGCCGGCCGTCCGGCTCCACCTGAAGCTGCCGCTCACGCACCGCGTCGAAACCGATCATCTCGCGTGCCTTCAGGAGGCTGGCGGGATAGTCCCCACTGTCCAGATGTTTGTTGGTGACGTTGACGTAGGGCATGATATCTGCCGGCACCAGATTTTCCAGCCGTACTTCCCAAGGCTCGCGGCCGACCGCGCGAGCCACCGCGTCGATCGTCAGCTCCATGGCGAAGCAAACGCCTGTGCGTGCCACGCCGCGGTAGGGTACGAAGCCCGGCTTGTTCGTTGCGACGCATTCCGTTACGCAGCGGTAACCGCGAAATGCATAGGGGCCAGGAAGGTTACCTATCGCCTGCCCTGGTTCCAGGCCAATGGTAAAAGGCCAAACAGAATACGCACCGCCGTCAATAACGATATGCGCGTCGAGCGCCAGGATCTTGCCTCGCTCGTCGGCATAGGCCGTCATATCATAGTGATGCTCCCGCGTATTGGCACCAGCGATCAGATGTTCGCGGCGATCTTCCAGGTAGCGAAAGGGTTTGCGATGGGTCTTGGCAAGCCAGGCGACGCACAGCTCTTCTTGTTGAAGCACGCATTTGTAGCCAAACGCGCCGCCTACATCGGGCGCGACCACTCTAACTTGGCCCTGATCCATGCCAAGACATTTGGCAAGAATGGTCCGGATCATGTGCGGCACCTGGGTAGCTGTATAGACAACCAGCATGTCGGCCTGATGATCCCAATACGCCAGCACAGCCTTGCCTTCCATCGGCACCATGCAATGGCGCGCCAGATCCATAGAACGTCGAACAACCACTTTTGCCTGGCTGGCGAGCTCATCGAATCGGGTATTGGCCTTTAACGTCAGAAAGTTGTGATGTGACCAGTTGCCATGGATGAAGTCTGCTTTAGCGGCCTTTGCCGTGGTTGCGTCGGCATAGACCGGCAAATCCTCGAACTCGACTTCAATGGTTTCGGCGATGTCTTCGGCCTCAGCGCGGGTCGCCGCAAAAGCCATCGCGACCGGCTCACCCACAAAACGAACTTTGCCCGAAGCGAGGGGGGGCTGAGCTGAAGACTGATAGGTCGGAAGCGCCGATTCGGCGACGATGTCCAAAACATCACCCATCAACTCGCGCAGTACGACAGAGCCGGCAGTTTCGGATGCAGGCGTGGTGCTGAGGATACGAGCATGCGCAAATGGACTGCGCAAAAACGCGACCTCTCTCAGCTCAGACATGTGCATGTCAGCGACAAACTGGCCGAGGCCGCGCAAGTGACGCGCGTCTTCCTTGCGCTCCACACGCGCGCCGACGCCTTGTTTTTTAGGTGCATCCTGAGCAACTTGATTCACGGTGATCTCCCTATACATGTTCAAGGTTTCGGCGGAGCGGACGGTAGATCGAAGCTGCTGCTACCTTCAGCGCCGGGATAGTCTGTCGAGCTATCTTCCCCTTGGTGAGGCACTTCAATCCTGATCTTCTTTAGATCAAAAACTTTAGCTTTTTCGACATTACCGGTCACCATCTGAGGAAAAGCAATTACAAGTGCGACCATCACCAGTTGCAGCATTACGAACGGTATGGCACCGCGATAGATATCGGCCGTCTTCACGTCTTTGCTCGCGACAGAACGCAGATAGAAGAGTGAAAAACCAAAAGGCGGATGCATGAATGATGTCTGCATGTTGACCGCAAGCAGAACGCCAAACCATATCAGGTCGATTCCAAGCTTGTCAGCCACCGGCGCAAGCAGCGGTACGATGATGAACGCCAGTTCAAAGAAATCCAGAAAAAAGGCGAGCACAAACACTAGCAGGTTGACGACGATCAGGAAGCCGATCTTCCCACCCGGAAGATCGAGCAACAGGTGTTCAACCCAGATGTCGCCGCTGACACCGCGAAACACCAAGCCGAACACGGTCGCGCCGACAAGGATGAAAATCGCAAAGCAGGTCAGCTTGGCAGTCTTATCCATGGCCTGGTTCAACAATGGTAGCGTCAGACGGCGCTTGCTCACCGCAAGCAGCAACGCGCCGACTGCTCCCATGGCTCCGCCTTCAGTCGGCGTCGCGAGTCCTATGAAAATTGTTCCGAGCACAAGAAAGATGAGTACTAGCGGAGGCACAAGCGAGGTCAGAACTTTCAACAACAATGCTCCGCCCTTGAGGGTGCGGGCATGCAGTGGAAGCGGCGGCGCAACATGCGGCTTGAACATCGTGTAGACGAAGACATAGAGCGCGTAGAGCAGCGTCAACAGCAGGCCGGGAACCAGCGCGCCAGCATACATATCCCCTACTGACTTCCCCATCTGGTCAGCCAGCACAATCAGTACCAGTGAGGGGGGAAGAATTTGCGCCAGGGTGCCAGATGCGGCGATCACACCGGTCGCCAAGCGTTTGTCATAGCCATAGCGCAACATGATCGGTAATGAGATCAAGCCCATGGAAATGACTGATGCCGCCACTACGCCCGTGGTCGCAGCCAACAGGCCGCCGACGAAGATCACCGCGTAAGCGAGACCACCGCGCACTGGCCCGAACAGCTGGCCGATGGTGTCGAGAAGATCTTCGGCCAAGCCGCTGCGTTCAAGAATGAGCCCCATGAAAGTAAAGAAGGGTATGGCCAGCAAGGTTTCGTTAAACATGATGCCAAACACCCGTTCCGGCAGTGCCTGGAACAAAGAGGGCTCTATCAGGCCCAACGCCATGCCAATAATGCCAAACAGCAGACCGTTGGCACCGACAGCGAAAGCCACCGGATAGCCAATCAACAGCAGTAGTACCATGCTTGCAAACATGATCGGTGCCATGTAGGTGGTGAACAGTTCGATCATGTCCAGATCCTTTCCCGCTGAATCTGAACGGATCTCATACGTCCCCCATTTCGCCGCGTCCCAGACTGCGGAGTTCTGCCACGTCCTTGATCACTTCAGACATGCCCTGCAGCAAAAGCAGGGCAAAGCCGATAGGAATCAACAGTTTGACGGGCCAGCGGACCAGCCCGCCGGCGTTCGCCGATACTTCGCCGCTGACCCAGGCGTCCATGAAAGGCGCCCATGACAGCACCAGAATCAGCACAGTCATCGGCGCCAGAAATACCAGAGTTCCGAATATTTCCACAATCAGTTGCTTGCGCCGTGACAGTCGAGTGAAAATCAAATCGACTCGCACATGCTCCTTGCAGAGCAAGGTGTAACCGGCGCACAGCAAAAATACCGCCGCGAACAAATACCACTGGATCTCCAGCATGGCATTGGAACTGAGGTTCATCGTTTTTCGGGAGATCGCGTTGCCGGCGCTGATCAGCACCGCAACGAGAATCAACCAATACGTAACCCGTCCAACGCAACGATTCAATGCGTCGATCAAGCGCGAGGCGCGCAGCAACAGTTTCATGGATATTTCCTGGCGGAACTCAGATCTGTGATTTGGTCACAGCGGCAAACGTGAAGTTGTCGAGCGCAGACTCTGCTACCCGGAACCAGCTGGCCTGACTCAGACGGAACTGATTCCATTTCGGATAGATCGCTTTGAAATCCGCACTCTTTGCCGACAGCTCGCCCCACAATTCGTCCGATGCCTTATAGGCCGCAGACATCAAGTCCTTCGGAAAATACGAAAGTTTTGCACCCTGGCCAATCAGCTTTTTCAGCGCGTCAGGATTACGGGCGTCATAGTCGGCCAACATCTTCATCGTTTGCTCTGATGCTGCGCACTCGAATGCAGCCTTGTAAGACGCCGGCAACGCAGCCCACGCTTTTTCGTTCACCATCGACGTAATTGACGCACTTCCCTCCCACCAGCCTGGCGTGTAGTAATGCTTCGCAACACGATATAAGCCGAGTTTCTCGTCGTCATACGGCCCAATCCATTCGGCCGCATCAATAGTGCCTTTCTCCAGGGCTGAATAGATGTCGGATGCCGGGATCTGTTGCGGCACAACGCCCATCTTTGCCAGCACCATGCCGCCAATTCCGCCGATGCGCATTTTCAGACCTTGAAGGTCGGCGACCGACTTGATCTCCTTGCGAAAGAACCCGCCCATTTGCACGCCGACGTTGCCGCAAACGAAATTGACAATGCCATGCTTCCTGTAGAGCTCGCGCAGTACAGGCATACCACCACCAAAGTTCACCCATGCATTATGTTGGCGGGAATTCAGCCCAAAGGCCAGCCCTGTGTCGAAGGCAACTGCGGGTTCCTTGCCAATAAAAGCTGACGCTAGCACGTGGTTGCACTCGACAGTCCCGTTGCTTACGGCATCCATGTTCTGGGCCGGCGGAACGATTTCACCGCTCGCGAAGGCCCGAATCTCGAACTTGCCATCGGTCAGCTCGGCGACCCGCCGGCAGAGATGGTCAGCCGACCCGTAGATCGTGTCAAGACTCTTAGGCCAGCTGGTTGACATGCGCCATTTGACACTGGGTGCGGATTGCGCCATGGCCGGCGCTGCAATAGCACCCAGAACACCAACCATGGCGGTTTTATCGAGAAAGGAACGTCTCTGCATGTGAACTCCAGAAAAGGATTGGTTTACGACTTGCCCAAGGCCGTTTGTCTGTAGTTGCGGGCTATTTGCTGTCAGCATACTGAATGAATTAGGCCATGTCAACAGGGTTTTTACACAGAAAAATCACCTTATTTCCAAGTGCACCAATTCGTATTACCGAGAGGTCGTACCGCACTAAAAATGTGCAGTTGCTTAATTTTATAGGTGTTTTTTAATTTACAGAAATACTATTGCCCGGGAAAACCCTAGTCATTGCCACAAACAAAAACCATTGACGATACTCAGTACAGTGAAGATAATTCAAACTCCTTCAAAACAAAGACTCACCATGACTTGGACCAAGATTGCTACAGCCGACCAGGTTGGCGAAGACGAAGTGATCGCCGTTGAAGTCGGCGATCTGAAGCTCGCCCTGTTTAACAGCGGCGGAGGCTTCCACGTCACCGACAACATTTGCACCCATCAATACGCAATGCTCTCCGAGGGCTACGTAGAGGATGGCTGCGTCGAATGCCCACTGCACCAGGCACGCTTCGACCTGAAGACGGGAGCAGCGATGTGCGCACCCGCCACCCAGCCGATCCGCGTGTATCCGGTGAAGCGCGAAGGTAATTACATCCTGGTGGACGCATGACAGACGCCGGTCACACGGGCGTTTTGATCATCGGCGCGGGCCAGGCCGGCGCGACCGCTGCAGCAGCACTGCGGGACTTCGGCTACCAGGATCGAATTGTTGTTGTGGGATCAGAACAACCGCTGCCCTATGAACGTCCACCCTTGTCCAAAACCATGCTTTCGGGTTCGGGCGCGACTGGAGATATACAGATCCATCCGACAGGATTCCACGAAGAAAAGGCGATCGAGACCCTGCTAGGCGCGGAGCTTGTTTCCCTGGATGTTGACGGGCACACGGCCCTGCTGAAAAACGGGAAGACGATCGCCTGGCAGCAATGTCTGATCGCCACCGGAGGCAAGGCTAGAACCATCGCGGACCTTCCGCCTGGCACGGCCCGTATTCATTACCTGCGCACCATCGCAGACGCCTTACGCCTACGCGAAGAGATGCGCCAGTGCAGCTCGGTACTGATCATCGGCGGCGGATTTCTCGGGCTGGAAGTGGCCTCAACCGCCCGATCCATGGGTTTGTCAGCAACGGTGCTTGAGAGCGCCGACCGCGTGCTCGGTCGAGCCATTCCGCCAGACATGTCATCCTGGTTGCGCCAGTCCGTCACAGCTGCAGGCGTGGACCTGCGACTCAACGCCCGCTGCGAATCCTTTGATGTTCGCGCCGACGGCGTCAGCATTGGCCTCGCTTCCGGCGAGACCTTGTCCGCAGACATGATTGTTGTCGCCGTTGGCTTGGAGCCGGAGGTGGCGATCGCAAGCCGCGCAGGCCTTTCCATTCATTCGGACAACGGTGGCATTTGTGTCGACGCGCACTGCATGACCAGCGCCTCAGACGTCTATGCGGCAGGTGATTGCAGCAGTCAGACCCACCCTTTCATCGGATGTGAGATACGTCTGGAGTCTTGGCAAAACGCCAACGAGCAGGCTAGGCTGGCTGCTGCAGCTATCGCGGGTATGCCGACCGCGCCCCTCAGCGCGCCCTGGTTCTGGAGCGACCAGTTTGGCAACAACCTTCAAATCCTGGGCATGCCTGTGGCCGGCCTGCGGTATCACCGCCGCGGAGATTTCAGCAGTCCCGACGCGGCGCCTAAATTTATGCTGCTGGGCACCAATGAAGCAGGTCAGATACTGCACGCCATCGCCCTCAACTCTGGCGGCGACCTTCGCCAGCTCAAGCCGCTGATAGACAGCAAGACGCCTTGCGATCCGATTTCTCTTTGCGACGCCACGGCGGCGCTTCGCCCCCTTGTCCGCGCCGCATTGGCACGAGCACCTACCCTCACCATTTCCTAAACCGGAGTCAGGTATGCACAGCACCCACGCCGTCCTCAACCGCACCGTCCGATCCAAGGACGCAGACCTCTCGGCCTGCGTCTGGCCAGAAGACGCGATGCATTTCATTCCAGACTGGGTCTACACCAATGAAGCGGTGTATGGCAAAGAGATGGAACTCATCTTCCGGGGTCGCACCTGGAATTACGTTGCCCTGGAGGCGGAGATCCCCGACTCCGGCGATTACAAACGCTCCTACGTCGGAGACACCCCAGTTGTTGTCTCGCGCGCAGAGGACGGATCGATCAACGTGTTCGAGAACCGATGTGCGCATCGAGGCGCAGAGTTCTGCCGTCACGGCCAGGGAAATGTCAAAGAATTTGTCTGCCCCTACCACCAATGGTCTTACGATCTGAAGGGCAACCTGCAGGGTGTGCCGTTCAAGCGCGGCGTCAACAAGACCGGCGGGATGCCCAAGGACTTCAAAAACGAAGATCATGGACTCAAGAAATTGTTCGTCACCACCCATCGCGGCGTGGTTTTCGCCTCCTATTCTGCGGACGTGGAGCGTATCGAGGAGTATCTCGGCCCGGAGATGCTGAAGGACTTCGACGTCGTCTTCAGCGGCAGAAAGCTGAAAATACTCGGTTATTACAAAAACGAGTTGCCGTGCAACTGGAAGATGTACCACGAGAACCTGAAGGACCCGTATCACGCCACTTTGCTGCACTCTTTCCTGGTGGTTTTTGGTCTGCTGGTTGCGGGCAACAAATCAGCCATGATTGCTGACAGCAAACATTGCCGCCACGGAACCATGGCTTCGGCCAAGTCCGAAGACAAATATGCCGTTATCAGCAGCGAGAACAAGAAAGAGATGCGCTCCTTCCACGAAGGCATGCA
Organism: Polaromonas sp.; assembly: GCA_046597475.1. Taxonomy (GTDB): domain Bacteria; phylum Pseudomonadota; class Gammaproteobacteria; order Burkholderiales; family Burkholderiaceae_C; genus Polaromonas. The sequence continues at coordinate 68 of JBKJKI010000045.1, read as the reverse complement.
CCTGCGCGACGACCGTTTTCTCGAATTCGTGAAGGAGTTCGATTCCGAGTGGTCGGTGACCATGCAAA
>JBKJKI010000177.1:0-10830 GCA_046597475.1 Polaromonas sp. | reverse complement strand
ACCGACGCGTCCATGACGCCTGCAGGTGAGCTTGCTCAATCGCGCCTGAGCCCTGAGCACTATCGCGTCTTGAGCTTGTCGGCACTAGGAGGTGCTCTTGAGTATTACGAGTTCGTCGCAATGGAAGCCACTCGGCACATCCAGGCCGGCTGGAAGCTGGTCAACACGCCCATGCTGTCACTCGATCCACGCCTGCCATTTGGTGGCTACAGGGAGTCGGATGTCGGGCGGGAGGGGGCGCAACACTCGCGTCATTTTTATACGGAAATAAAGACAGTAACCATCGCGCTCAGCACACCCGCCATGCCTAAGCTCGGCATGGCCTAACTCAATTCTCTGAAGGAAAACTTATGCCAACCGCTAACGATATTGTTGTTGTAGAAGCGTTGCGAACCCCCCGGGGCACAGCCAAAGAGACCGGCGCTTTGCACCAGGTCACCCCCCTGGAATTGCTGGCAGGCCTGCTGCGCGAGCTTCGTTCGCGCACCGGCGTGGATACGAATGAGGTCGCTGATGGTGTCTTCGGCTGCGTCACCCAGACTGGAGAGCAGGGCGGAAATATCGGCAAAGCTGCCTGCCTGCTGGCCGATTGGAGTCCCAGCGTGCCGGCGGTCACGATCAACCGCTATTGCGCTTCCGGCTTGAGTGCCGTGAATTGGGCTGCCCAGCAGGCCCGCGACTTGCAGGGCCTGACGGTCGCCGGTGGCGTCGAGATGATGTCGCGGGTGCCCATGTTTGGCGACCAGGCGCCGTTCTATACCGATCAGGCCTTGAGTCGCCAGATTGGCTTCATGCCTCCGCCCTGGACCTCCGACCTCGTGGCGACCCGTCACCACATCAGCCGCGAGGATTGCGACGCCTATGCTGCGCTGTCACAGTCGCGCGCGGCAGCCGCCCGCCGTGCGGGTGTGGCCAAGTCGATGGTGGCGGTACGGGACAGCCAGGGCACGCTGCTGCTGGACCACGATGAAAACATCCGCGAATCGAGCACGCTGGAGAAGCTGGCCACCTTGCGCACGGTCTACGAAGCGGGCGCCGGCGGGCTTGACGATTGGGGTTTGCAGCGTGAACCAGAGCTCGGACGCATCAATCATGTCCACACGGCCGGCAATTCCCCTTGCATGGCCGATGGGGCGAGTGCGGTCTTGTTGGGAACCCAAGATGCCACAGCGCGGCTGGGACTGCGCGCCCGCGCCCGCATCGTGGCGCACGCAGACGCCTGCGTGGCCCTGACGCAAACGGGGGCCGTGGATGCGACCCGCCTGGCTTTGGCGCGTGCCGGACTTACCGTGCAGGACATCGATCTTTGGGAGGTGCGCGACTCCTTTGCCGCTATCACCCTGCACTACATCCGGACCCTGGGCATTGCCCTGGATCGCTTCAACGTCAATGGCAGCTCGATCGCACTGGGTCATCCCCTGGGTGCAACGGGTGCGATGTTGGTGAGTTGCCTGCTGGACGAAATGGAGCGCCGCGATCTACGTTATGGCGTGGCGGCGCTGACCGGGGCTTCAGGGGTGGCCACTGCCACTGTTTTTGAACGAATTCCCAATTAACTCAAGGAGACGAAACATGCTCGAAATCCACAGCAAGGTCAACCTGACCTGCTTACCCAGCGACAACCCTTACCTCACAGATGCGTGGCAACCCACCGATACCGAGTGGACCGCGACGTCTCCGGATCTGCAGGTGATCGGCGACATTCCGAAAGACCTCAATGGCATTTACCTGCGCAATGGTCACAACCAGGTTCATGCGCCAATGGGGAAGTACCACCCATTCGACGGCGACGGCATGGTGCATGCCATGCATTTTCGCGACGGTCAGGTTGAGTACCGCAATCGATTCATCCGCACCACCGGGTATCTTGCCGAAGCGGCGGCTGGCCAATCCATGTGGCCGGGCATCATGGAGCCTCGGCGCGCGACACGTCGTGGCTGGGGTTCTATCGGCGCCATGAAGGACAACGCAGGGACCGACGTGATCGTGCATGCGGGCAAGGCCATTGTGGCCATGAGTCAGTGCAGCGAGCCCTACCGGCTCGACCCGTTCACGCTCGAAACCCTCGGCCCCGATCCGGCATGGGCCCGGAAGCTCGGAGACCGTGGCATCTGTTCGCACAAGCAGATCGATGAACACACCGGCGAAATGATGTTCTTCAACTACGGCGAGAAGGAGCCGTATTTCAACTACGGCGTTGTCAATGCCCGCAATGAACTGGTGCACTACGAGCCGATCGAGTTGCCCGGCGCGCGCTGGCCGCACGATCTGGGCATGAGCGAGCATTACTGCGTGCTCCACGACTTGCCGATGTTCTTCGATCAAGAGGGCTTGCGCAAAGGCCAGCACCGCCTGAAATTCCACCGCGATGTGCCGGCACGCTTCGGCGTCATTCCGCGGATGGGAACCAACCGCGACGTCAAGTGGTTTGAAGGCCAGCCCTGCTACATCCTGCATCTGTCGAATACCTACGAATTGGGTGATGAGGTGATCATGGAAGGCTGCATTCAGACCAACCCCGTTCCCGATCTCTCCGCCCTGCCCAAGGAAGGGTACGCACGCATGAACGCCATGCTGGACATGCATCTGCAGGAGACGCGCATGCACCGCTGGCGTTTCAACCTCAAAACGGGCCAGACGAAGGAAGAAGACCTCGACGACGAGGTGACTGAGTTCCCGATGATCAACGGCCGGTACAAGGGGCGGCCGAGCCGGTATTCGTACAACGGCTACATGACGCCCGGCTTTTGGCTGCTGGATGGACTCAAGAAATACGACCTGATGACGGGGCGCACCCAGAGCTGGCGCGCACCCGAGGGCTGCTATGTGAGTGAAACACCGTTCGCGCCGCGAGATGGAGCCAGGGAAGAGGATGACGGCTACCTGGTGAGCTTCATGACCAACACACGGACCAAGAAAGCCGAATGCGTGGTGTTCGACGCCAAGGACATCACCAAGGGGCCCATCTGCCAAATCATTTTGCCGGGCCACATGCCCCAGGGCGCCCATGCCTATTGGATGCCCGCCACAGACATCAACGGAGTTTCAGCATGACACAAACCATTAATTCTGCCCTCAGGCTCCCCGACTATGCGGTCCATCACCCCGCAGGAACGGCCAACGGAACCACGGTCTTTTTGTTGCACGGCGCCTTTGGTGCCAAGGAGTACTGGCGTAGCCAGGTACAGGCCATGATCCATGCGGGCTACCGCGTCGTGTCCTGGGATGCACCGGGCTATGGCCTGTCTGTCTTGCCGCCGAGCCTGACGATCGATCACTGTGCGCAGGTTTTGGCGCTGCTGCTCGCCAAAGAGGCTGGCGCGCGCAATGTCGTCATGGGCCACAGCATGGGCGGCATGATTGCGCAGAAAGCATGGGTCTATGCGCGCCAGTTCATCCATGGCTATGTGCTGTCGGCTACCAGTGCATCGTTTGGCAGCCCAGGCGGCGACTGGCAGAAAGAGTTCGTGCGCCAGCGTGTCGCTCCGCTGGACGCGGGTCAAACGATTCCCGAATATGCCCCGTTGATGTTGCGCTCCATGATGGCCCCCGGTGCCAGCGGCCGACCGGTCGACTTGGTGATTGCCACGGTCAGCGAAATGCGCGAGGAAACCTTCCGCGCGGCGATCGCCGCCATCGTGGGTTTTGAGGGCCGCAGCATTCTTGCGACCATCGATGTGCCGGTGCTGTGCATTGCGGGTGAACTCGACGCCACCGCACCTGCGGAGGTGATGCAGAAAATGGCCAGCAAGATAGCTGGGGCACAGTTCTGCAGCCTCAAAGGTGTCGGGCATTTCGGCTGGGCCGAGAGCCCGGACCGTTTCAATCAGGCCGTGCTGGATTTTCTGCGCATCGGCGGATTCGCGCGATGAATCGACACGACCCTGCAGACTGCATAACCTTTCCCGAGAACATTCACATGACCTCCAACCATCCCCGTCGCCGAACTCTGCTGCTCGGCAGCCTGAGCCTCCCGGTTGCCTCGCTGATGCCGATATCGGCTGGTGCGCAGGTAGCGTGGCCTAACCGCCCGATCACGCTGATTGCACCGAACGCGCCGGGAGGGCCGGCGGATACGCTGGCCCGTGCCGTCGCTGACGGCATGACCAAAATACTGAACGTGCCCGTTGTGGTCGACAACAAGCCCGGCGCGTCCGGAAAGATTGGCATCCAAGCATTGTTGCGGGCACCCCGTGACGGCTACACCCTGGCGGTGACTTCGGAGACGGCCATGTCGGCGCTGCCGGTGTTCGACAAGAACGTGGGTTACCGGTCACCTGCGGATTTCGAGCCGCTGTCGCTGGCGGTTCGCACCCCCACTGTCTTGTGCGTGCATCCGTCGGTGCCCGCGAAGAATCTGCGCGAATTCATCGCCTATGCCAAGGCCAACCCTGGCAAGCTGAATTACGCCAGCTTTGGCAACAACAGCTCGTCTCACCTGGCTTCGGAGAATTTCTTTCGCATCGTTGATGTTCAGCTGGCCCATATTCCTTATAAAAGCGAGACAGAGGGGCTAAACGGGCTGGTCTCGGGGCAGGTGCAGGTCATGCTGGTTTCGGGCGCCGCCAAACCCCAGATCGCCGCGAAAAAGATCCGGGGCCTGGCCACCACCAGCGCGAAGCGTTGGGACCTTCTGCCGGATATCGTCACCGCGCGAGAAACCGGCATTCCGGAACTGGCCAACTACAGCTATGAACCGTGGCTGGGTTTCTCCGCGACAGCCGGCATACCGAAAGATGTCCGCGATCGTTTGAACAGTGCGCTGCGCCAAAGCATGACCAGCCCCGCTGTCAAAGCAAGGCTGTCCAACTTCGGCTATCGAATCATTGCCAGCTCCCCAGCCGAGATGAGTGATGCGATCCAACAAGATATCACCAGTTACCAGGTGCTGGCCCGTTCCGGCCGTGTCACTCCCGAGTAAGGAGATCTGCCATGAGTATTCTTGAAAAAGTCCGTGTTCTTGATCTGACCCGGGTGGTGGCCGGCCCTTGGTGTACCCAGGTACTGGCCGATCTGGGCGCCGACGTAATCAAGATCGAACGTCCCAAGGTGGGTGATGACACGCGCCGCACCGGGCCTTTTGTGCAAGACATCAACGGTAGCAAAACCAATGACTCCGCGTTTTTCATGGGCTGCAACCGCGGCAAGCGCTCCGTCACGGTGGACATCACCACCCCCGAAGGCGTCGCCATCATTCATGACCTGGCGCTCCAGTCGGATGTCTTCATTGAAAACTACAAAGTGGGTGCGCTAAAACGCTATGGACTGGACTACGACAGCCTTCGCGCGTTGAATCCCTCCCTGATCTACTGCAGTGTCACCGGCTTCGGACAGGACGGTCCCTACGCCGCGCGTCCGGCCTACGACTCGGTGTTGCAGGCCATGTGCGGGCTGATGAGTACCTGTGGCCAGCCCGACGGAGAGCCCGGCGCGGGGCCGATGCGTTCGGCGGTTCCCATCGCCGATATTTTCACCGGCTTGTATGCCGCCATTGCCGTTCTGGCGGCCGTCATCCACAAGCAGCAGACGGGGGATGGTCAGTACATCGATACGGCGATGCTGGATGTGACCACCGCCATCAATGGCCATCTGGCGCTGGGCTACCTGATGACTGGGGAGGTTCCGCAACGCCAGGGCAACAACAACCCGATCACCGCGCCCTCCGAAGTATTTAGAGCACAGGGCGGCTACTTCACCATGTCAGCGGGCAACGATGATCAGTTCAAACGCCTGCTGCAGGTGCTTGGGCTCGACCCGGCGCTGGCGCTGGAGCCGCGCTTCGTTTCAAACATACAGCGAATCAAGCATCGCAAAGAGCTGCACCAGATCCTGGAAGCCCGGACGCTGGAGCAACCGGTCGCGCAGTGGATTGAGAAGCTCTCGGCGCAAGGCGTGCCGTGCGCCCCGATCAACGACATGAAACAGATGTTTGACGACCCGCAAGTGCAACACCGCGACCTCGCCCTTGAAGTGACACATGGCAGCGGGGTGCAGGTCCCCACGTTACGCAGCCCGCTAAGACTGTCGGCCAGCCCCGTGATGCACCGAGCCCCGCCGATGTTGGGCGAGCACAGCGATGAAGTCCTGCGCAGCGTACTGGGAAAGCCAGTGTCAGAAATCCAGCGCTTGAGAGAAAAGGGAATTGTGTAACTGCACCACTGCATGCCTCCCGGATTTAAACGTTGCCTACTTGGCCTGAGTATTTTTTACAAAAAACAACCCTAAAAAATCGAAAATGAAGAAATCACTAATTGCCGCTGCAGCCATGACCGCTGCTGGAGTTGCCTCGGCGCAGTCTTCCGTCACGGTATATGGCGTTTTGGACGCCGCCATCAGCTATTACCGCGGTGAGGGGGCCCCTTCGAAGACCCTGATGACCACCAGTGGCTACAACAACAGCCGATTCGGCTTGCGCGGCCTCGAAGATCTGGGCGATGGCTTGTCGGCCAGCTTTGTGTTGGAGGCCGGTATCAACAACGATACCGGCGCGGGACAATCCACCAACACCAACAACCAACCGTCTGGCGCCACGCCTGTTGGAGGCCTGACGTTCAATCGCCGATCCACTGTCAGCTTATCCGGTCCATTTGGCGAAATCCGTCTCGGCCGCGACTACACACCTTCTTTCTGGAACCTGCTGCAGTACGACCCATTCAAAGTAGGTGTCGGCACGGGAACCATGTCCGTACAAGGGAGCACTTCGACTGTATTTCGCGCCTCCAACAGCGTTGGGTACTTGACGCCCGGTTGCGCGGTGGCCACATGCCAGGGCTTGTACGGCCAAGTGATGTACGCTGCGGGGGAGAACGCAGGCGGCGCCGCTACTTCTTCCGATGGTCGTTACACCGGCGTGCGGGTTGGCTATGGCAGCGGCCCGTTTGACATTGCTTTCGGCACCGGTGTGACCAAGAACGCTGCGGCCAATGACTTCACGCAAACCAATCTGGGCGCTTCCTACGATTTCGGGGCTGTTCAGGTTATGGGCCAATGGGGCATTCACAAGACCGGTGCGCCGATTGCCGCGCTTGCGGGTGGCACGAAAGCGACCCACTACACGCTGGGTGCGCGCATTCCCTTGGGCTCCGGGTATATCCCGGTCTCGTACACCCATGTTTCCCGCAACGATGCGAAGAACGGCGCTGCGAGCAAGGTGGCGATTGGCTACGTCCACAACCTGTCCAAGCGGACGGCCCTGTATACAACCTATGCGAGCATTGCGAACAAGAACGGCATGGCACTGGGGGTCAATACTGGCTTTGACGCAGGGCCCACCCCTGTCGCCAATGGGCGCGCTTCGGGTCTGGATTTCGGCTTGCGCCATAGTTTCTAAACTCATTGCGGCATTTCCCCGGTACGCCATTAGGCGTACCGGGGGGTGTTTGTCAGGAAAACTTTATGAACATTCGTATGTTTGGCAAAATCGCCGCTTTCGCTGCCGAGATTCCTTTGGTCTTTGGCTTGATGGCGAGCCCCGTCGCGGCTCAGGGCTTTCCGACCAAGCCGCTCACGATACTGGTGGCCTTTTCAGCAGGAGGGCCAGCAGACACGCTGGCGCGCGTGACTGGGCAGGAGGTTTCCAAGATCCTGGGGCAGCCCGTTTTGATAGAAAATCGCACCGGTGCTAACGGCAAGATCGCCATGCAGGCCTTGTTGCGAGCGCCCAAAGACGGCTATACGCTGGCCTATATCTCTCCGTCAATAATGTCGATCAATCCTTTGATTGACAAAAATCTTGGCTACGACTCGCTGAGGGACGTCCAGCCGCTGACAACAGGTCTTCGCGGCTCCAACGTGCTAGCGGTTAACCCTTCGCTGCATGTCAAGACCTTGCAGGAACTCGTCGCGTATGCCAAGGCCCATCCGGGCAGGTTGAACTACGGCAGCATCGGCACAGGGAGCAGCTTTCACCTATCTACCGAGAAGCTGCTTGTTGGGCTGGGCATTGAGGCAACCCATGTTCCCTACAAAGGAGAGTCGCCGGCGATCACCGATCTGGTTGCAGGCAATCTTCAGCTGATGATTGTTTCGGCGGCTGCGAAGCCATTCCTGGAAAACGGCAATCTCGTGGGTCTTGCCGCTACTGGCTCGAAGCGAGCAGCCTTTTATCCTCAAGCGCTGCCCATTCGCGAGAGTGGAATTAAAAGCGTTGCCGATTTTGATGAGACGCCCTGGATTGGATTTGGACTGGCAGCGGGCGTACCTGCAGAGATTGTGACCAAGTTGCACGGCGCTTTTGTCCAGGCCCTGCAATCGGATGAGGTCAAGAAGCGCCTGTCAATTTTTGGTGAGGTTCGGGCATCGTCTTCGCAAGAGCTCGAAGAAACCATCAAAAGGGAGCTGCTAACCAATCGTCAACTGATCGAAAGCGGACGGATCAAACTGGACTGAGGCGTCACGCAAAATGGAATCGATCGATCAAAGTTTTAAAGGGCGCGTCGCCATCATCACCGGTGCTGGCAAAGGAATCGGGCGCGCCTACGCCGAATATCTCGCCGCTCGCGGCGCGAAAATCGTGCTCAACAATCGCAGGCACCCGCTCGAAGCGGATGTCGATACGTCGGCGGAGCGGGTGGCGAATGCCATCCGCTTGGCTGGAGGCGTGGCGGTCGCAAATTGGGCCGCCGTCGAAGCGCCGGATGCGGGTATCAACATGGTTCGGCAGGCACTTGACGTTTTCGGGCGCGTCGACATCGTCATTGCCAATGCTGCGCTTCCTCAGGCAGCGACGTTCCACAAGTTGACGGTCGCAGAGCTTCGAGCCGTTGTCGACGTCGGCTTTCTGGGGACGCTGCAATTGTTCCACGCGGCCTGGCCGGTATTCCGTGAGCAGCGCTACGGCAGAGCCATCGCTACCAGCTCCAGCGCGGGTCGCTATGGCAACCACGGCTTGTCGGCCTATGCGGCGTCCAAGGGCGCCATTGAGATGATGGTACGGTCACTCGCGGCAGAAGGTGCAAGTTACGGCATCCGCGCGAATGCCATATCACCATATGCGCATTCACAGATGACGGACAAGTATCTCGACGCCAACCTGGCCGCATGCCTCACGCCTGAGGCAGTCGCTCCGATGGTGGCGTGGCTGGCGAGCGAGGCGTGTACCGCCAATGGCGAAGTGATCATCGGAGGAGGCGGACGCTTTCGACGGGGGTTTAGCGTCGAAACCGACAGCCTGGCAGGGAACGACATGCCCCGCATTTTCGAGCGACTTCAGCAATTGCCGGGGCACGCGCACCCCTCCTCCAATCAGGCATTTTCGACCTTGGTCGCCGAACTCAAAGCCGGTGGCCAGATGGTTCATGGTTAAAGGTGAAATCAATGCCCAGCATTCTTTCAAATACTCCGTTCTTGGTCGGGGCTTGTCTCTGGTCAGTACTGACCATCATCTGGTTGGCGGGACTCACCAAAAACTCCAAGGCGCACTGGATGCATCGTCTGCATGCATTGCTGCCGTTTGTAGCAATCGTGCTTTATATGGCACTGCCAGCTGGCACCGAAGCCTCAAGGATGGTACAAGGCTGGTTACTGGCGGGCATGTCGATCATCGTGATCCTGACCCCGGTCTGGCTCACGACTCTGGTCACTCGAAACTCAGGCGTGATGGATGTTTTCTATACGCCGACTGCATCTTTGACGGCCGTTGCTCTCCTGGTGGCTGATGGTCACTACGCACTCAGGCAAGTCGTTTGCGTGGTCTTCATCGTGCTGTGGTCGTCCCGGCTAGTCCATCATGCATGGGGAACCAATATGGGTGCCGGCGGCGAACAACAGCCCTACGCGAAGTGGCGCATTATTTTTGGCAGGCGCTGGTGGTGGTGGAGTTATTTCCAGGTCTTCCTGCTGCAAGGCGGCCTGGTGTGGGTCTGGATGCTTCCTGTGGTGTTCGCGATTCGCGCAACCCCCGGGCCGTTGACCATCCTCGATATGGTCGCTGCCCTTGTATGGCTGACGGGCTTTGTGTTTCAGGCGGGCGCGGACTGGCAACTCAAGCGCTTCAAGGCCAATCCGGCAAACAAGGGGCAGGTGCTGCAGACGGGTTTCTGGTCATTGTCCAGGCACCCTAACTACTTTGGCGAAGCCGTCATGTGGTGGGCTTACTTTGTTTTCGGCTTGGCAAGTCCATACGGTTGGCTTGGCGTTGTCGGGCCTGTTTATGTCACATGGTTTATGAGCAAAGGCTCTGCTACCCCCATGCTGGACAGGCACATGCTCAAAACCAAGCCCGGCTATGCCGACTACGTTGCGCGGGTTCCGGGGTTTGTGCCGTTTATCCGGCGCTAAGGGGAGTCGTACTGTGCTCGCGCGGGTTAGGCATCAAACGGCACATGGTGAGCGATGAAAAAATCGTCGAGCTCAGCGTGCTTCGGACATCGATGTAGTGTACGTGCACGGTTATGGTTTCCCGGCCAGGCGCGATGGCCTGATGTTTTATGCCGAGCACCTGGGCTTGGACGTGACTCTGGAAAAGATTCGTGCCTTGCAGCGTATACATGGCGAGTACTGGGTTCCAGCGCTGTTGCTGGAGTGATAAGTTATCGCATAACCTTCACTGCTGGCGATGGCGTCTGTAACGGCCGAGCGCCGCCCTGACTTGATTTGTGCGGTCTAAATTGGCCACCTACAACGAATTCGATGAGTACCGTAAGCGATAGCGGATAGCGCCGTAGGCAACAGAAGTGGCCCCTCAATTTTGAACAGCGCTATAAGTGGGAACTCTGGGCTTGACGCCGGGCCAAAGGTGGTCTGGCAAGAAGGAGTTTTCAATGGTCAAGAAATCAGCGCGGCGCACCCGCCGCACGCACAGTCCGGCCTTCAAGGCGCGAGTGGCATTGG
>JBKJKI010000147.1:0-5010 GCA_046597475.1 Polaromonas sp. | reverse complement strand
GTGGCGCAGATTCAGCAGGCCATTGCCGACGGCGAGCTCTACCAGGTCAACCTCACCGCGCCGCTGGCGGGCGACTGGATAGGCGCGCCGCCGGAAGGCGCGCCCGGCGCCCTGTTTGCCGCCCTGCAGCGCGCCCAGCCGGGCGGCTATGCGGCCTTCATCGACACCGGCGATGAACAGGTCCTGTCGGTGTCGCCCGAGCTGTTTTTCGACTGGCAGCAGGCAGGTGAAGGCCACGGCGCAGGCCAGGGGGAAGGCGGCCGCCTTTTGGCGCGCCCCATGAAAGGCACGGCCGCGCGCGGCGCCACGCCCGAGACGGATGCCGCCCAAGCCGAGGCGCTACGCGCCTCGCCCAAGGAGCGCGCCGAGAACGTCATGATCGTCGACCTGCTGCGCAACGACATGTCGCGCATTGCCCAGCCCTTCAGCGTGCAAGTGCCGCGACTTTTCCACACCGAGGCGCTGCCCACCGTGTGGCAGATGACTTCCGATGTGCAGGCCGACACCCGCGCCGGCACCACGCTGGCCGAGGTGTTTGGCGCGCTGTTTCCCTGCGGCTCGGTCACGGGCGCGCCCAAGGTGCGCGCCATGCAGACGATACGCCGCCTGGAGCCGCAGCCGCGCGGCGTGTACTGCGGCGCCGTCGGCGTGGTGCGGCCTGGCGGGCCAGGGCAGGGCATCCGGGCGACTTTCAACGTGCCGATACGCACCGTCACCGTGCGGGCGGGGCTGCTGCGCTGCGGCATAGGCAGCGGCATCACCTCGGGCGCCCTGCCGGATGCCGAATGGCAGGAGTGGCATGACAAACGAAAATTTCTGGAGCGGGCCAGCATGCCTTTTGACCTGCTGGAAACCCTGGCGCTGGAAGGCGGCCAGCTGCGCCACGCGGCAGATCATTTGCAGCGCCTGGCCGGCGCCGCCGCGCATTTTGGCTACAAGCTGGATGCTGCCCAGGTGCAGCACTGCCTGCAAGAGCTGGCGCAAGCCCACCCGCAAGGCCTGTGGCGCGTTCGCCTGCTGCAGGGTGCCAGTGGCAACGCCCGCGCCGAAGCCTTTGCCATGGAGGCCTCGCCGGCCCAGGTGCGCCTGCAGCTGGCCGAGCGCCCGCTGATGGAAGCCCACGGCGAATTTGTGCGCTTCAAGACCACCCGCCGTGCGCACTACGACGCCTTCACCCCCACCGCGCCCGGCGTGTTCGACACTGTGCTGTTCAACGAACAGGGCGAGATCACCGAATGCACGCGCGGCAACGTGGCGATGCTGATCGACGGGCGATGGCTCACGCCGCCGCTGGCCTGCGGATTGCTGCCGGGCGTGGGGCGGGCGCTGGCGCTGCGGGATGGAAGGCTGCTTGAAGCCGTGGTGCGGGTGGAGGACTTGCCGCGCGTGCAGGGCTGGGCGTTTGTGAACAGCTTGCGCGGGTGGATTGCGGCGCAGGTGGTTTGAACTCGGTTTGAGTATTTTTGGGCGCTGGCCCTTATAAAATGGGTGCTGACAGCTCTCTTTTTGATAGCTAATCGCTTGGCTCGCGGTAGGAGTTCAGCAGGGGCTACTGGCAAGCCGTCACAGCCGCGCAGCCTGATGGCTGGTTCAGACTGGCAAACGATATTCAACTTTCCAAACTGCTCGCTCCAAATCCGACATTGGCATTGACAGGCCGACGGTCAGCAATGTGGCGATGCTTTCATCTGACGGAACACCGGCACCCGACCAAGGTGCGTCAGCGTGGCGGGATGCCGCGATTGGTGTCTTCGCCATCCTTTAGCGCTTCGTCAGCACTGGTCGTGCTTTTTGGATTTACCAACTCGCCGGCGCCGGCGCCGCCGATCGCGCCGACAACAGCCCCAAGCGCGCCGCCTACCAATACACCGACCGGACCTGCAACCGCGGCACCAACGGCTGCACCTGCAGCCGAACCTGCCACCAAGCCGCCCCCAATCAGGGCGGACTTTGACTCCCGCTCGGCTTCCTCGGGATCGAGGGCAACCTGAGCTGCAGGGTTCGGGTCCTGGGACGGAACACCATGCCCAGGAACTGCCTGCTCGGCAAGGTCTGGGTCAACAGGTTTTACGCTTGCCGGCTGAGTGGTGGATGAGTTCATATGCGCTCCTTGGGGAAGTTAACGCGTAGACGAGCGGGACGCCCGCTGCAACACCGTTATAAATCCCACACCACGCCGTTCGCGTCGTCCAAGAGACTGCAACACTGTCAGACAACCTCCAGTTGCACCGCCACCCTTGGCACAGGTCATGCCGCGCTCGCAATGGAGTACGTCACCTGTTTTCCTGCCGCTGACTTGCCCCGGGAATTTTGAAGACTGGTTGGTTTAAGTTGAGGCCGCCTGGGCGGCCTCACTGGCGAGTTGCCGCCAGTAGTTTGACTCAGCTTCTACCGGAGGGGTGCCCCGAATCGGTTTGAGCAGTCGGGTGTGGTTGCACCAGTGCACCCATTGCAGGGTGGCCAGTTCCACGGATTCCATTGACCAACTACTGGAAATAAGGGGTAAGCGGCACGAGGTCAATACCATGTTGACGCTGTCCCTGGCTGCCAGCCTTGAACCGCTTTACTATTCAGTTTGACGCGCGCATGCCGCGCGTTTAACTTATCCGCCGTTTACACAAGATCCGGGACACCCTCAGTTATTCAAACAGCCGGAGCCACTTCTGCATCCCATCAACAGGAGGTACGCCGTGCAAAAGATACTTTGCTTCATGACCCTGCTTTGCGGTTTTTCTGCTTTGCAGGCGGCCGCTCTGCCCCCGCCCGCTCCTGTAAACCCGGCCCTGCATCCCCTCATAGGAAACTGGGCCTGGACTCTGCCAGGCAAGCAATGCGGTGAAACACTGACCTACCGTGCCGACGGCACCCGCTCGGGCAGCAGCGGCGAAGAAGTGACGCAAGGCCGTTATGAAATATCGGCCATGCCGAGCCCGCTGAGCTTTTACCGGCTGGTGGAGACCATCACCGAGTCCAACGGCAAGCAGGATTGCTCGGGCGACCTGCATGAAGCTTCCGCCAAACCGGTGATCCGCTTCATCCTGTTCAGTCCGAAACACGATCAGTTCATCGTCTGCAAGGAGGAGGAACTCAAGACCTGCGTCGGCCCCTTGAAGCGGGTGAAGGAATAGCCTGTCCGGCTTTTACAGTCACTAACCGAAAAACAACGCGACCACGCGACGGCCGATTTAATGAAAGTCAGCTACGCGTCCACTCGGGAACGCGGCGTTGAATGCTCGCTCGCGGACTCGTCGTGCTTGTGGCGGATAACAATTAGTAACAATTGGATGGGATTTAAATCAACTGTAATGTACGTAACCGAACAGACTGGCCAGTCTTGATGGTCGATGCTTCAATTCTCGCGAGATCTCTGACGGAGATGGCAGTTCAAGCCCGATCTACCTCTGGAATCCAATGAAGCATCTTTCCCCAGGCCGCAACATAGACCAGTTGCTCACCGCACGCCCCACCAAGGGCTGGTTGCCGCTACGCGAACTTGTAAACACCCCTGCGGGCCAGGTGTCAATCTCCCTGATCAAGAGCGGCCCCATGTCGGCGAGCCATCACTCAGGCCCGCGGCATGGACAGGCGCCTGTGTGGCCGGCATTTCTCAACGGCCAGCCAGAGCAGCCGGTTCGTGTCTTGCTGATTGAGGACGATCCCCAGATGAGCCGGGTCATAGCGAATGAATTGCAGGCCGATTTGCGGATCAAGCTGCTCGGGCAGGGCAGCTGCGTGAGGCAAGGGCGCCGCCTGATCAGCACGAATGAATTTGACGTGCTGCTGGTGGATCTGAATCTTGGCGACGGCACCGGTTTCGAGCTGATTGAATACATGAAAACAGTGCGTCCCATGGCAGAGGCGATCGTCATCTCGCCCATGGAGGATGAGGACGATGCCTTGCATGCTTTCGAGCTCGGCGCCACCGGTTATCTGGTTAAAAATTCCTGGTTTGGCAATTTTCCGCACGCTGTTCTGCAGGTGGTCAATGGTGGCGCATCGATCACGCCCAGCCTGGCGCGCAGACTGCTCAACAAGTTTGCGCCTTCTGACGGTGGGCACGCATCGCACAAAAACGAGCGCAAGGACAAGCTATCGGAACGTGAGAAGCACGTTCTCCACCTGGTCGCCTCCGGCCACACCAGCACTGAAATCGGCTTGCGCCTGACCATCAGCGGGCACACCGTCAACACCCACATCAAGAACATCTACAGCAAGCTAAATGTTCGCACACGCGCGCAAGCGGTAAGTTTTGCGACCAGTCGCGGGCTTTTCAGATAACCGTGATTAACGGGGGGAGTACCGCGCGAGATCCATGAACTGAGTGCTGGACGTTTTCGGCGGTATGCACTACAACCAAGAACCCGCACCCACGCAAACCGTGAAAAAAGGAAGATTCAAATGAGATATCTTGCAGTTTTGCTTAGCTCAACGATTCTGGTCGCATGCGGTGGGGGTGGCTCTGATGCCTCGGGTGGCTCAGGTGCCTCTGGTGCCTCGGCTTCACAGTCGTCTTCCCAATTGCCTGCGGCCTCTTCGTCTTCCCAGGCATCACCCGCAAGCGCTGAACTCGCAAAATATGAGGGCGTGTGGCGGACAGATTGCCTTAACCATATGCGACTGACGATGACATCAACAGCAATAGGCAGCAGCACTTTCTCTGTCATGAGAAAAGAAGAATACTTCGACAATGCCGACTGCACAGGCGCTTTGGTCGCGACCGGCAGCTACGGTCAATTAGACGAAACCGTGCAGTACACGGCAACATTGGCCAACGTCTCCGTCAAACTGCTGACCGGCGAAGCCATCGTGGCCGACGTTGACCCTGCGACCTCAGTTCTCGCCGTGGCACCCTTTACTTTCACGGGTAGCGGCGTGAAGTCCACGTTTATTCTAGGCACGACATTCGCAAACATTACCTACTCTAACGGAGAATATGTAGTCATCCAGCGCCCAGCGATGAACGGCCAAACCACACACGGCGCACTACTTCTACGAAGCGGTGAGTTGCTC
>JBKJKI010000088.1:0-14069 GCA_046597475.1 Polaromonas sp. | reverse complement strand
CCGGCCGGGTGATCGAGCGTTTTGACGATCTGCCGGACCCGGTGCGCCGCGAACTCGGCGAGACCGGCGAGCTGTCGGTGGATATCTTCCAGGCGCCGGCGCTGGTGCAAAGCTGGTTTGTGCTGGACCGCATCCGCCAACTGGCCGAAGAGGCCGGCGGCTCCATGGACGACGTGTTCAAGCTGGTGCAGTATTTCACCGACCTGCGCGATTACCCGCTTTACAACCGCGTGCGCCGCATGTTTTATCCGGGTGAACCTCCGGTGTCCACCGTGGTTGAGGTCAGCGGCATGTTGCCCTCGCGCGCAGTGCGCATCGAGGTCGAGGCCACGGCCTATATTCCGCTGACGCGCCCTGGCGCCAAAGCGTTGTCGTCTTCCTGAAGGATTTTCCGTGCTCGACCGCATTCTGACCGTCCGGGTCACCCGCATCATCCGCCAGACGCCGGACATCCTGGCTTTTGAGCTGTCCCATCCCTGGGGCCGCGCACTGCCCGCCTACAGCGCCGGTGCGCATCTTGACGTGCACATGCCGGGCGGTTTCATGCGCCAGTATTCGCTGGCCCGCGCGCCCGGTACGGACGGCGCACTGGCAGCGCCTTATGTGATTGCCGTCAAGCGCGAAGCAGAAAGCCGCGGCGGCTCGGCCGCCCTGCACGAACGTGTGTGCGAAGGCGACCTGTTGCCGGTCAGCGCGCCGCGCAACACCTTTGCGCTGGTGCCACAAGCCCGTAAACACATCCTGCTGGCTGGCGGCATCGGCATGACGCCGCTGCTGGCCATGGCGCAATCACTCGCCCAACAAGGCGCCGACTTCGAGTTCTGCTGCTTCGCCCGCAGCCAGGCGCACCTCGCGTTTGCCGATGTGTTGCGCGAGCCAAGCCTGGCGCCGCACGTGCGCCTGCATTTCGACGATGCCGCGGCCGAAGAAAAAATCGACCTCCAGCAATTGTTGTCCGAACCCGCGGCCGATACCCACCTCTACGTCTGCGGGCCGGCCGGCTTTATGCAGGCGGCGCGTTCTGCGGCCGCGTCATGGGCCGAAGAAAACATCCACAGCGAATATTTCGCGCCGCCCAGCACCGGTGCAGGCAGCGGCAGCGACAGCCCGTTTGAACTGGTGCTCGCACGCCGCGGCATCACGGTCAAGGTGGCGGCCGACCAGACCGCAGTGGACGCCTTGCATGACGTCGGCATAGACATTCCGACCTCGTGTGAACAAGGCCTGTGCGGCACCTGCGTGGTCGGCTGCATCGAAGGCGAAGCCGAACACCGCGACTTCTGCCTGACCTCCGGTGAACGCAAACACCAGGTCGCCTTGTGTTGCTCACGCGCCAAGGTCGGACCACTCGTGCTTGATCTCTGAACCACAGCCACGCCATGAGCAAGACCGGCGCCCTGAACGAATCCCCCATTGACGAGGGCACACCAGCCCAGGCCACGCGGCGGCCGTCGCGGCGCAGAAGCCAGACCCTGGCGGCCATCAACCAGGCCGCGATAGAAGTTTTTGCGGCCGAAGGCCTGAACGGTGCATCGACCCAGGCGATTGCCGACAAGGCCGGCCTGTCCAAGGCCCAGCTGCATTACTACATTGCCGGCAAGGAAGACCTGTACCGCCAGGTCTTGCAAGACATCGTGGACGACTGGATAGGTGTCTTCGGTTTCAGCGACGAAGCCTTCGGGCCACGCAAGGTGCTCGGCGACCTGATCCAGCGCAAGATGGTGTTTTCCTTCGAACAACCGCTGCGTTCGCGGATTTTTGCGGCCGAGATGATGCGCGGCGCACCCGTGTTGCGCGCCATGTTGGGCACCAGCAAGCAGCGCACCGAGCAGGCCGCCGCCGTGATCCAGAACTGGATAGACCACGGGCTGATGGACCCGCTCGACCCGCTGGCCCTGCTGTTCCACATCTGGGCCATGACCCAGTTTTATGCCGACCATGCGGACCAGGTGCTGTACTTTCGCGCCATCACCCACATCGACGCGGACTTGCGCAAACACCTGATAGCCGAGGTCAGTACCTTCATCTTCAAGGGCGCCGGCGTCAAATAGCCAGCCCCTGGGCCTGCGCTTCGCGCCAAGCCGCTGCATCTCGCACCCGTTTTTTCGCATTTCATCGCATCCCGCTCGCGCCTTAGCGAGGCGGCCGGCATAGTTCGCTTCATCGAACGCAACCGGAGCCCGCCATGCAACTCACGCCCCTCATCGCCGTGCACATGACCGCCGCCATCACCGCCCTGGTGATCGGTCCGATCGCCTTGTGGGCACGCCGCGGCCACAGCCAGCGTCCGCGCCTACACCGCGCTTTTGGCTACGCCTGGGTCACGCTGATCCTGATCACCGCCCTGTCGGCCATTTTTATCCGCGACTTCAAGCTGCCCAACCTCGCCGGCTACACCCCCATCCACTTGCTGGTGCCGGCCGCCTTGCTCGGGCTGTTCGGCGCTTTCCGGGCACTGGCCCAGGGCAACATCCGCCGGCACCGCCAACGCATGGTGATCACCTATGTCGCCACCTGCCTCGTCGCTGGCGCCTTCACGCTGCTGCCCAACCGCTACCTGGGCCAACAGCTCTGGGGCTGACCTGGCCCCCAAGGGGGCGTGCCCGCCTTGGGGCGGCCCGGCGCCGGGCAGGCCTTCTCGAACCCCGCATTCACGCTCTTCACACACCGAAGGAGAAACCACCATGCTGATCCAGCTTCTCATCCAACACCCCCAAGCCCTGGGATCCGTTCTTCACAAAACCCCCGTGTGGGTCTGGGGCCTGCTGGCCGCCCTGCTGGCCCTGGGCCTGAGCCAAGTGCGCACGCGCAGCATCAGCGCCCTGCGCATGGCGCTGATGCCCGCGGCCATGGCCGGCCTGTCCTTATGGGGCACGGCCTCGGCCTTCGGCAGTTCGCCCTTGTTTGCCTATGTCTTGCTGGCCTGGGCCGTCTGTGCGGCGCTGATGCTGGGTCTGATGGCGCCCCTGGCGCCACCGGCCGGCACCGTTTACGACGCGACCAGCCGCCGCTTCCATATGCCTGGCAGCTGGGTGCCACTGGCGCTGATCCTGGGCATCTTCCTGACCAAATACATCGTCGGCATCGAACTCAGCATGCAGCCGACCTTGGCACGCGACGGCCAATACACGCTGATCGTCGGCAGCCTATACGGCTTGTTTAGCGGCATCTTCGCCGGCCGCGCCGTGCGCCTCTGGCGCCTGGCCCGCCGCCCCGGTGGCCGCCCAGCCGCCACGGCTTTCAATACCTGACCCAAGGAGCTTTCCATGAACACCTCACCCGAACGGCAAAACAAGGCCATGGACAAACTCGCACGCCGACGCGCCGGCCGCAAGCTGGGCTGGTACATCCATGCCGGGGTCTATGTCGCGGTCAACATCGGCCTGGCCACCCTGGCCGGCATGACGGGCCGGAATTGGGCGGTTTTTCCGGCGCTGGGCTGGGGCCTGGCCTTGCTGATCCATGGCCTGGTCACCTTCGTCGCCCTGCCTGGCGGCGGCCTGCATGCCTGGCTGCTGGCACGCGAGCGTACGGCCCTGCAAGCCTCCCAGCCAAACACCCGGCCCGGCCAGGACCCGTGGTGAGGCGAAGCCGCCTTTCCGCCCATGCCGCAAAATGGCCTCCTCAACCATCTGCTGCCAACATGCCCGACTCCTTCCCTGCTTCCCCTGACCCCGGCAGCTTCAGCCTGGTCGCCCTGCTGCGCCACGGCCTGATCACGCTGGTGTTTTGCTGCCTGGTGGCACTGGGCCTGACGGTGTCCACCCAGCAGCCCTGGGACCAGCAACTGGTCTACTCGCTGGCCATCGGCACGACCACCTGGCTGGTGATCGACATAGGCCGCCACCTGCTGCGAACCGACCCGCACATCCCTTGGCCATCAGGCCTGCGTGGCCCGCTGCTTGTAGCGGGCGGCATTCTCTGCGGTTTTGGCGTGGGCACGCTGGTAGGCGACCTCTACTGCGGCTGCTCGACCTGGGGCTTTGACAGCACTGCGCCAAAGCGGCTGTGGGCCTCCATCGCCGTGACTGTGTCCGCCGGGGTCGCGGGTTCGTATTATTTTTTCAGCCGGGGCAAAAGCAAATTCCTGCAGGCCGGCATGGCCCTGGCGCAGCGTGATGCCGCCGAGGCGCGCCTGAAACTGCTGGAGACGCAGCTCGAGCCCCACATGTTGTTCAACACCCTGGCCAACTTGCGCGTGTTGATCGGCAGCGACCCCGAGCGCGCCATCGCCATGCTGGACCGCCTGAATAATTACCTGCGCGCCACCCTCAGCGGCTCACTCGCCAGCAGCCACAGCTTGCAGGCCGAGTTTGCCCGGCTGCGCGATTATCTGGAATTGATGGCCGTGCGTATGGGCCCGCGCCTGAGCTACACGCTGGACTTGCCACCCGAGTTGGCCGGCCAGCCGGTGCCGCCGTTGCTGCTGCAGCCGCTGGTGGAAAACAGCATCAAACACGGGTTGGAGCCGCAAGTCGAAGGCGGCAACATCACCGTCAACGCACGGCGCGAGGGCCAGTTGCTGGTGCTGGAGGTTGTGGACAGTGGCGTGGGGCTGCCCCCCCAAGCCGAGAGCGGCCAGGGTTTTGGCCTGGTCCAGGTGCGCGAGCGCCTGCAAACCGCCTACGGCCCCCAAGCCGCTATTGATTTGCTAGCTATTCACGCAGGTGGGACAAGGGCTAGCATCACATTCCCTTATCAATCATGAGCCCCAATCGCCCCGCCACCGCCCCTACCGCCCTGATCGCCGAAGACGAACCGCTGCTGGCCCAGGCCCTGCAGGCCGAACTGGCGCGCGCCTGGCCCGAGCTGCAGGTGCTGGCCACCGTGGGCGACGGCGCCTCGGCCGTGGCGCAGGCGCTGCAGTTGCTGCCAGAGGTGCTGTTTTTCGACATCCGTATGCCGGGCCTGGGCGGGCTGGAAGCGGCGGCTGAACTAGCCGACGAATGGCCGGAAGGCCAGGCCTTTCCCGCGCTGGTGTTTGTCACCGCCTACGACCAGTACGCGGTGCAAGCCTTTGAAGCCCAAGCGGTGGACTACCTGCTTAAACCCGTGCAGCCCGAGCGCCTGCAAAAAACAGTGTCAAAAGTGAAGTTAGCCCTGATGGGGCGGGCGCAAGCAGCTATCCATTCAGGAGCAGATCACGCGCTCTCGCTGGAGCCTACGCTGGAGCAGTTGCGTCACCTGCTGGCCGCCACCCGGCCGGCCGCCGCCGGCAGCGGCCCGCTCAAGGTACTCCAGGTCAGCGTCGGCAGCAGCATTCGTATGGTGCCCATAAACGAGGTGCTTTATTTTGAAGCGGCCGACAAATATATCCGCGTGTTAACGGCCAGCCACGAGTACCTGATACGCACGCCGCTCAAGGACTTGTTGCCCCAGCTCGATGCGCAAAACTTCTGGCAAATCCACCGCGGCACGGTGGTGCAGGCTGCGGCGATCGAGGCAGTCACTCGCGACGAATCCGGCAAACTCGCGCTGAGCCTGCGCGGCCGGACTGAGAAGCTGGCTGTCAGCCGGCTTTATAGCCAACAATTTCGAGCGATGTAAACACTTATGACGTCTTCCTTTTCCTCTCCCCCCGAATCCGTCCTCGACTTCTGGCTAGGCGACGGCCTGGCGCTGGGCTGGCCCAGCCGGGACATGGGCAAATACTGGTTCACCGGCGGGCCCGAACTGGACGAACAAATCCGCCAGCTGTTTGGCACACAGGTCGCGCTGGCGCTGGACGGCGGGCTGGTGGATTGGGAGGCTGCCCCGCTGCATCGCCTGGCGCTGGTCATCTTGCTCGACCAGTTCCCCCGCAACATCTTTCGCGGTCAGGCCAAGGCATTTGCCGGCGATACGCGGGCGCAGCAACTGGTAAATGAAGCCCTGGCACAAGGCCTGGACGAACATTTGCCCTGGGTCGGCCGCATGTTTTTATACATGCCCTTGATGCACGCCGAAGACCTGGCCTTGCAGGAGGAATGTGTGCGCCGCTTCGCCCGTCTGGCCGCAGCCGTGCCTGCGGAACTACGCGCCACCATCACCAGCAGCCTGCGTTTTGCCGAGCAACACCGCGACATCATCGCCCGACTGGGCCGCTTTCCCTACCGCAATACCGCGCTGGGACGCAGCAGCACGGCCCAGGAAATCGAGTTCCTGCAAAACGGCCCGCGCTTCGGGCAGTAAGCGCCTGAAAAACGCCTGAATCCAGCGCCGCATCTGCTGCGTACTCCCGGCAGGACGTCTGTGTAGGGCTGCCCAAAAACAGCCCGCACAGGCGTCAATAACAGGCTGGCGCCAAGCCAGCTCAACGTAAAACCAGGAGAACCCAAATGATGATCCGTACCGCCATCGCCACTGCCGCCGTTTCGCTGATCGCCGCCTGCGGCAGCATGTCACCCAACATGCCCACCTACTCGCAGGCCGCCTTGCCGGCCACCGTGCAGGTGCCGGCCGGCCACAAGGTCGCCATGGAAACCGTGGGTGTGGGTGAGATCACCTACCTGTGCAGCGCCAAAAAAGACGTGGCCGGCCAGTACGAATGGGTGTTTGTCGGTCCCGACGCCAAACTGATGAGCCGGGGCGGCCAGCAGGTCGGCAAATATTACGGCCCCCCCGCCACCTGGGAAGCCATGGACGGCTCCAAACTGACCGCCGTGCAAGTCGCCGTTGCGCCCCATATGGCGGGCAGCATCCCGCTGCAACTGGTCAAGGGCAACCCGGCCATGGGTACTGGCGCCATGCAGGGCGTGACCTACATCCAGCGCGTGGACACCCGGGGCGGCGTGGCACCGGCCGCCGCTTGCAGCGCCGGCAACATGAACGCCAAACAAACCGTCAACTACCAGGCCGACTACATCTTCTACAAGACTATGTAGGCGTGGCGTTCATGCGCCCTGGAACTGATCCAGGTAGCGCGCAGCCAGCACTGAAGTCAGGCGACGCTGGTTGGCAGCCCATAGGCCGAGCGAGGTCTGTGGGCGTTCTTGCCGCCGGCAGCGATGCCGCGAATGCGCGCTTCACTCGCAGGCCCCGTGCCCAGCGTCCTACAAGCGCTTACATGCCTTGCGGCTCTACTGGCACATCAACAAACCAACCAGGGGGATCACCATGACAAGCAGCCATACCCAAACACGCACCGTCGGCAAACGCCTGCTGTACACCACCTGCCTGGCCGGCGGCACCGTGCTGCTCATGGCCGCGTGTTCCAGCGTCAAGCCGCCGCCCAAGCCCTACAGCCAGGACACCCAGCCGCAAGCCATTCTGGTCCCTGCAGGTCATCAGGTGGTGCTGGAAACCACGGCAACCGGTCTGCTCAACTACGAGTGCCGACCGACCGCCACCGGCCCCTACGCCTGGGTCCTGATGAGCCCGCAGGCCAATTTGCTGGACCGCACCGGCAAGGACGTGGTCGCCTACACCGGACCGCCTGCCAAGTGGACCCATATCGACGGCTCCAGCGTGGTCGGCACCCAGGTCGCCGTCTCGCCCAACGGTGAATACACCCTGCCGCTGCAACTGGCCCGGGCCGAACCGTCCATGGGAAGCGGTGTCTTGCAAAACATCAGTTTCATCCAGCGCATCAAGACCAAAGGCGGCGTTGAAAAAACCAAACCTTGCGCCGCGCTCAACACCGGTGAAAAATTGACCCTGCCCTACCAGGCTGACTACATTTTCTGGCGCCCGGTTTAAGAGCCTGCAAGCGGGCACCACAGGGTGCGCGCCCGCAGGCCTTGTGGGCGGATTCCTACATGGCCCACGCGGGCGCCGCGGTCTACGGGACAGACAACAAACGCTGGAAGGAGTGAGTGGCCATGAAAAGCATACACAACAAGTTTCGCGCGCTGGGTTTGGGCATGGGCCTGGCCCTGTTGATGGTCACCGGCACGGCCACCTTGATGGCCGCTTTGTCCAGCGCGGCGCCCGCCGCCAACCTGTACCGCCCGGCCACGGCCACCCCGGCTTTGCACCCGGCGCAGCTAGCCCAGGGCGACGACACCCTGTTCTACGAACGTATCGCCGGCAGCGATGGCGGCCACCAATGGGTGCTGATCACCGAACCCGATGCTCGACCAGCCCATACCGGCCCATCGATCTACGCCGGTGGCCCGACCCCTGTCAGCTACACCCTGCGGGCCAAACCGGCCGGCCTGAACAAGGCCATGAGAAATTGCAGCCGGCCCCGGGTGTACGACATCGTGTGTATCACCCTGGGTTAGGGCCAGCCCCTGTCACACGATAAAAAGCCCGCAGACCTTGCGTTTGCGGGCTTTTTTGCGGGCAATGCCCGCTTGAGGAAATGATCAGGTCGTTTTAACGATGACCACCCCGGTCACCCCGGTCACCGCGATGACCGTTTCCGTGGCCGCCATGACCATGGTCGTGATCACGGTGACCATGGCGGTAGTAACCACCGCCGTAATACATGGGCGGGGGACCGTAATACACGGGCGCTTGCTGCACATACACCGGGCGCGGCTGCATATACACAGGTTGGGGCTGCACATAAACCGGTTGCGGCTGCACATACACCGGCTGCGGATAGCCGTAAACCGGCGGTGCGTTGTAGACCGGGTAGGCATTGCTCACACCCACTTGCACGCCAGGCACCACGACGCCTACGGAAAACGACACATCGCTACGGGCATGGGCACCACCGGAAAAACCCATGGCCGCCACGGCCAGGGCCGCGGTGGCACCGGCCATCAGCAAAGCCCTCAGGGGTGACAGAGACTGGATTTTTGACTTCAACATTGAATTCTCCTTGGAAGGGGCGTTAAGTGCCCATGTCAGTATTAAACGCGCGAATGACCGATCGGCTTACCGTATGCACAGTGAAGTGAGTAGCCAAACGTAACGTCCACACCGGCTCTGGAGGCGCCAAGCCCCTAGAATCAAGGCCATGACCTCCCCTGCCGACAAAGAAATCCACAAGCCCAGCAACTTTTTGCGCCAGATCATCGAGCACGGCCTGGCCCAAGGCACTTATACCGACCGCAAATGGGGCGGCAGCCCCGGTGACGCCGCCCACCACGCTGCCGGCCAGAGCGACCCAGCCAAAGTGCGCCTGCGCTTTCCGCCCGAGCCCAATGGCTACCTGCACATCGGCCACGCCAAAAGCATCTGCATCAATTTCGGCCTGGCGCGTGACTATGGCGGTGTGTGCCACCTGCGTTTCGACGACACCAACCCCGAAAAAGAAGACGCCGAATACGTCAACAGCATCATTGATGCGGTGAAATGGCTGGGTTTTGGCTGGGAAAACAACGGTGAAACCAACCTCTACCAGGCCAGCGACTACTTTGGTTTCTTGTACCGCGCCGCCGAGTACCTGATCACCGCCGGCCACGCCTATGTGGACGAGCAGACCTCCGAGCAGATGCGCCTGAACCGGGGCGACTTCAGCAAGCCCGGTATCAACAGCCCTTTCCGCAGCCGCACGCCCGCCGAGAACCTGGCGCGCTTTCGCGAAATGAAAGACGGCCTGCATGAAGACGGCTCCATGGTGCTGCGCGCAAAGATCGACATGGCCAGCCCCAACATCAATATGCGCGACCCGGCCATCTACCGCATCCGCCGCGCCACCCACCACAACACGGGTGACAAATGGTGCATCTACCCGATGTACACCTTTGCCCACCCGATCGAGGACGCGCTGGAGCAGATCACCCACAGCCTGTGCACGCTGGAGTTCGAAGACCAGCGCCCGTTTTATGACTGGCTGCTTGAAAGGCTGTGCGAAGGCGGCCTGGTGGCCACGCCGCACCCGCGCCAGTACGAGTTTGCCCGCCTCAACCTGACCTATGTGGTCACCAGCAAACGCAAGCTCGCCCAGCTGGTCTACGACCACAAGGTCTCAGGCTGGGACGACCCCCGCATGCCCACCATCGTCGGCCTGCGCCGGCGCGGCTACACGCCCGAAGCCATCCAGCTGTTTGCCGAACGCATCGGCGTGACCAAGAGCGACAGCTGGATCGACTACAGCACGCTCGAAGGCTGCCTGCGCGAAACGCTGGACAGCACAGCCACCCGCGCCATGGCCGTGCTTGACCCCGTCAAGCTGGTGCTGAGCAACTGGGACGAAGTCATGGCTGGACCTGGAAACAGCAGTCAAGCTGCTGTGGGCACACTCGACGACTGCTCGGCACCGATCAATCCGCACCAGCCCGAACTGGGCAAGCGCAGCTTCAAGATCGGCAAGGAAGTCTGGATAGAGTGCAGCGATTACGAAGAAACGCCGCCCAAGGGCTTCTTCCGCCTCTTTCCGCCGCATATCAACGCCAGCAAGCAGGCGATTGCCGGTAGCAAGGTGCGCCTGAAGTACGGCCACGTCATCGAATGCACGGGCGCCACCAAGGACGCTGAAGGCAAAGTCACGGAGGTGCAGGCCAGGCTGATCCCTGACACCAAGAGCGGCACGCCGGGCGCGGACAGCATCAAGGTCAAGGGCGTCATCACCTGGGTCGCCGTGGCCGATGGCCTGAGCGCCGAAGTGCGCATGTATGACCGCCTGTTTACCGAGGCCCAGCCCGACGCGGGCGGCAAGGACTTTATCGAAAGCCTGAACCCCACCAGCCTGAGGGTGGTGACCGCGATGGTGGAGCCCTCGCTGGCTGCGGCCAGGGCCGACGACAAGTTCCAGTTTGAGCGGCATGGCTATTTTGTGGCGGATCGGGTGGATCACACCAGCGACAGTCCGGTCTTCAACCTGGCGGTCGGCCTGAAAGACTCCTGGGGCAAATGAACGCCCCCCACGCCAGCAGCAGCAAGCAGCCCACAGTGGTCGTGATTGCCGGGCCCAACGGCGCGGGAAAATCGACCGCTGCGCCATTCCTGCTCAAGGAAGCGCTCGGCATTCTGGAGTTTGTGAATGCCGACCAGATCGCCGCCGGACTATCGGCCTACGCGCCCGAAACGGTGGCCTTTTCGGCGGGCCGCATCATGCTCAAGCGCCTGCAGGATCTGGTCGCCGCCCATGTGAGCTTTGCCTTTGAGTCCACCTTGTCGAGCCGCTCCTTCGCGCCTTTTCTGGCCAGCTGCAAGGCCAGGGGCTACCGCGTGGAGGTTTTCTACGTGGCACTGCCCAGCGCCGAACTGGCCGTTAACCGCGTGGCCCTGCGCGTCAAACTCGGTGGGCATAACGTGCCCACGGTAGACGTAAAGCGCCGCTTTGAACGCAGCCTGCACAACCTGTTTACACTCTATCTGCCCCTTGCCGACCGCTGGACGGTTCTGGACAACGCAAGCGGCCTGCTTTCCCCCGTTGCGCGAGGTTCCGCGAAACGAACTTATGTAGAGGAGCCTGGCAAATGGCTAAATCTCAAACAACTCTCCCAGCTAAAAACACCGCCGCCACCACCCGCCTGAAGCCTGCTGAAAAAGTGGCGGCAGCGCTGAAGCACGCGTCGAGCCAGGCGAAAAAACAACTCACGCAGCAAGGCCTGAAACTGCCCACCCAAAGCTGGGCCGGCTCGCGCGTTCGCAACCCGGTCGTCTGATCAACGGCGGCAAACCACTTGTTCCCCCACACCAAGAGCGGCACGCCCGGCCGGACAGCATCAAGGTCAAGGGCGTGATCAGCCGGGTTGCCATGGCCGACGGCCTGAGCGCCGAAGTGCGCCTGAACGACCGTTTGTTTCTAGAAGCCCAGCCCGACGCGGGCGGCAAGGACTTTATCGAAAACCAAAATCCCAACACCCCGCAGGTTGTCACGGCCTAGGCAGAACCTTCACTTGCCAGTGTCGCTGCTGGCCAGCGCCTTCAGTAATAACGGTGTGGGTACTTTGATCGCACTGCGGGTAAGACCGTCTTCAATCGTGCCATCAGCATGAAGGACCCTTTCGCCCACTAATGCAGATACGCGCACTCAGCCCAAACGTAAAAACAATTAAAAATTTGTATCCCAGGAGTAAAAAATGACCGCCAAATCGCCGACTCTTCAGGAGCAATTAGAAAAAGAGAGAAAGCTGGTTTCATTCGACTCTTATGACTTGACCGTGCGTCAGCTCCTCGACATGGTCGAGGAAAGAGCTATTTTTGTCCCGCCGGAGTATCAGCGCCAGTTCATTTGGAAAGCTCAGAATCAATCGACTTTGGTGGAATCGATTCTCCTAGGCATACCCATTCCAAGTATCTTCATGGCAACTAAGGGTCTGTTAACTAATAAGTTAGTCAGATCAACCTGCACGAATGCAGTAATTCCAGTCCCCGTGAAACGGGTCACGTTCGATGCTGATTGTGGATAGGGCTGCATCGGAGATGACCAAGCCCTTGGGGTATTCGGCGGTGTCGAGCTCGGCGCGTACCCTCAACCCGCTGCGCGTCCTGGTGCTGGCGATCAGGTTGACAATGACCTCGTGACTGATCAGCGGTTGTCCACGCCAATTCATCGTGATGAACGAGAACAAGCGGTGCTCAATCTTGTTCCACTTGCTGGTGCCTGGTGGAAAGTGATGGACCTGAATGTCCAGGCCAATCTCTTGAGCCAGCCGACTGAGCTCCAGTTTCCACAAGCGAACTCGATGTCCGTTACTGCCACCACCATCGGCAGTTATGACCAATTGTTTCGCCTGCGGGTAGCGCTGAGTCCCCATGCTGAACCACCAACGGCGGATGGTTTGCACGGCGAAGGCCGAGGTGTCATGGTCGGTGCCAACGCCGACCCAAGCCTCATCAGCTCCGATGTCATAAACCCCATATGGATTGGCACGCCCGAGCTCCTTGTCAATGAAGTCGTGAACCTTGACCTTGACAGGCTCGCCGCTGGGTAGCCACTCCTGGCCTGCGTTCTTGTAGGCGCCCACCAGCTCCTTCTTCTTCGTGTCCACCGAAATCACGGGCTGATTGGCCTGAAGGGCCGCCGCCACCGAAGCGTTGATATGCTCGAACTGGGCGTTGCGATCCGGGCTTTGATTGCCTTCGAGCACCTTGACATTGCCCTGCAGGCTGTAGTCCTGTTGCTTCAAAAGCTTGCCCACCACAACATGACTGACCGTGTGACCCTTGGCCTTGAGTTCATCGGCCAAATTGCGCAGGCTTTTGCAAGTCCAGCGCAAGGGGGACTCTGGGTCACCGCGGGTGCTGGAGTCCACCAGCGCCAACAAGTCGGGCAACAATGTGACGTCTTTGGTTTCGATCTTTTTACGCCCCGCGCCAGCTTGGCGCGTGCCAGTCAGCAGGGGAGCTGCCGCGCTGAGGTCGGCCGACATCAGGGCTTCTATTTCCTGGATTCCCGCTGCGATAGTGGTGCGCGAGACACCTGTGGCTACTGCGACCGCAGAGACGCCTCCTCGACCCAAAACCTTGGCCTCCACGGCAACCAGCAGACGCCTTTGACGCTCATCAAGTGCATCGCGCAGCACCTTCCAACGTTGGCCAACTGGCGATTCAATTTCCATGCATCGGAGGATATCCGATTATGAAATATTGAACAACTTATTTGTTAACGAAACCTAAGTCAAATCTACGTAGAGATTGCTGAAACGCTGGGCTTTAAGGCACGAATCGTATTTCGTGATCTTGTGGGACGAGGAATGGCGAGCGTAAACAGCAGATCTAATGTTTATGGAACTCAAAAAGCCTACTTTGAAGACTTTGTGTTGCTCGTCAAAAATTAACTCTTGTGTTCGCTATAAACATAGAGTACCGAGGCGTTTGGAACACTGCCTCCAATTCCTGATCAACATCTTTTCTCAACCGGGTTCGCCGTCAACCAGTTCGCCGGATAGGCCCGCATGAACTCCCTGGCCTTCTCATGGCGGGCGCCCAGCCAGGCGTCGTAGGCGCCCTCGTTCAGGATCGCCAACATGCGTTTTTCATTGCCGGGCTGCTGGTAGCGGCTCATCAGCGCGTGGCTGTTGGCGTTGACGGTCAGCAAGGTGTAGCTGACGATGACTTCGCCGTCGGCCCCGGTCCAGCTTTCCCACAAGCCTGCCACGCCCATGGGCGCGCCGTCGACCCGGGCGATGCGGGTGGGCACGGCTTTGCCGCTGCGCCAGTCGTCTTCCACGAACGCCCGCATCGGCACGATGCAGCGCTGCCCGGCGAGCCAGGCCTCGCGAAAGTTGTTGGACGTGGTCACGGTT
>JBKJKI010000276.1:0-6968 GCA_046597475.1 Polaromonas sp. | reverse complement strand
CCGCTCGATCTTGCGGCTGGAGAAGACGCCGGTGGCGTAACCGTAGACCAGGAGCGCCAGCAGGGTCGCCGGATGATGTGCCTTGGAGCCGCGCCCGGCATATTGGCGGGTAAGCCGGCTTACATCGAGTTGATCGACCACTTCCACGATGAAGCGGGCCAGATGGTCTTCGTTGAGCCAGTCGTCCAGCGAGGGCGGCAAAAGATAGTCAGTCTTGCGGTCGGTTACGATGAAGTTGGACATGGCGCGGTCACACGACTCGATGCCCTTGAGTGTGGCCCTATTTCCTCACTCAGGGGCAGAGGGAAAGCCCGACAGGCTGCTAGCGCATGCAAACTATCCTGGGCGCCGTAACGCTGCAAATATTCCGGTGTGGCGCAGAGATGATCGTCTGTAGCGGAACATCAAGGTAAGCGCGCGGCCAACACACATTGACGCTATCGGCGTCGCGATGGAGGGGGGCTGGCAGTTACGGCTGGTCAGGCTGTCAGCGATGCGGCAGTAGCTCTTCAATCTCGCTGTTCTTGGGGGGGTAGCCGTGTCAGCACATCTTTCAGATAGACATACGGATCATGCCATTGAGCTTGGCGCTTTGAATCATCACCGCAGCCGCACGCTTGCCCGCTCTGAGTGAGCCGGCGAACAACCAATTGCCCCGTCCAATCCCAATCGGGCGAATCTGGTTT
This sequence comes from Polaromonas sp., assembly GCA_046597475.1. Classification (GTDB taxonomy): domain Bacteria; phylum Pseudomonadota; class Gammaproteobacteria; order Burkholderiales; family Burkholderiaceae_C; genus Polaromonas. The sequence goes on along the minus strand of JBKJKI010000276.1, from coordinate 6,282 downwards.
TCGATCCAACTGTTATCGATCCACAACTGCTCATCATTCAGAAACCGGTTCAGTGCTGCCCAGCGTTTCAAGCTGTAATCGAGTGCTTTGGCTGTGGCCGAAGAGCACTTCGCCGCTCGCTTTCCGCACTTGAGGTCGCCAAAATTGCAGTTCAAGTGATGAACACCCCAGCGCGAATGTTGCCCACGGTCCTGGCCCAGCCATATCCTTGCTCAATGAGCTTTCTCTTTGGCTGCGATACGGCGTAGCCTGCAATGACCGCAACCTCATCGGGCACTGCTGAGTATCGGCTCGTCGTGTTCTGTGCGAAGTGCGGGATGACTTTCATCTCCTGCAGTGCATCAATGAACTCCTTGACTTCATACCCCTTGTCTGCATCCAATGTGATGTCAATGTTTGCGTCGTCTTTGACTTGCCTTGCGTCGCTCACCCTGAGCTTTGCGGCTTCTTGTTCGGCATGACCATCTGCGATAGAGACCATTGCGTTGGTTACGAGGCCGTGACGGGCTGTCCGAGAGGGTTTGGCCCATGAGCGAGTACTGGCTGCCGAGTTGGTGTTTTCCCTTGGTGGTCTGACCGCGTGGCAGCAAGGGTAGGCAAAAAAATCATGTAAATCAAAGAGTTACGCGATGAATAAGCAAGCCTTATCCATGGCTGTCTGTATCGTGGTTTGTCTTCTTGAATATTGCTGCATAGCATTGACCCCAAGCAGGAATCAAAGCCTGACTTCACTTAAACGCTGTTGTTAACTGAGGGGTTTCGATATGAAATCGGAGACGAAGGTTCTTGTTATCGGAGGCGGTATCGCCGGTGTCAGCACGCTTTACCATTTGGCCAAGGCGGGTTGGACCGATGTGATGTTGGTGGAAAAGCTGGAGCTGACCTCGGGCTCCACCTGGCACGCCGCCGGCAACCTGCCCCACTTCAGCACCAGCTTCAACATCATGAAGCTGCAGCAGTACAGCATCAGCCTGTACCAGCAGCTGGCCAGGGATACAGGTCAGTCGGTGGGTCACCACATGACCGGAGCGGTGCGACTTGCGCACACCAAGGAACGTCTGGACGAATTCAAGCGCGTGGTTGGCATGGGCCAACTTGCCGATTTGCGTCTGGAAATGGTGGACAACGACCGCCTGAAAGAGCTTTATCCCTACCTCGACACCACCGGATTGCTTGGCGGTTTGTGGGATCCAGATGACGGTCACATCGACCCCACCAGCGTGACCAATGCCATGGCCGGTCTGGCGCGCCAGGCTGGCGCGACCATCGTGCGCAACAACCCGGTCACGGCCATCAGACAGCTGCAGGATGGTCGCTGGGAAGTGACCACCGAGAAGGGTGTCATCACTGCCGAAAAGATTGTCAACGCGGCTGGATTCCGGGCCAACGAAATTGCGGCCATGATTGGCCACCAGCTGCCCATGTGCTCCATGGAGCATCAGTACCTGGTCACGGCCGCCATCCCTGAACTGGAGGCGCACAGCAGCATGCTGCCGATGCTGCGCGATCCTGACGTTTCTTACTACTTGCGCCAGGAGGGCAAGGGCTTCATCCTGGGGCCTTACGAAAAAGGCGGTTTGCCCTGGGCTGTGGATGGCGTGCCCGAGGCATTTGGCCAGGAGCTTCTGCAGCCCGCGCTTGACCGCCTTGAGGACATTATCGGCGCGGCCATGGAGCAGGTTGAGCTGATCGGAAAGGGCGGTGTGCGCACCGTCATCAACGGCCCCATCACCTACACGCCTGACGGCCATCCGCTGATTGGCCCCGTGCATGGTTACGACAATTACTACGCCTGCACGGGCTTTAACTTCGGCATTGTTCAGGGCGGCGGTGCCGGTCATTTCATGTCCCAGTGGATCATGAACGGCCACCCCGATCTCGACTTATGGGAACTGGATCCCCGCCGCTTTGGCGAATACGCCAGCCATGCTTACACTGTGGCCAAGTGCACCGAGGTGTACGCCAATGAGTATCAGTTGGGGCAGCCCAATGAGTATGCAATGCGCCCCGAAATGCGCATGCAAAAGGTGGGACCTATTCATGCCTCGCAGCAAGCCAAAAACGCGGTTTTTGGTGCCTACTACGGTTGGGAGCGCCCCAGCTGGTTTGCCTTGCCGGGGCAGGTGGCGGCTGAAGCGCACAGCTTCAGCCGGGGCAACTGGGATGGAGCGGTGCGCGCCGAGTGCGAAGCCGTCGCACGGCACGTCGGCCTGCTGGACCTGTCACCCTTCGTGAAATATGAAATCTCGGGTGACGACGCCTTTGCATTCCTCGATGGCATCAGTCCCAACAAGCTGCCCACCCAAGCCGGTGGCATCGCCCTGGCCCACCCTTTGATGGCAGACGGCGGCGTGGCCTGGGAGTTGTCTGTGACCAGGTTGCAGAGCGGCGCCTACTACATGATGGGCCCCGCTGCCGCCGAATTGATGATTGACGACTGGTTGCGCGCCCGTGCCCGGGCCTTTCAGAATCTCAATTTAAAGAACATTACTGCGGCCTGGGGCACGCTGGTGATCGCGGGTCCCAAGGCGCGGGAATTGCTCTCACGATTGACGCACGCCGATGTCAGCAACGAGGCATTTCCGTGGTTCACGGGACAGGAGATTGAGGTCGCGGGTGTTCCAGTGCGGGCATTGCGAATGAACTTCGTGGGTGAACTGGGATGGGAACTGCACCACCCCATTGAGTGCCAGGCCGAGCTTTACAAGGCCCTGGTGGAGGCTGGCACACCGCTGTCACTGACGCATTTCGGCCTGCGGGCCATGGATTCCATGCGCCTGGAAAAGGCCTATCCCGTATGGGGGCGCGAACTCACTCCCGAGTTCAGCGCGCTGGCGTCTGGACTGGGCTTCTTCATCAAAACCGACAAAGGCGATTTTGAGGGCAAGGCCGCCGTGGTGGCCGAGAGAGCCCGCCCTTCCTCGCATCGCCTCGTGTTGATGGAAGTGGAGGCCGGTGAGGCCGACGCCATGGGCAGCGAACCCGTTTACCAGGGTGACAAGGTGGTGGGACAAACCAGTTCGGGGGGTTACGGGTATCGAATTGGCAAGAGTCTTGCCATGGCCTTTGTGGAGCGTGCGGCAGCAACGGCTGGCAATGTACTGCATGTGGGCATTCTGGGGGAGCGAAAAACCGCTGTGGTGGTCAAGGGATGCGCTTACGACCCCGCCGGCGCGCGCATGAAAAGCTGATTCTCCAACCAAAAAAACCGTATAGATCACGCTCGCGCAACCCCTGACATGGCGTGAACGCATTTTCATTGATGGCTTTGGACGAAAGCGCGACGGTAACTTTTAACCATCAATGACGCCATTTGATTTCTCAACCTGTTAGACGTGTTTAAAGGAAAAGACCATGAAGACGAAGACAATCTCATTCAAATTATTGACCGCCGCTGCCCTGGCAGTTGCCGGCTTTTCCAGCGCCTACGCACAGACGCCCAAGGAGATCACCGTGGGCTATTTCCTGGAGTGGCCGACCGCCAATTTGTTTGCGCAGGTCAACGGGTGGTACGACAAGGAGTTGGGAACGAAGGTTAATTGGCGCGCCTTTGACACTGGCACGGCCATGACTGCGGCCATGGCCTCTGGCGACATCCAGATATCCTACAGCCAGGGACTGATCCCCTTCATTGTTGCAACCAGTCAGGGTTTGCCGATCAAGGCTGTTGGCATTGCAGTGGCGTATGCCAAGAACGATAACTGCGTGGTGCGCAAGGGAACTGGCATTACGAAAGACAGTGCCAAGAAGCTGGAAGGTGAGAAGGTCGCCGTACCAATTGCCTCGGTATCGCACTACAAGTTGCTGCGCATGTTGTCGCACTTGGGGGTTAACCCCACGAAGGTAAACATAGTGGACATGGCGCCCGCCGACGGCGCCGCAGCGCTCGCACGCGGCGACGTGGCGATGGCTTGTGGCTGGGGTGGCGGCTTGGCACGCATGAACGAATACGGGTCGGTATTGATGACCGCGCAAGAGCAGGAAGCGATTGGCATTCGCGTCTTCGACCTGATCACCGTGACCGACAACTTCGCCAAGAAAGACCCTGAACTGATCACGAAGTTTCTGGCCGTGACCGACAAGGCATCCAAATACCTGACCGACCACCCCGATCAGGCGGTGCCTGTGATCGCCAAGGCTTCGGGAATGGATGTCAAGGCAACCACCGCCATGCTGAAACTCTTTAGCTTTCCCACGAAGGACCAGCAGCTTTCAGCATACCTCGGCGGCACCGTGCAGGCCTACACCAAGGAAGTGGCCGACTTTCTGGTCAAGCAAAAGCAGATTTCTGCTGCCTTGCCAAGCTATTCCGCGGTGTTCAGTGATGAGTTCTACAAGAACGTGAAATAAGCCGTGCAACCGGTTTTTTGTGCTAAGGCGGATCGGTCGCTGTTTCCCGGAGCGCGTTGTGAGCGGTCATTTTTTAAATTTTCGTTGAGGTTCCACTTATGTCCCAACTAGTATTGAGCGACATCTCCATGATGTTCAAATTGCCGGGCGGCAGCACGGTGCGTGCGCTGCAAAACGTCGATCTCACGGTTCAAAGCGGTGAGCTGGTCACGGTGTTGGGGCCATCCGGCTGTGGCAAGTCCACCATGCTCAACATCATGGCCGGTTTTCTTGCCCCCAGTTCAGGTGTGCTGACGTTGGGTGGTGCGGCCATTCGTGCACCCAGCCCCGAGCGGGGCATGGTGTTCCAGCAAGGCGCGTTGTTTGAATGGATGTCGGTCAAGAAAAACATCGGTTTCGGTCCCAAGATGAAGGGTACGCCGGCAGCCAAGGTGGACCGCATCGTCACAGATCTGCTGGAGAAGGTTGGCTTGCAGGATTTCTCCGAGAAGGCGGTGTACGAGCTGTCAGGCGGAATGCAGCAACGCGTGTCGCTTGCGCGGTGCCTGGCCAACGACCCTGATGTGATTCTGATGGATGAACCGCTGGGTGCGCTGGATGCGCTCACGCGCGAAAAAATGCAAGGTCTGGTGCTCAAGCTCTGGAAAGAGACCGGCAAGACCATTGTGTTGATCACGCACTCTGTCGAGGAAGCGCTGTTCCTGGGGGAGCGATTGATCGTCATGGCGCCGCGACCGGGCCGCATCGTGCGTGAGTTTCGTCTGCCCTACGCCGAGCAGGGCGTGACCATGGATCCGCGCGAGATTAGGCGCCAACCGGATTTCGTGGAGAAGCATGAAGAGATTCTTTCCATGATCTGGGAAATGGAAGAAGAAATCATGGGTTTGCAAGGGTCATCTAAAGGAGCTTCACATGTCTAACGCATCTCATTCGGTACAGGCCCCTCAGTCCGTCAGCAGTTTCGGAGAAAAACTTAAAGGCTTCTTTGGTGATGACAACACCGGACTGATCGAGCGAAAAACCGTGACCTTCGGTGACGCCACGGCCGTCAGACCCAGCCGGGCGTGGAGCGTGTGGTCCGTGGTCGTTTTGCTTGCTACCTGGACACTGATCACGGCAACCGGTTGGGTCAGTCCGATCTGGTTGCCAGGTCCTGTTGCGGTGTGGAATAGCTTCATCCAGGTGGCCAGTGAAGGTTACAGAAACTACACACTGTGGCAAGATATCTATTGGTCGATGTACCGGATTTTCGTGGGCTTCTTCTTTGGTTGTCTGATTGGCATTCCGCTCGGTTTGGCGATGGGTTTGTTTGGCCCGCTACGCGGCTGGTTTGATCCGATAGTGGAGTTCTTCCGTCCAATTCCGCCCTTGGCACTCATTCCGCTCATCATCATCTGGTTCGGCATTGGCGAAATTTCCAAGGTTATGCTGCTGTTCCTGGCCGCGTTGTGGGTCATGGTGCTGGCCGCACGGGCAGGTGTGTCTCGCGTCAGTCTCAACAAGGTTCACGCCGCCTATTCGCTGGGGGCATCCAAGCCGCAAATTCTGTGGTACGTGATCATTCCCAACGCACTGGGCGAGATCATGACCGGCATGCGCGTGGCCATGGGAGTGTGCTGGGGCACCGTGGTGGCGGCAGAACTGGTGGCCGCCGACAAGGGCATTGGTTTCTTGATCATGACCGCCTCCAAATTCCTTCGGACCGATATCGTGTTCATGGGAATTGTCGTCATCGGCGTCATCGGATACTCCATTGACATCTTGATGCGCATACTGGAAAGGAAGCTGATTCCCTGGAAAGGAAAATCTTGACGCTTCCTGGCATTTAGGCGGCCTTTATTTCCAAAGGCCCGCCAGTCCTTTGGCTGCCCACGCAGTCTATTGCGCTAGACGGCAAGCACGCATGCCAAGCCTGGTTGCCATGACGCAATT
>JBKJKI010000179.1:0-22308 GCA_046597475.1 Polaromonas sp. | reverse complement strand
CAGCAGGGGCCGCGGAACCGGCTTTGCCGGGCCGCAGGCGCAGCGCCCCCTCGGGGGGCAGCGCAGTACGCGAAGCGACAAGCGTGGAGGATATTGCCCCCACGCTTGTCGCTTCGCGTAATGCGCTGCCCCCCGAGGGGGCGCTGCGCCTGCGGCCCGGCAAAGCCGGTTCCGCGGCCCCTGCTGGTGAATTCAGGGATGAACCGGCCTTGGTGGGTGTAAACCCCACGCTTGTCGCTTCGCGTACTGCGCTGCCCCCCGAGGGGGCGCTGCGCCTGCGGCCCGGCGAAGCCGGTTCCGCGGCCCCGGCTGGCGAGGGAGGCGGGGTTGAGCCACCACTACATCCAGCACAGCAGGCCATGGTGAACTGCCATGCGTCGCAGTGCGGATTTTGCACGCCCGGCTTTGTCATGAGCCTGTTTGCCATGTACCAAAACCATATTGCCCAGGGCGAAACCATCACCCGCGCATTGGCGCAGGAAGAACTCTCGGGCAACCTGTGCCGCTGCACCGGCTACCGGCCCATCCTGGACGCCGCGCAAGCCATGGGCGCGCTGCCGCCAGCGCTGATCGACGAGGCTGATCTGCTACAAAAATTGCAGCAGATTGCGCCCGCGCCTTCAGGGCTGGAGGCCGATTTTGCTTATCAACTGCCGCAAACGCTGGCCGAGCTGCTGCAAGCCCGCGCCGCGCACCCGGAGGCGCAACTGGTGGCCGGCTGCACCGACGTGGGCCTGTGGCTGACCAAGCAGCACCGGCAGTTCGACGCCGTCATTGACCTCACGCAGGTTCAGGAACTGCGCGGCCTTCAACACCTGCCGGACCACTTGGTCATTGGCGCGGCGGTGCCGCTGACCGACGCCTTTGCCGCGCTGGCGCAGGAGCGCCCGCAGCTGCGCAACTTCGCCGCCCGTTTTGCCGGCCTGCCGGTGCGCAACTCGGGCACGCTGGGCGGCAACATTGCCAACGGCTCGCCGATTGGCGACTCGATGCCGCTGCTGATTGCGCTGGGCGCGCGGGTGGTGCTGGCGAGCGAGCGCGACGGACAGCAGGTTTCACGCGACATGCCGCTCGAAGCCCTGTACACCGGCTACCGGCAAAACGTGATGGCGGCCGACGAGGTGCTGGCCTGGATCACCGTGCCCAAGGACCGCCCCGGCGAACTGCTCAGGGTTTACAAGATCTCGAAGCGCTACGACGACGACATCTCGGCCGTCTGCCTGGCGCTGAAGCTGCACATTGACAACGGCACCGTTCAATCGGCCTCCATAGGCGCGGGCGGCGTGGCCGCCACGCCCATGCGCGCCGTGCAGACCGAGGCCGCGCTGGCGGGCCAGCCGTGGACGCTGGAGACCGTGCAACACGCCATGGCCGTGCTGCGCGCCGAGTTTTCGCCGATTTCCGACATGCGCGCATCAGGCGGCTACCGCACCGAGGTGCTGGGCAATCTGCTGCAGCGCTTCTGGCTGGAAAGCCAGGGACTGGAGCAGATCAATCTGGCCGGTTTCAGCCTGGAGGACGAGACATGAAAGCGCTTGACATCTCCGTCAGCCGCGACGCCGTGGCCGACCCCGACGTGATCGTGGCCGATGCGCGGGCTAACCAGGCGGGTGACGCGGCCCTGCCCCGGGAGGCGGTGCAGCCCGCGCCGCAAGCGGCCGGCAGCCCGCTTTTTCACGAAAGCGCGCGCGCCCACGTGGCCGGCGCCGCCACTTACGTGGACGACATTCCCGAACTCAAGGGCACTCTGTACGCCGCGCCGATTCTTTCCAGCGTCGCGCACGGCAGGCTGCTCGGCGTCGATACGGCGGCGGCGCTGGCCATGCCCGGCGTGCGGGGCGTGGTCCTGGCGCGCGACATTCCCGGCGACCCCATTTTGGGCAGCTTCGCGCATGACGAGCCGGTGTTTGCGCAGGACCGGGTGGAGCATGTCGGCCAGGTGATTGGCGTGGTGGTGGCCGAATCGGTAATGCAGGCGCGCCGCGCCGCGCGCAAGGTCGCTTGCCGCATCGAGGCGCTGCCGCCCGTGCTGGATGTGCGGGACGCGCTGAAGGCGAAAAGCTATGTGCTGCCACCGGTTTTCATCCAGCGCGGCGATGCCGCTCAAGCGCTGGCAGCGGCGCGGCACACGCTGCACGGCACGCTAGCAGCCGGCGGCCAGGAGCATTTTTACCTGGAAGGCCAGGTCGCCTACGCGCTGCCGCAGGAGCAAAACCAGTGGCTGATCTATTCAAGCACCCAGCACCCGGGCGAGGCGCAGCACTGGGTGGCGCACGCGCTGGGCATTGAGCAGCACGCGGTGCGTGTTGAGTGCCGGCGCATGGGCGGCGGCTTTGGCGGCAAGGAAACGCAGGCCGGCCACCTGGCGGTATGGTCGGCGCTGGCGGCGCACAAGTTCGGGCGCCCCGTCAAGCTGCGGCTTGACCGCGACGACGATTTTCTGGTGACCGGCAAGCGCCACCCCTTTGCCTGCGACTACAGCGTGGGCTTTGACGACAGCGGGCGCATCACCGGCCTGACCATCATGATGGCGGTCAACTGCGGCTTCAGCGCCGACCTGTCAGGCCCGGTGGCCGACCGCGCCGTCTTTCACCTGGATAACGCCTATTTTCTGCAGGACGTGGAGATTGCCTCCTACCGCTGCAAGACCAATACCCAGAGCAACACCGCCTTCCGCGGCTTTGGCGGGCCGCAGGGCGTCATCGTCATTGAAACGATTCTGGGCGACATCGCGCGGCAGCTCAAACTCGATGCCTTGGCGGTGCGCAGACGCAACCTGTATGGCGTGGATGAGCGGAACGTCACCCACTACGGCATGACGGTCGAGGACAACATCCTCTCGCCATTGCTACTGAAACTGGAGCAAACTTCACAATACGCACGCCGGCGTGAAGCCATTTCGGCGTGGAATGCGGGCAGCCCGGTGATCAAGCGCGGCATCGCCATCACGCCGGTCAAGTTCGGCATCTCATTCACCGCCACCCTGTTCAACCAGGCCGGCGCGCTGGTCCATGTGTATACCGACGGCTCCTGCCAGGTCAACCATGGCGGCACCGAAATGGGCCAGGGCCTGAACACCAAGGTGGCGCAAATCGTGGCCGACGAGCTGGGCATCGCGTTTGAACAGGTGCTGTCGACGGCCAGCGACACCAGCAAGATTCCCAACGCCTCGGCCACTGCCGCCTCGGCCGGCACCGACCTGAACGCCGGCGCCGCGCAATACGCCGCCCGCCGCGTGCGCGACAACCTGGCCCAGTTCGTCGCCGGGCTGGACGGCTGCGGCGCGGGCGCTGTGAGTTTTCAAGGCGGCCAGGTCAGCACGCCCAGCTGCACCCGGCCATTTACCGAGGTCGTCAAACTGGCCTATGCCAACCGCATCCAGCTCTGGAGCGACGGCTTTTACCGCACGCCCAAAATCCACTACGACAAGACGACGCTGACCGGCAGGCCGTTTTTCTACTTTGCCTACGGCGCGGCCTGCACCGAAGTCGCCATTGACACGTTGACCGGCGAAAGCCGCGTGCTCAAGGTCGACATCCTGCATGACGCGGGCAAGAGCATCAACCCGGCGATCGACATCGGCCAGATCGAAGGCGGCTTTGTACAGGGCATGGGCTGGCTCACGACAGAGCAGCTGGTGTGGAGCGACAAGGGCGAGCTCAGCACCCACGCGCCTAGCACCTACAAGATTCCCACCGCCGGCGATATCCCCGCGCACTTCAAGGTCGATTTCTGGCCCGAAGCCAACCGCGAAGACAACATCTTCGGCAGCAAGGCTGTCGGCGAGCCACCGCTGATGCTCGCGATCAGCGTGTGGGAGGCGATACGCGATGCGGTGGCGGCGGCGCGGCCGGGTAAGCGGGTGCAGCTGGAGGCGCCGGCCACGGCTGAGAATGTGTTGAAGGCACTGAAAACCTGAGCGCTCAAGAGCGCCGACAAATCGAATAGCATGTCCAGCCATGCCCCAGTCCCCCGAAACCCTTGACCACATCGCCGCCCAGACGCTGGCGCACTACGAGCAACACGCTGATGAATTCTGGCAAGGCACGCGCGATCATGACGTGAGCCAGAACATCGCCGCGCTGCTGGAACACATAGCGGCAGCGCCGCCGTTCGAGCTGCTCGACCTGGGCTGCGGACCGGGACGCGACCTCAAGACCTTCAGGGAACTCGGCCATCGTCCCACCGGACTGGAAGGCGCGGCGCGGCTGGCGGCGATGGCGCGCGACTACAGCGGCTGCACCGTGCTGGAGCAAAACTTCCTGGCCCTTGATCTGCCCGACGCCCGTTTCGACGGCGTGTTCGCCAACGCCGTGCTGTTCCACGTCCCCAGCCTGGCCCTGCCGAACGTGTTGAAAAAACTGCATGCCACGCTGAAGCCGGGCGGCGTGCTTTTCAGCTCCAACCCCAGGGGCAGCAACCAGGAGGGCTGGAGTGGTGAGCGCTATGGCGTATTTCATGACTGGCCGGCTTGGCGCAGCTTCATGCTGGCGGCAGGATTCGAGGAACTGTCGCACTACTACCGCCCGGCCGGCCTGCCGCTGGAGCAGCAATCCTGGCTGGCCAGCGTGTGGCGCAGGCCGGTGGGCTGAATGCGCGATGGGCGGCAGACACCTGAGGGGCCTCGATGCCCTGCCGCCAACGAAAAGAACAGGGCCAGTCTATATTGGGCGTCCCGCTCCCTGAACAATCACCCGCAGGCGCCGCGGCCCGGTGCCTGCGCGCCCATCCAGGGGATTTTCATGACCACGCCAAGCGCCCTTTCCGCCTTTCCAATTACCTGCAAAATGGCCAGCCGCGCATCCCGCCGGCGTCAAGGTGAGGATCATGCTGGAGGAGACAGGCCTGCCGTATGAGCCGCATCTGGTCAATTTCCAGAGCAACGACCAGATGACGCCCGAATTCCGGTCGCTCAACCCCATTTACAAGATCCCGGCCATCATTGCCCCGAACCGGCCGTCGGCGAACCGCCGCTGATGCTGGCGATCAGCGTGTGGGAGGCGATTCGCGATGCGATGGCCCAGGCAAAAGCCGGGAACCAGCCTGTCACCCTGCAAGCGCCGGCAACGGCCTAGACCGTGCTGGACGCGCAGAGGCGCGGAAGCGCTCACGGGGCCTGACATGGCATGGGCGCTATGATTTCGCGCAATCCATCACCCGAGGCTCCAGATGACGCAGCATGACCCGCAATATCAGTATGTCGAAGGGCAGGCCCGCCCCACGTTTGCGGCCCTGCTGGCGGCCTACGAGGCCGAGGGCGCCTCGGCCATTGCCGCACAGCCCTGCATGCTGGACCTGCCCTATGGCCCGGCCGAGCGGCAGCGCTTCGACTTTTTCCCTGCGCCAGGCCAGGCCAGTGCCACGCTGATCTATCTGCATGCGGGCTACTGGCAGGCCCGCGACAAGGCCGGCTTTCGTTTTCTTGCGCCGGTATTGACGCAGCGCCAGCTGAACGTGGCGCTGGTGAACTACCCGCTCTGCCCGGCGGTTTCCCTGGCGGCGCTGGTCGAGGCCGTGCGGGCATGCGTGCCCGCCGTGCTGGCCCGGGTGGCGGCTGCCGGCCAGCCGGCGCAAGCGCTGCTGGCCGCCGGTCATTCGGCCGGCGCCCACCTGGCGGTGGAACTGGCCCTGAGCCGCTGGCCCGAGCTGGGCGCCAGGGCACAGGCCGTGGACGGCGTGCTGGCGCTGAGCGGCATCTACGACCTGGCGCCGCTGCTGGACACCTCGCTCAACATCAGGCTCGGGCTGGATGCGGACAGCGCCAGCGCCCTGTCGCCGCTGCACCGGGTACGACCGGCCGCGGCTCCCGCGCTGTTCGTGGTGGGCGGCGACGAGACGCCGGCCTTCATTGCGCAAAACCAGTGCATGCACCAGGCCTGGCAAGCCGCCGGCAACCCCAGCGCTGCGCAGGTGGTGGCCGGCGCCGACCACTTCAGCCTGCTGCGCGCCTTGACTGCGCCGGACCGCAGCCTGTCGGCCGGCATGGCGCTATTGCTGCAGCAGGCACAACAGCGGTTCAGGGGCTGAGCGGCCTGGGGCGCAGGCGCAGGCCGCTGGCTTCCTGCACGAAGGCATCGAGCAGGCGCTGCGCCGGCAGCGTTAACGGCCCATCGGCGCGCGACAGGACGTGAATCGTGGTCCGCGACAATTCATCTTCAATCGGCAGCTGCACCAGGTCGGTTCGCGGCCCGTAGCGGTCAAAAAAGCCGATTGGCATGATGCCCACCACGTCCAGGCTGGGCATGAGGGCGAGCAGCGTCGAGAAGGACTCGCACTCCAGCTGGATCCGGGGCTTTGGCAGGCCCCGCGCCTCCAGATGAAGATGGACCGGGTCGCCGGGGCCGCCAGCCGGCCCGGTCAGCACCCAGGCGGCGTCGGACAGCTGGTCCAGCCGGCTGCATTTAGCGAGTGCGTGGCCACGCCGCGCCGCGATCACGTTCTGGCTGTCGAACAGGGGCTGCACCACCAGGTCACGCCCCACGCCCTCGGGCGGCAAGGGGCCCAGCGCAAGATCCAGCTCACCGGCGCGAACCTGGGCCAGCACACGCGGGTACAGCGAGTCGATTACGCGCACCCTGACCTGCGGCCAGCGTGCGCCAAACCGGGCCAGGGCGCCCGGCGCCAGCAAAATGGCCACCACCGGCGACACCCCCACCGTCACACTGGCCTCGGCATGCTGGGTAGCCCAGGCCACCTCTTCGCGGGCCCGCGCAAGCTCGCGCACCACATTGGCGGCTCGCGCCGCCAGCAACTCACCGGCTGGCGCCAGCCGCACCCCCTTGGGCGTGCGCACTACCAGCGCGGTGCCGAACTCGTCCTCCAGCTGCCGCAAGGCCTTTGTCAATGCCGGCTGCGTCACGTTCAGTATTTGAGCGGACGCGCGCAGGCTGCCGGTCTGGGCCAGGGTCAATATGAGATGCAGATGCTGCAGGCGCAAGGCTTGTCTCCGTGGGCGATAACCCATGGTAATCGACATCAAAAAATGCCATGCGGTGGCGTGCCGTATCAGGCCTAGCATGGGGTCCGTGGCCGCTTGAGGGCCCACTCCACTTTTCCAGGGGCAGACCATGAAAAAACGCGTGAAGAACATTCTCTTCATCATGTGCGACCAGTTGCGGGCCGATCATCTGTCCTGCTTTGGCCATCCCCGGCTGCACACGCCCAACCTGGACGCGCTGGCCGCGCGCGGCGTTATTTTCGATCGGGCCTACGTGCAGTCGCCGGTGTGCGGCCCGTCGCGCATGAGCTACTACACCGGCCGCTATGTGCATTCGCATGGCGCAAGCTGGAACTTCGTGCCGCTCAAGGCCGGCGAAATGACGATTGGCGACCATTTGCGGCCACTCGGCGTGCGCTCGGTGCTGGTCGGCAAGACCCACATGCGCGCCGACCTGGCGGGCATGTCGCGCCTGGGCATAGACCCGGCCTCCACCATCGGCGTGCGCATCGCCGAATGCGGGTTCGACCCCTATGAGCGCGATGACGGCATTCACCCCTACTCCGGCCACGACCCGGACCCGACCTACAGCAGCTACCTGCGCAGCCAGGGCTTTGGCGGCGACAACCCCTGGGAAAACTGGGCCAACTCCACGGTGGATGACGACGGCCAGCTGCGCTCAGGCTGGTTCCTGAAATACTCGAACCGTGCCGCCCGCATTCCCGACGAGCATTCGGAAACCCCTTACATCACGCGACGCGCGATGGATTTCATCCGCGAGTCCGGTGAGCAGCCCTGGTGCCTGCACCTGTCCTACATCAAGCCACACTGGCCCTACATCGTTCCCGAGCCCTATGCCAGCATGTACCGGCCCGAAGACGCGCTGCCGGTGGTGCGTAACGAGGCTGAGCGGGAGAACCCGCACCCGGTCTACGCGGCCATGATGAACCACCGCGTCTCGGGCACTTTCTCCAAAGAGGGTGTGCGCGAGGCGGTGATGCCGGGCTACATGGGGCTGATCAAGCAGATCGACGACCAGATGGGCGTGCTGTTCGCTTTCCTGGAAGAGCGCGGCCTGATGGACTCGACCATGATCGTCTTCACCTCGGACCACGGCGACTACCTGGGCGACCACTGGATGGGCGAGAAAGACATGTTCCACGAACCCATCATCCGCGCGCCGCTCATCATCTATGACCCCGACGCACGCGCCGACGCCACGCGCGGCACGCGCTGCGGCGCACTGGTCGAGGCGATCGATCTGGCGCCGACCTTTCTGGACGTGTACGGGGGCGTGGCGGTGCCGCATGTGATGGACGGCCGCTCCCTGCGGCCGCTGCTGTTCGGCGAGCACCCGGCTGACTGGCGCGAGCACGTGATCTGTGAATACGACTATGCCTTCCAGGACTCGCGTATCGCGCTGGGCACTCCGCCGCGCGAGGCATGGATGCGCATGATCAGCGACGGCCGCTGGAAATACGTGCTGTTCGAAAACTACCGGCCCATGTTGTTCGACCTGCAGACCGACCCGAATGAGCTGGGCGACCTCGGCGCCTCGACCGACCCGGCGCATGAGGCAGTGCGCCAGCGGCTGCACGAAGCGCTGTTCCGCTGGGCGCGCCAGCCGCGCCAGCGCGTGACGATTTCCGACGGCACCATCGAATCGACCGAGATCCAGCCGCGCATCTCCGAAGGCGGCATCCTGATCGGCTATTGGGATGAAGACGACCTCGCGGACGCCCGCAAAAGCTTCAAGCCGCGCTTTGCCTCAACCAACCCGCTGGTCAAACCCACACTGGACCGGCTGACTCACCCGCAAGGAGAACCCCGTGACGCATGAAACCCCCGACATCACCCGCGCCCAGACTGGCCTCGACGGCGTGTCCTGGAATATTTTGGGCCAGATTTACGTTCCCAAGCAGGTTTCCGAAGACAGTTTTTCCTGGCACGCGACCTTTCCCGTCGAGACCTTTGTACCGCCTCACATGCATCCCCACCAGGACGAATACATCTTCGTGCTGGACGGACGCATCGACCTGCTGCTGGGGGGCAAGAAAACCTCGGCCGGGGCAGGCGACCTGGTGCGCATGCCGCGCGGCATTCCGCATGCCTTCTTCAACAATTCCGGCGAGCCGGTTACCGCCCTGTTCTGGGCCGCCCCGGCAGGCAAACTGGTTGAGCTGTACCAACGTATTCACAACATGTCCAGCCCCGCCGAGGTCGTCAAGGCGGCGCGTGAGTATGACGTCGTGTTTTACCCGCCGGTGTCATCGGCCGCCTGAGCCGGTCGCGCTAACCCGCATTCATTTTTTCGGCACAAAGAAAAAAGCAGGAGACAAGCATGATGAACCGCAGACAGATGATGGGCGCTCTTGGCGCCGCGACATTTCCCCTCGCCGCCCCCGCGTGGGCGGAGGCGTATCCGGTCAAGCCGATACGCATCGTCGTGCCGCTACCGCCCGGCAGCCCGCCCGACGTGCTGGCGCGGCTGGTGGGCGAGCGCCTGCAAGCCGCCTGGAAGCAGCCCGTCATCGTGGAGAACCGGCCGGGCGCCACCGGCATGATAGGCATGGAGGCAGTGGCGAAGTCGCCACCCGACGGCTATACCGTAGGGGTTATGTTTCTGACACACACCGTGCTGCCCGCGCTGTTCGGCAAAGTCCCTTACGACACGGTCGGCAGTTTCGCGCCCATTGCCAACCTGGTGTGGCTTTACAACGTATTGGTGGTGCCGCCTGCGGTGCCGGTGCGCAGCGTCAGGGAACTGATAGACCTGTCGCATGCCCAGCCAGGCATGCTGAGCTACGGCTCGGGCGGCAACGGCTCGCCGGCGCACCTGATCGGCGAGTCATTCCGCCAGCTGACGAAGACCGACATGCTGCACATTCCGTTCAAGGGTCCGGCCGAGGCGGTGCAGGGACTGCTGGGCGGTCATGTTTCGGCCATGTTTGCCACCACCTCGTCGGCCGTTCCCATGGTGCGGGGCGGAAAACTGCGCGCGCTGGCCGTCACCAGCCCGACCCGGCTGGCCGCGCTGCCCGAGATTCCCACCCTTATCGAGAGCGGCATCACGGGTTTCGAAATGAAGGAATGGGAGGGCATTGTGGCGCCTGCCGGAACGCCACGCGCCATCATCGACAAATGGAGCCAGGAGCTGGCGCGCATCATGGCCCTGCCCGAGATCCGTGAGCGCGTCGGTGAACTGGGCATGACGCCGGCCGCACCGAACAGCCCGGCTGAGTTCTCTGCCCTGGTGCGCGGCGAGCTGGATCACTGGAATCGATTCGTCAAGACCAGCGGCATCAAGACGGATTGAGCTCCTTTGCCCGGTGCCCAGGCTTCTGACATCAGGCATTAGTTCGATGTGGCGCAGGAAGGAGACATACCTTGGGTCAAGCAAGAGTGGCCAACCCCCGGCGACACACCGGGCACTGATTTCTGGTCAATGCAACTTCTGGTTCAATCAGGTGGGTCGCACATCGATATTAAAACGTTCGTGGACTGAATCAGATCATCAACCCTTTCGTCAGCGTCGCCGCGCCGCCCCCAAAGACCTCACATGCGCCATCCTTCTACGCTTTCCCTGTTCCCCATCACCCGCAAATGGCCGGCCCAGCATCCCGACCGTCTCCAGCTTTATTCCCTGCCCACGCCCAACGGCGTCAAGGTGGCTATCATGCTTGAGGAGACCGGCCTGCCGTATGAGCCGCACCTCGTAAACTTCCAGACCCACGACCAGACCTCACCCGAGTTTTTGTCACTCAACCCCAACAACAAGATACCGGCCATCATTGACCCGAACGGCCCGGGCGGCAAGCCGCTGGCGCTGTTCGAGTCGGGGGCCATCCTGCTCTATCTGGCCGAGAAAACCGGGTTGTTTCTGCCGCAAGACCCGGCGGGTCGCTACGAAACGATCCAGTGGCTGATGTTCCAGATGGGGGGCATTGGCCCGATGTTTGGCCAGCTCGGATTTTTCAACAAGTTTGCCGGCAAGGATTACGAGGACAAGCGGCCCCGCGACCGCTACGTGGCGGAGTCAAAGCGCCTGCTCGGCGTGCTGGAGCAGCGGCTCTTTGGCCGCGCCTGGATCATGGGCGAGGCCTACACCATCGCCGACATTGCCACCTTCCCCTGGGTGCACAACCTGGTCGGGTTTTATGAGGCGGGTGAGCTGGTGGGCTTCAAGGATTTTCCGCAGGTGGCGCGCGCACTGGCGGCCTTTGTGGCGCGGCCCGCGGTGGTGAAGGGGCTTGAGATTCCCAAACGCGGCTGAGCCCTGCATCATTTGCCCCGGGCGGGTATGCTGATGAGCCCGCACCGGCTCACCACTTCAGGAGTCCCTGACATGCGCCTCAATCCACTTGGCCGCACCGGCCTTTTTGTTTCCGAACTGTGCCTTGGCACCATGACCTTTGGCGGCGGCGAAGGCATATGGCAGCAGATAGGCGCGCTGCAGCAGCCTGAAGCTGAAAACCTCATTGGCCAGGCGCTCGATGCCGGCATCAACTTCATAGACACCGCGGACGTCTATGCCGGCGGCCTGTCGGAGCAGATCACCGGCCAGGCGCTGAAAAACCTGAAAATTTCGCGCGAGAACGTTGTCGTGGCGACCAAGGTATTTGGCGAGACCGGCACCGGCCCGAATGCGCGTGGCCTGTCGCGCAGCCACATTGCCGACGGCGTGAAGGCGAGTTTGAAGCGCCTGCAGCTTGAACACATCGACCTCTACCAGCTTCACGGCTTCGACCCGGCCACGCCCATGGAGGAAACCCTGAAGGCGCTGGACCAGCTGGTGCGCCATGGCCATGTGCGTTATGTCGGCGTTTCCAACTGGGCCGCGTGGCAGATCGCCAAGGCGCTGGGCATTGCCGAGCGCCTGGGCCTGACGCGCTTCGAGTCGCTGCAGGCCTACTACAGCGTGGCGGGGCGCGACCTGGAGCGTGAACTGGTTCCCATGCTGCGCAGCGAGGGCATGGGCCTGATGGTGTGGAGCCCGCTGGCGGGCGGTTTCCTGAGCGGCAAGTACCCCCGGCCCGCCAGCCCCGAAGAGGGTCAGCCGCAGGCGGAGCAAGACAGCCGGCGCATCGCCTTTGACTTCCCGCCGATCAACAAGGACAAGGCCTGGGACTGCATTGACGCCATGCGGCCGATTGCCCAGGCGCATGGCGTGTCGGTGGCGCGTGTTGCTCTGGCCTGGCTGCTGCACCAGCCACAGGTGACCAGCGTCATCGTCGGCGCCAAGCGGCCCGGGCAGCTTGCCGACAACATCGCCGCGACCGAGGTGAGCCTGACGGCGGCAGAGCTGGAACAGATTGACAAGGCCAGCACGCTGGCGCCGGAATACCCCGGCTGGATGCTGGAGCGCCAGGGCGACTACCGGCGCCAGCAGCTGGCGGGCGCGACTAAGCCGTGAACCCCGGCGGCCGCCTGCGCCGGCTGCGGATCAGCCAAAAAGCTGCCTGAACAAATCCCACAGCATCATCAGCACCGCAAAGCCCATCACCACCACGCCGCCCCAGCCAAACCAGGTGGTCTTGAAGCCCGAGGTGAAGCTGCCCATCACCGACTTCTTGCTGGCCAGCAGCATCATGCCGGCCATGATGGGCACCGCGACCACGCCGTTGACGACGGCGCTCCAGTAAAGCGCCTTCATCGGGTCTATCGGTGTGAAGTCCAGCCCGGTGCCGACCAGGGTGGCCACCACAATGACGGCGTAAAAGTGCTTTGCCTCAAACCAGCGGCGCTCCAGACCATCGGCCCAGCCAAAGGCTTCGGCGACCGCATAGGCTGAGGACGATGCCAGCACCGGCACGGCCAGCAGGCCGGTGGCAATGATGCCGCCCGCGAACAGCGCAAAGGCAAAGTCGCCGGCCAGCGGGCGCAGGGCCTGGGCGGCCTGCGCGGCCGAGGTGACATCGCGCACGCCGGCGGCATACAGGACCACCGCGCCCAGCACCATGATGAAGAAGGCGATGGCATTCGAGAAGAACATGCCGAAGTAGGTGTCGCGCTTGACGCGCCGCAGGTCACGGCGTATTTGCTGCTCGGTGCCGCGGTCGCCCCCCTTGAGGCGCAGCTCCTCGACCTCTTGCGAGGCCTGCCAGAAAAACAGGTAGGGTGAAATGGTGGTGCCAAGCAGCGCGACGATCATCATCCAGTAGCCCGAGGTCCACTGCAGCTTCGGGATCACCAGATCGTGCAGCACCCGGCCCCAGGGCACATTGACCAGAAACACGGCAATCACATAGGCAAACAAAAAAAGCGTCAACCATTTGAGGATGGGTGCCAGCTTGCGGTAGGGCACAAACACCTGCAGCAGCACGGTCACGATGCCGAATGCCACCGCATGGAAATGCTTGCCGCCGCCCACCACCAGCTGCAGCGCCTCGCCCATGGCGGCAATGTCGGCGGCAATGTTGATGGTGTTGGCAAGCACCAGCAGGGCGACCATGGCCATCAGGAAGGCGCGCGGCGTGTGCTCGCGCAGATTGGCCGCGACGCCCTTGCCGGTGACGCGGCCGATTCTGGCGCTGACCAGCTGGATGGCGATCATGAAGGGCAGCGACAGAAACACCGTCCACAGCAGCCCCGTGCCAAACTGAGCGCCGGCCTGCGTGTAGGTGGCAATGCCGGACGGGTCATCGTCAGCGGCACCCGTCACGACGCCCGGCCCCACATGGCGCAGGAAGGAGGGAAGGCGTTTGATCATGCGGGGAAGCCTAACACGGCCGCATCAACGTCTCCAGCCTCGGTTTTTTGACAAAAACAGCTCATGGCCCAATGAATACGGTCGATCATTGCTATGTATTTAATAGCTCTAAGCTGGGGGCAACACGCATGGGAGCGCCGCCCCTAGCCCGCTTGCTGATCCACGGGGCGCAAGTTGCTGGCTTGCAAACCGGTAAGATTGATTTAAAATACATCTTATGATTTACCGCGCCGGCAATGCTGCGCGCCCCCTGACAGGACAAGGAAACCGACATGCCAAATGCTGAACTCTGCACAGAAGAGGAAATTACCCGGATGGTGTACGCCTTCTATGACAAGGTGCGAAACGACGAGGTGCTGGGCCCTATCTTCAACCGGCATGTCACCGACTGGGATGCCCACTTGCCGACCATGGTGGACTTCTGGTCATCGGCGCTGCGCGGCACCGCCCGCTTTCGCGGCGCACCCATGCCCAAGCACGCGGCGCTGCCGGGGCTGAGCATCGAGCTGTTCCAGCGCTGGCTGCTGCTGTTTGGCCAGACCACCGATGCGCTGCCCAACGCCGCGCTGGGCGAGCGCGCCAAGGACCTCGCCAGGCGCGTCGCCCAGAGCCTGTGGTACGGCTACCAGATGAGCCAGGACCCGGAACGCCTGGCTGACAGCGCATCATGAGCAAGGTCATCAAACTCAACGAGGCGGCGGCAGCGACGACTGCGGGCGCTCCCTCCCTGAAAGCCAGCCTGGAGCTGGGCTTCAGGCCGCTTTATCCGGCAGGTGCGCTCTGGGCGGCGGTGGCGATTGCCTTGTGGATCTTCGCGCCGCAAACGCTCACCGGCACGCTGCAAGGCGTGGCCTGGCATGCCCATGAAATGCTCTGGGGCTTCATCGCCACGATTGCCGTGGGCTTTCTGCTGACGGCAGGCGCCAACTGGACCGGCAGGAACCCTATCCGTGGGGCGCCGCTGGCGGCACTTCTGGGCCTGTGGGTGCTGGCGCGGGTCGGTTTTCTGGTGCCCGGGACAGGCGCTTTCCGCGTGGCTGCCGTCAGCGAGCTGCTGTTTTTTGCCGTGGCGGCAATCGCCTTGGCGCTGGCAATCGTGGGCAGCCGCAACACGCGCAACTACGGCGTGCCTGTGATGGTGCTGGCGCTGGGCGCGGCCGACGCCTGGTATCTGTGGCTGGCGGCACACGGCAACTACATTGAGCTCATGCAGGCCATGGATTCGGGTTTGCTGGTCATGGCCGCCATTGCCTTGCTGGTGGCGCGTCGGGTGATTCCGTTTTTTGCCGTGCGCGTCATTCCCGGGCTGGAGCTGCCCAAGCAGACACGCAGCGGGCAAATCCAGCTGGCCGCTTGCGTGGCGGCCCTGGCCTGCCTGCTGGCTGGGCTCAGGCAGCCGCTGGCGGGCTTCCTGGTGCTGGCGGGCATCACCTCGCTCTACCAGTTGCTGAGCTGGAAGCCGCTGCGGGTGAGGCAAAAGCCGCTGCTCTGGATCTTGTACGCGGGCTACGCCGCGCTGGGCTGCGGGCTGATAGCAGCCGCCGTTCATGTGCTGAGCCCCGGCATCCGCGCTGCCGTGCACGTGCATGTGATTGCGATGGGCGGCTTTTCGGTGCTGATCATCGGCATGCTGACGCGTACCGCGCTGGGCCACCTGGGCCGGCCGCTCAAGCTGGACCGCAGCATGCAGGCGAGCTACTGGCTGATGCTGCTGGCGGTCGTGCTGCGCCTGTGCGCGCTGGCGCCCAGCAACCATGCCGGCCTGTTGCTGCAGATGGCCGCGCTTGCCTGGATGGCCGTATTTGCGCTATACCTATGGCGTTTCTTCCCGCTGATGATCAGGCCCCGCGCGGACGCTCGCTAAACCACCCGCTGCGGCAATCCGCCTTCCCCTGCCACGCGAACCGGAGACAGAACCCATGAAAACCAACCACCCCACCCCCAGTCCGCGCCGACATGGCACTGAGCCGCGCCTGAAAGCCGGCCGCAAGCCGGCGGGAGCCGCATGATGGACAGCGCCATTCTGAGCCTGCTCGGCGCCTTCCTGCTGTCGATCATCGGGCTGTTTGTCTTTATCTGGTCCTCCCGCAAGGGCCTGCTGCTTGAGAACCCCAAGGCCGCATCCATCATCTTCGCGCGCGGCGAGATCGGCCGCGTTGATGACCCGGCACTGCCGGATGCCGCGAAGGATTCAATGCAGAAGGCCGCCGTCGAAGGCGGTGATCAGGCGCACGCGGCCGACCCGGCCGAGCTGCAGGACCGCATCGCGTCCGACCAGTCAAGCGCCTTTCCGGTCTTCATGTTCATCGCCTTTGCCTGCTTCTGGCTGCTGCTGGGCTCGGTGGCCGGCCTGACCTCATCCATCAAGCTGCATCAGCCCGACTGGCTGACCGACCAGGCCTGGCTGACCTTTGGCCGCATCCGCACCGTACACCTGACCGCCGTGCTCTACGGCTGGATCAGCAATGCCGCGCTGGGCATGATGCTGTGGCTGCTGCCGCGCCTGCTGCGCACCCGCCTGCATGGCGCGATCTGGGCCATGCTGGGCGGCGCACTCATCAACATGGGCATCGCCGCGGCCATTGGCGCCATCTCGGCAGGCTGGACCGACGGCATGGAATACCTGGAGATCCCGTGGCAGATTGCCATCTTGATCTTTGTCGGTTTTGCGCTGGTGATTCTGCCGGTGCTGTTCACGCTGGTGAACCGCAAGGTCGAGCATCTGTACGTCAGCGTCTGGTACATGGTGGCGGCGCTGCTGTGGATTGCGCTGCTGTTTCTAGTCGGCAAGCTGCCCGGCGTGCACACGGGCGTGCAGCAGGCCACCACCAACTGGTGGTATGGGCACAACGTGCTGGGGCTGTGGTTCACGCCCGTCAGCGTGGGCGCCATCTACTACTTCCTGCCCAAGATCATCGGCCGGCCGGTGCGCTCCTACAACCTGTCCATCCTCGGCTTCTGGACGCTGGCGTTTTTCTATGGCCAGGTCGGCGGCCACCACCTGATTGGCGGCCCGGTGCCGGGCTGGCTGACCACGCTGTCCATCGTGCAAAGCATCATGATGGTGATCCCGGTGGTCGCCTTCAGCATCAACATGGGCGGCACGCTCAAGGGGCGAATGCACCTGGCGCGCTATTCGCCCACGCTGCGCTTCATGATGTTTGGCGGCCTGATGTACTTTGCCTCGTCCATACAGGGCTCGCTGGAGGCGCTGCGCAGCGTGAACCAGGTGACCCACTTCACCCACTTCACGGTGGCGCACGCCCACCTGGGCGCCTATGCCTTTGTCACCATGGTGCTGTTCGGCGCGATTTACTTCATGATGCCGCGCGTGCTGAACTGGGAATGGCCTTACCCGAAACTGATCACGCTGCACTTCTGGCTGTCATCCATTGGCATCGCCATTTATTTCATCGGTCTGACCTACGGCGGCTGGCTGCAGGGCCTGGCCATGCTCGATGGCGCCAGGCCCTTCATGGACTCGGTCACGCTGACACTGCCCTACCTCAAATGGCGCAGCGTGGGCGGCAGCCTGATGGTGCTGGGCCATATCGTTTTTGTTGGCCATTTCCTGGCGATGGCGCTGCGCTTCGGGCCGACGCGCACGGGCGCTGCTCTTTTCTGGCAGAACAACCAAAGGGAGCTGGCTCATGGACAATGAAATCAAGCTGGTTTCAGGCGCCATGGTGGCCCTGGCGGTCGCTACCGCCGCGCTGGTGGTCATGCCTTACATGGAGGTGCGCGACATCAAGCCGCCGCCGGGACTCAAGCCCTATACCAGCGCCGAGCTGCGCGGCCGCGCGGTCTACATTGCCAACGGCTGCGTCTATTGCCACAGCCAGCAGCCCCGCGACCGCAAATTTGGACCCGATTTCGAGCGCGGCTGGGGCCGTGCCTCGGTGCCTGGCGACTACACCTATGACAGGCCGCACCTGCTGGGCAGCATGCGTACCGGGCCCGACCTCTTCAATATCGGCGCGCGCCAGCCAAGCCGTGACTGGCAGCTGGGCCACCTCTACCAGCCGCGCGCCTATGTGCCGGGTTCCATCATGCCGTCCTATCCCTTCCTCTTTACCGTCAAGGACGCGAAGGAAGCCGAGAAGGAAGGCGAGCAGCCCTTGGCGCTGCCGCCCGCCTACGGCCCCAACGTGGGCCAGGTGGTGGTACCCACGCCCGAGGCGCTCGATCTGGTGAAGTACCTGCTGGCGCTGAACCACACCTATCCGGTGTTGCCGCCCGTCCCCAAACCCTGAGCCGAACGCAAGGTGAACCCCATGTCAGAAGACACACAATCGCCGCGCCGCGCCCAGGACCGCGAAGAAGATGAACCCTCCGAGCGCGACCGCCCCATCCCGGTGATGGTGGCGCTGATCACCCTGGCCGTCGTGATTTCCGGCGTGGCCTACATCCTGCTTTCGGAACCCTTTGGCCAGGCCGAGCTGGGCGACAGGCGCACCGTGGCCGACCTCAGGGCACCCGCCGCCGGCGCGGCCGGCGCTGCGGCCGACGGCAAGCAGGTCTTCACCGCCAACTGCGTGGCCTGCCACCAGGCGACCGGCAAGGGCTTGCCAGGTGTCTTCCCGCCGCTTGACGGCTCGGAGTGGGTGGCGGGCGACGAGCGCGTCGTCGCCAACATCCTGCTGCACGGCGTGAGCGGAGAACTGACAGTGATGGGCAACACCTTCAAGGGCGCCATGCCTTCGTTCCAGCAGCTCAGCGACGCCGAGCTGGCCGCCGTCGCCAGCTATGTCCGCGGCGAATGGTCGAACAAGGCCGGCCCCATCAAGGCTGAGCTCTTTGCCACCGAGCGCAAGGCGAGCGCGCGCACCGCGCCCTTCAATGGCGAAGCCGAGCTGAAGGCCCTCACGGCCAAGGCGCCCTGAAAAAACCCGAACTGGAGACCCCGTGCGCCTCACCACCCTGACCGACTACGCGCTGCGCCTGCTGATGTACCTGGCGCAGCGCCCGGAGCGCCTGTGCACCATCGCCGAGGTCGCCGGCAGCTATGGCGTGTCCGAAGCGCACATGATGAAAGTCACCCATCAACTCGGCCTGGCGGGCTGGATAGAAACCGTGCGCGGCAAGGGCGGCGGCATGCGTCTGGCCCATGCGCCGAAAGACATCGGCCTGGGCGCCGTCGTGCGCAGCATGGAGCCGGACTTCTTCATGGTCGAGTGCTTCTCGACCGGCAACGCCTGCGTGCTGACCGGCGACTGCAAACTGACAGGGGTCATCGAAGCGGCGCTGCTCAGTTTCATGGCTTCGCTGGACGGCAAGTCACTGGCCGACATCCTGCCGAACGATCCTGCGGCGGTGCAGGTGATTCGCGTGATGCGGCCCCCCCGGCCCGTCCGGGAGCCTGCCATCTGATGTTTCGCACCGCCGTGCTGAGCGCCCTGCTGGCCGCCGCTGCCTATGCGTGTTCAGCCTGGCTGACGCATGACTTTCAGGTCTGGACGGCCGAAGGGGCGCGGCGCCTGGAAGTGGCGCTTGCGCCCATCGCGGCGCCGCCCGTCAACATTGACGGCCCAGAAACACCGGCCCAGGCTTTGGCGCAACTGCTGGCCGATGGGCGATCGGTCACGCTGGTCGATTTTGTCTACACGCGGTGCCAGACCGTATGCCTGGCGCTGGGCAGCACCTACCAGCAAATGCAGGCCACGCTGCAAGCGGCCAAGCCGGGCGATGCGGCGGCGCGCCGGGTCAAGCTGCTGTCGATCAGCTTTGACGGCCAGCATGACGAGCCGCAAATTCTGCAGGCCTACGCGGCACGGCTGGGCGCCGACCCGCTGCGCTGGCGCTTCGTGCGCGTGCCTGATGCGACCGAAACCCGGCGCCTGCTGGCTGATTTCCAGGTGGTCGTCGTGCCCGACGGGCGCGGCGACTTCGAGCACAACACCGCCTTGCTGGTCATTGACCAAAGCGGCCGCCTGGTGCGCATCTTTGACTACGCCGAACAGCAGCTCGCACTCGACTACGCGCGCTATCTGGCCGGCGCGGGCTCGCCATGAGCGTCCGCTCCGTCCTGCGCGGCTGGCGGCGCTTTTGGCGTTCATGGCCTTCCTTGCATTTACCCGCCGCTGCCGCCCTGCTGCTGGTACTGGCCCTGCCCGCCGCGCGGCACTTTCTTGAGGCCGGCATGACGCGGCACATGCTGGTGCAGTTCCCCTTGCTGGCGCTCGCCGGTTTTCTGCTGGCCGGCCGCTTGCCGCGGCGATGGCTTGTCCGCGTGAATCGCTGGAACGGCTACGGCATCACGGGCTTGTTTGCCTGCGCCCTGATACTGGCGCTGGCGATGATTCCCCGGCTGCTTGATCTGGCGCTGGTCAACGGCCGCGTCGAGCTTGCCAAATGGCTTGCCCTGATTCTTTGCGGCGCTGCCCTGCGCCTGTCGTGGCAGCCGGCGGGCCTGCTGGTTCAGGGCTTTTTCCTGGGCAACGTGCTGCCCATGACCGCCGTCGTCGGCTACCTGTTTGAAAGTTCGCCGCTGCGGCTTTGCAACGCCTATCTGCTGGACGACCAGGAGCTGCTGGGCCAACGGCTGATCTGGATCAGCGCCACCACCGGCCTCGTGTGGTTTGCCTGTCTGGTGCGCACCCTGATGCTCAAGGACGCGACGGCCAAAAACGGCGCCGGCATTACAGAATCAGCAGCGCCCGGAAGTCATTGACGTTGGTATGCGTCGGCCCGGTGATGACCAGATCGCCCAGCGCCTCGAAGTAGCCATAGGCATCGTTGCGGTCCAGGTAGTGGTCCAGCTTCATTCCTGCGGCGGCGGCGCGCTGGACGGTGTCGGGCATCACGTAGGCGCCCGCGTTGTCCTCGACCCCATCGATGCCATCGGTGTCGGCTGCCAGCGCGTAGACGCCGGCCTGCCCCTGCAAGGCCAGCGCCAGCCCCATGCAGAATTCACCGGCACGGCCGCCGCGCCCTCTGGGCGTACCCGGCGCCTGCTTGCGGATGGTCACTGTGGTTTCGCCGCCGCTCAGAATCACGCACGGCTTCTGGAAAGGCTGGCCCCTGAGCGCCACGGCGCGCGCCAGCGCGGCATGCACCTTACCGACTTCGCGCGACTCGCCCTCCATTTCATCGCTCAGGATGTAGACGGCAAGGCCGGCGGCCCGGGCCGCCTGCGCCGCCGCTTCCAGGCTCTGCTGGGGCGTGGCAATCAGGTGGACTTCATGGCCTTCAAACGCCGCATCGCCGGGTTTGGGGGTTTCCAGCGCGCCCTGTTCCAGCAGACTCATGATGGCGCCGGGCACCGCGATGCCGTAACGCTGCAAAATGGCCACGGCCTCGGCGCAGCTGCTCGCGTCGGGCACGGTGGGGCCGCTGGCGATGATGGACGGGTCGTCGCCCGGCACGTCGCTGATGGTGAGCGTGACGACGCGGGCCGGCGCGCAGGCCGCCGCCAGGCGGCCGCCCTTGATGCGCGAGAGATGCTTGCGCACGCAATTCATCTCGGCGATATTGGCGCCCGAGTTCAGCAAGGCCTTGTTGATGCCCTGCTTTTCCTCCAGGCTCAGGCCCTCGGCCGGCAGGGTCAGCAAGGCGGAACCGCCGCCCGAGATCAGGCACAGCACCAGGTCGTGCCGGCTCAAGCCCTGCACCATCGCCAGAATGCGGCCGGCGGCGGCCAAACCCGCCGCATCGGGCACCGGGTGCGCCGCCTCGACGATCTCGATACGCTGGCGCAGCCCTTCGGGGCGCGGCGGAATATGGCCGTAGCGCGTGACGACCAGACCTTCCAGCGGGGCATCGGCCGGCCAGAACGCTTCCACCGCCTGCGCCATCGAGCCCCCGGCCTTGCCCGCGCCGATCACCATCGTGCGGCCGCCGCTCTCAGGGCTTGGCGGCAAGGGCAGGTAGCGGGCGGTGTTTTCAAGCGGCAGCGCACGGCTGACAGCGGCCTGGTACAAAAGATCAAGAAACCCGCGGGGATTTGCCTTGATGTCTGAGATGGATCTGAAGCTTGATGCGGTCATGAAATGGTCTCCAGAACGGATTGTGCAGTGGTAACCGTTCCGTAACCCGGCTGCGCTGACGATTTAAGCGGGCGCGGTGCGCGGCCAGCTTCCTAGAATCAGCCCCATGAACTCCTACCTCGCCCTGGGTATCGCCATCGTTGCCGAAGTCATCGCCACCACGGCCCTGAAGTCCAGCGACAGCTTCACGCGGCTGGTGCCCTCGATCATCACGGTGATCGGCTACGGCACGGCGCTGTATTTTTTGACCGTGACCATGAAATCCATCCCCACCGGTGTGACCTATGCCATCTGGTCAGGCCTGGGCATTGTACTCATCAGCATCACCAGCTTTGTCTTTCATGGCCAGAAGATTGACCTGGCAGGCATGCTGGGCATGGCGCTCATCATTGCGGGCGTGGTGGTTTTGAACCTGTTCTCGAAGTCCAGCATGCACTGAGCATGCCCTGCAGCCCGTCAAAATTGCCATTTACTGACCAAATAGCCTTCTTGTCCGCTATCTACGGCCATAGTCAGCTATACAAATAACCATCCCCCGGCAAAGCCGGGGGTTTTCAATTTTGTGAGCCGCTCAAAGCGGCTAAACGGGGTCGCTCACGCGGCCCCCACTCTTGGCGCCACCTCTACGGTGGCAACTTATCTCCACAGCCCGAGCTGTTCCAGTCTCTCGTCTTCCT
>JBKJKI010000201.1:0-9572 GCA_046597475.1 Polaromonas sp. | reverse complement strand
CCGACGAGCGCCAGCTGCGGGTACAACTGGCGCTGCGCCTGAACGACTTGCTGCAGGCCGAAGGGCTGACCCAGGCGGCGGCGGCCAAACGGCTGGGCCTGGCGCAGCCCCATGTATCGGAGTTGAAAAACTACAAGCTCGGCCGCTTTTCCAGCGAACGCCTGCTGCACTGCATCACCTTGATGAACCGCGATGTTGAAATCTTCATCCGCCCGCGTGCCAGTACCGACACTGCCGGGGCTGGCGCGGTGACGGTGTGGGCAGCGGCCTGAGGCATGAAAACAGCCTCTAGCGCACGCTGCATCAGCGCAAGCAGCTGCAAAAACAATAGCGTTTATGGCGGCAGCCGCCGCAGACCCGATCCGCAAGCCATGCCGTCCGGCTTCAGGATGACGGGCAAGGAGTTTTTGCATGATTGCTGATCTCAAGCCGTATGGGGCGTACAAGGATTCGGGATTGCCGTGGCTGGGGCAGGTGCCTGAGCATTGGTCAATCAGCCGCATCAAGACCGTGCTCCAAGAGTTGGATTGCCGCTCTACCGATGGTGATGGAACCCTGTTGTCACTGACACGGGTTCGCGGCTTGATTCCCCATTCGGAGAGAACGGACAAGATTCACAGCGCAAAAACGCTTGTTGGATACAAGCGCTACCAGCCCGGCGAGATCGTGATGAATCGCATGCAGGCATGGAGCGGCATGTTCGGAGCCGGACCGAGCGCAGGGCTTGTCAGCCCAGACTATGCGGTGTTCAAGATTCTTGACGGTCACGACACAAGACTTGTTTTGGAGCGTTTAAAGACGCCTGATTTGGTTGGTCAGTTTGCGCTTGAGTCGAAAGGTATTGGGTCTGGCTTCAACCGCCTTTACACAGACCGTCTTGGCCCCATTCCAATTTCGTTGCCCCCACTCGAAGAACAGGCGGCGATTGTGCGGTTTCTGGACTGGGCCAACGGGCGGCTGGAGCGGACGATTCGGGCCAAGCGCCGGGTGATTGCGTTGCTCACCGAGCAGAAGCAGGCCATCATCCACCGCGCCGTGACCCGTGGCATCGACCCCGCCGTCCCTCTCAAACCTTCCGGCATCCCTTGGCTCGGGGATATTCCGGCACATTGGACCGTCAAGCGGGCGAAATATGTTTTTCGTGAGATTGACGATCATTCGATAACTGGTCAAGAAGAGCAGTTGTCTGTTTCGCATCTCACAGGTGTCACCCCGCGAAGTGAGAAGAACATCACCATGTTCAAAGCTGCGTCTTATGTCGGTCACAAAATATGCCACCCGGGCGACCTAGCGGTCAACACGATGTGGGCTTGGATGGCTGCCCTGGGTATTTCACGGCATGCAGGCATCATTAGTCCCGCATACGCTGTTTATCGGCAACCTTCGCCACAGCAGTTGCTTGGCAGCTATGCGGATCATTTGCTAAGGACGCAGCCCTACACCTCAAACTACAAGATTCGATCCACAGGTGTCCGTGCCTCTCGCCTGCGCTTGTATCCCGAGGAATTTTTAAAAATCCCGATAGTGATCCCACCAATCGAAGAGCAGGGTCGAATCGTCGATGCTTTCACCATTGAGACGCGCTCCCTCAATGCAGCCATTTTTCGTATCGAACACGAAATCGAATTCCTGCGCGAATACCGAACCCGCCTGATCGCCGACGTGGTGACCGGCAAGCTCGATGTGCGTGAGGCGGCGGCGCGCTTGCCGCAGGATGACTATGAAGCCGCCAGCGTGCCTGACGGTTTGGCCGAGGACGAGTCCGAGGACAGCGATGAAATGACCGAGGCGTGACGACTCCTCATCACATCAGCTATTGTTTTCATAGCTGCTTGCACACGTTGCACGGGGTCTAGAGGGCTAAATGGCACAAAATTTGCTGCCTGTTCAGAACCTGTAACGCAACAGGCATCAAAACGCTTGCTTGAATCACCCGGCAAATTGCCGTATGATTAAAAGTTAAAGGAGTTCACCATGCCAGCAGCCGCCACAACCGCCACAAGCGCCCGACTTGAAGCAAGGATCAGCGTTGACCTGCACGCCACCCTCAAGCGTGCCGCCGAGCTTCAGGGCCGGACCATGACTGATTTTGTGGTGAGCGCGGTGCAGGAGGCGGCGCAGCGGGCCATCGAGCAGTCCGAAATCATGCGGTTTTCGTTGGCTGACCAAGAGTGCTTTGCGCAAGCGCTTCTGTCCCCGCCCGAGCCGACGGCAGCACTGAAACGCGCCTTTGCCCGTCGCCAAAAACTCCTGAAGCCCGAATGAGCGGCGCGCCGTTTCGGGTCGTTCGATTACAAAGTTCACATGACCGCACGCCATTCAAGAGCGGCTCCGAACCACTGGACAATTACTTTAGCCAACAGGTTTCGCAAGACATTCGCCGCCGCGTCACCGCCTGCTTTGTGGCGCTCACCCCTGATGAACGCATTGCCGGCTATTACACGCTGGCATCAGCCGGCTTGCTGCTTACGGAGTTGCCGGCGAGCGTGGCGAAAAAACTCCCCCGTTACCCTTCCGTGCCCGCTGTGCGCATGGGGCGGCTGGCGGTAGCGCTGGAGTTCAAAGGCCAGGGCTTGGGCGGCGCCTTGCTGGCCGACGCGCTCGACCGTGCCATTCGCTCGGACATTGCGGCCTATGCCCTGGTCGTGGATGCCAAGGGCGAAGCGGCGGTGGCCTTTTACCGGCACCATGGACTGATTGCCTTGCCGAGCCAAGCGGAAACCTTGTTTTTGCCACTGGCCAGCGCGCGCAGTGCCGGTGCAGGCCTCGAAAAATAACAAATTCAATCAGGGAGTCGATCTTCATGGGTACAGACACCACCGAAAAAGGCCTTGAAACCCTGATCGTTCGCACCATGACCGGCACCGACGGCCTGGCGCTTGCGTCTCACGACCCTTCAGGCGCTATTCATACCATAGCTTCCGAGGCAGGCGCACCCTGGGGCGGAACGGGATTTTTGCCCGGAAACGCCAAGGACTTTGACCGAGCCCATGCGCTGGACGTTTACCAGCTGTTCGCCTTTTTGCGCGCCACCCAGCCCGAGGCGTTCAAAAAGCTGGCGATGCTTGATGCCGCCGACGCCAGGGACATCAACCGCCTGAAGTTCCTGACGCGCCTGTCGTCGGAGATTGGCAAGCGCGGCGTGATCGACGTGCTGCGCTTGGGGTTGGAGCATCACCCGGCCGGCCATTTCGACCTGTTTTACGGCACGCCGTCTGAAGGCAATGCCAGGTCGCAAGCCCTGCATGCGCAGAACCGCTTTGTCGTCACGCGCCAGTTTGCCTACAGCATCGACGAAGCGCGCCGGGCGCTGGACCTGGGCCTGTTCATCAATGGTTTGCCGATCGCCACCTTCGAGCTGAAAAACAGCCTGACCAAGCAGACGGTGATTGATGCGGTGGAGCAATACAAGCGCGACCGCGACCCGCGTGAAAAGCTGTTTGAGTTTGGCCGCTGCGTGGTGCATCTGGCGGTGGACGACAGCGAGGTGCGCATGTGCACCGAGCTCAAAGGCAAGGCGTCGTGGTTTTTGCCGCTCAACAAAGGCTGCAACGACGGCGCCGGCAACCCGCCCAATCCCTTGGGCCTGAAAACCGATTACCTCTGGAAAGAGCTGCTGACCCCGGCGGGGCTGACCGATATTCTGGAAAACTACGCGCAGATCGTCGTGGTCAAAAACGCCAGGACCGGCAAGAAAAAGCGCAGCCAGGTGTTTCCGCGTTATCACCAGCTCGACGTGGTGCGGCGCGCGCTGCGCGATGTGCGTGAGCATGGCGTGGGCACGCGTTACCTGGTTCAGCACTCTGCGGGCAGCGGCAAGTCGAACTCGATTGCCTGGCTGGCGCACCAGCTCATCGGCGTCAGGCACGCGGGCCAGGAGGCATTCGACTCGGTGATCGTGGTGACCGACAGGCGCATTCTGGACGACCAGCTTCAGAAAACCATCAAGCAGTTCATGCAGGTGGGCGCCACGGTGGGCGCGGTGACGGGCGAGGCCAGTTCCAAGACGGAGCAGTTGCGCCAGTTCATCGCCGATGGCAAGAAGATCATCATCTCCACCATCCAGACTTTTCCGTTTGTGCTGAAGGTGATTGGCGACGAGCACCGGGGACGCCGTTTCGCCATCCTCATCGACGAGGCGCATTCCAGCCAGAGCGGCAAGACGGCGGCCTCGATGAGTGAAACGCTGGGCGACGCATCCGCGGGCAATGAAACCGAGACGGACCCCGAAGACGTGGTGAACGATGCGATTGAAAAGCGCATGGCGGCGCGCAAGCTGATGAGCAACGCCAGCTACTTTGCCTTCACCGCCACGCCCAAGAACCGGACGCTGGAGATGTTTGGCGAGGCGCTGCCGCCCGACGCGCAAGGCAAGGTCAGGCACCAGCCTTTCCACAGCTACACCATGAAGCAGGCGGTGCAGGAGGGCTTCATTCTGGATGTGCTGAAGTCCTACACGCCAGTGGACAGCTATTACAAGCTGGTCAAGATGACCGAGGATGACCCGGAGTTCGACATCAAGCGGGCCCAAAAGAAGCTGCGCCGCTATGTGGAGAGCCATGACCACGCCATTCGGCTGAAGGCTGAAATCATGGTGGACCACTTTCACGAGCAGGTGATGGCCGCCGGCAAGATTGGCGGGCAGGCGCGGGCGATGGTGGTGTGCAGCGGCATTGAGCGCGCGGTGCAGTATTTCCACGCCTTCAATGCCTATTTGCTGGAGCGCAAAAGCCCGTACCGCTCCATCGTGGCGTTTTCTGGCGAGCACGACCATGGCGGCACCAAGGTCACCGAGGCGTCGCTCAATGGCTTTGCCAGCAAGGACATTGCCGACAAGATTCAGGACGACCCCTACCGCTTTTTGATTTGCGCCGACAAGTTCCAGACCGGTTATGACGAGCCGCTGCTGCACACCATGTATGTGGACAAGACGCTCTCGGGCATCAAGGCGGTGCAGACGCTGTCGCGCCTGAACCGGGCGCACCCGCAAAAGCGCGACTGCTTTGTGCTGGACTTCCAGAACAACAGCGAGGGCATCACGCTGGCGTTTCAGGATTACTTCCGAACCACGCTGCTCAGCGAAGAGACTGACCCCAACAAGCTCAACGACCTGAAGGCCGCGCTCGATGGCGCGCAGGTTTATTCACCGGAGCAGATCAACCAGTTCGTTGCCTTGTTTCTGGCCGGGGTCGAGCGCGATCAGCTCGACCCGATTCTCGATGCGTGCGTGGCGGTTTACACCGGCTCGCTGGATGAAGACCAGCAGGTGGACTTCAAGGGCAAGGCCAAGGCGTTCTGCCGCACCTACGACTTCCTGGCCTCGATCACGCCGTGCAGCAACGCAGGCTGGGAAAAGCTCTCGATTCTGCTCAACCTGCTGGTGTCCAAACTGCCGGCGCCCATCGACGAAGACCTGGCGACGGGCATTCTTGACACCATCGACATGGACAGCTACCGCGTCGAGAAGAAGGCCCTGTTGAAAATCGCGCTGGCCGACAGCGATGCCGAGATCGAACCCGTTCCAGTGGAAGGCGGCGGCCACAAGGGACAACCCGAACTGGACCAGTTGAGCAACATCCTCAAGATGTTCAACGACAACTTTGGCACCCTGTTTGACGATGGCGACCGCGTGGTCAAGCGCATTTGTGAGGACATTGCGCCCAGGGTCGCTGCCAATGCGGCCTATCAAAATGCCAGGGAAAACACGCCGCACACCGCGCGCATGGCCCACGACCAGGCGCTGGGGAAGGCCGTGCAAATCCTGCTCAAGGACGAAACGCAGTTTTACAAATATTTTGTCGAAAACGAGTCGTTCCGGCAGTTTGTCGGGAATACGGTTTACGCGATGACAAACCGGTGAAGCGCGCAGGGATGCCATGCGCCTACAACCCTCGCCAGACAGCTTTCAATCATGATCAAGGGCCTCCGCCATGGACAACTCTTCCGCTTACACGCCGCCCAGAATCTGGTCTGACACCAAGGCGAACGGTGGCCGCTTTGCCAGCATCAATCGTCCGGTCGCGGGCCCGACTCACGAGAAGACACTGCCGGTCGGACGCCATCCGCTGCAGCTTTATTCGCTGGGCACGCCCAACGGCGTCAAGGTGACGGTGATGCTGGAAGAGCTGCTGGCCGCGGGCCACAGCGGCGCGGAGTACGACGCCTGGCTGATCCGGATCAGCGAGGGCGAGCAGTTCGGCAGTGGTTTCGTCTCGGTCAACCCGAACTCCAAGATCCCGGCGCTGATGGATCACAGCGGCCAAGCGCCGGTCAGGGTGTTTGAGTCAGGTGCGATCCTGATGTATCTGGCCGAGAAGTTCGGCGCCTTTCTTCCCGCGGACAGCGCCCGGCGCGCCGAGTGCCTGTCGTGGCTGTTCTGGCAGGCGGGCAGCGCGCCTTTCCTGGGCGGCGGGTTTGGTCACTTTTACGCTTACGCGCCGGCAAAAATAGAATACGCCATCGATAGATACGCGATGGAGGTCAAGCGCCAGCTTGACGTGCTCGACCGCCGCCTCGCGCAGAGTCCCTATCTGGCGGGAGACGAGTACACCATTGCCGACATGGCGGTATGGCCCTGGTATGGCGCGCTGGTCAAAGGCCTGATTTACGAAGCCGGTGAATTCCTGCAGGTTCAGGCCTACACCCATGTGTTGCGCTGGACGAAGCAGATCGCCCAGCGTCCTGCCGTGCGGCGCGGCCGCATGGTCAACCGCACCTCGGGCGAGCCGTCCAGCCAGTTGCACGAGCGCCATGATGCCGGCGACTTCGACACCCGGACCCAGGACAAGCTGGCCGCGCCGCTCTGATGCCGGCTCCCTATCTTCTCAGCGAGACCCAATGATGATCACCTTCTACGACTGCGCCACCGCGCCCAGCCCGCGCCGCGCGCGCATTCTGCTCGCCGAAAAAGGGGTTGCTCACGAGACGGTCCAGGTGGACCTGAGGAATTCCGAGCAACTGGGCGAGGCCTACCGAAAAATCAATCCGCAGTGCACGGTACCCGCGTTGCAGTTGGAAGATGGGACCGTGCTGACCGACAACGCGGCCATCACGGCCTGGCTGGAGGCGCGCTACCCGGAGCCGCCGCTGCTGGGCACCACCCCGAACGAAAAAGCGGAAATTGCCAGCTGGAACTGGCGCGTCGAGTTCGAGGGGCTGATGGCCGTCGCCGAAGCACTGCGCAACAGCGCGCCGGCCATGGCTAACCGGGCGCTGCCCGGGCAGCTGAACTACCCGCAAATTCCCGAGCTGGCGCAGCGCGGCCTGGTGAGGCTGCAGCAGTTCCTGGTCATGCTGAACGAGCACCTGGCCGGGCGCAACTTCATCGCCGCCGACCGTTTCAGCGTGGCCGACATCACTGCCGTGGTGGCCCTTGACTTTGCCCGCGTGGTGAAGGTCAGGCCCGGCGAGCAACACCCCCACCTGCAACGCTGGCGCGCGGCGATGGCCGAGCGGCCGTCTATGTCGCTCTAGGCGAGGCAGCGCCGCGCATCGTTTTGAATCGGCGATGGTGCCGCTCTAAAGCTCCATCATGAAATGATTGACAGTAGTCTTTAAACTACAATGCCATCATCAATGATCGAGCTAAAACAAACAGAGACATTCAGGAAGTGGCGAACGCGGCTCAAGGACGAACGGGCGCGTATCTTGATCGCGTCCCGACTGGACCGTCTCGCCTTTGGTCTTGCGGGCGATGCGCAAGCAGTGGGACAGGGAGTCAGCGAATTGCGTATTCACCATGGCCCTGGATACCGCATCTACTTCCAGAAGAGAGGAGGCACGATCATCGTCTTGCTGTGCGGCGGCGACAAAAGCACGCTAGCGAAGGACATCAAGGCGGCAAAGCAACTGGCCCAAGCATGGAGCGAATGAAATGGCTGAAAAACTGACTACCTATGACCCCGCCGAGGAGCTGACTTCTGACGAGGCGATTGCGATCTTCATGGCGGAAGCGTTCCAGACGAATGACGCCGGCTACATCGCCCACGCGCTGGGGGTCGTCGCACGCGCCAAGGGGATGGCCCAGATTGCGGGGCAAACCGGGCTTTCCCGCGAGCAGCTCTACCGATCTTTCAGTGAGAACGGCAACCCTACCCTCAAGACGACTTTGGCGGTCATGAAAGCCCTGGGCATCGAACTGACCGCCAAAGTTTCGGCTGCAGCATGACCGCCCGTAGCCAACAACCCCCTCAAATCGCCATCGGATCCACATCAATCGCCCAGCGAACCAGGCTCTTGAATTCGGTCTGCCGGCGCGTTTCAAACAGCAGCGGCTGCCAGGCCGCCAGAAAGGCCTGCAAGGCCTTGCGCGAGGGGCTTTCGACCAGCATCTGGGCGCGCTCGATATTGGCCACGCGCTGTATGGTCATGGGCACGGCCGGGTAGGGCGTGACGTGGGTGTGGCCGGTGATCTGCTGCGCTTGCGCGGCCTGGGCGGCGGCGTTCAGAAAGCCCTGGGCGACTTCCTGGGTCTTGGCTTCGGCGCGCAGCAGCGCTGAAAAGCCGAAGGGCGACAGGCCGGCCGCCTGGCGCTCGGCCAGTTGCTGCGCGGCAAAGCCGGGGTAGTCGTGGCGCTTGAGCGCCTCGAACAGCGGGTGGCCGGGGTGAAAGGTCTGCACCCACATCTCGCTGCTGGCGCTGTGCCTGGCGTCGCGGCCGGCGCGGCCGCCGGCCTGCATCAGCAGGCTGAACAGGCGCTCGGGCGCGCGAAAGTCGCTGGAAAACAGCGCGCCGTCGGGGTTGATGGCCGCCACCAGCGTGATGTGGCGAAAGTCGTGGCCCTTGGCAATCATCTGCGTGCCGACCAGCACGTCGACCTCGCCGGCATGCACGCTGGCCAGTTGCGATTCGAGCGCGCCCTTGAGTCGCGTACTGTCGGCGTCTATGCGTGCCACGCGTACGGCTGTTCCGTCGGGCCGCGAAACGCCGGCCAGCAACTCGCCCAGGTGTTCTTCGAGCCGCTCGGTGCCGCGCCCGACCGGCGCGATGTCGATGTTGCCGCAGGCCGGGCAGGCACGTGGCACGCGTTCGGTAAAGCCGCAGTGGTGGCAGCGCAGCGTGCGGTCTATCTTGTGAAACACGCGGTAGGCGCTGCAGTGTGGGCATTCGCTCTTCCAGTCGCAGTCGTGGCAGGCCAGCACCGGGGCGTAGCCGCGCCGGTTGAGGAAAATCAGCGACTGCTCGCCGCGCGCCACGCGCTCGGCAATCGCCGCCAGCAGCGGCGGGGCGATGACACAGTGCCTGGGCTGGTGGTTCATGTCCACGCGCCTGACCGTGGGTAGGCCCCCACGTTCGCCCACTTCGTGTGACTCTCTGCCCCCCGGGGGGGCTGTGCTTGCTTGGGGCGGCCCGGCGCTGCGCACGTTGACCGGGTTGTGTGTCGATGCTGTGCTACCAATTCGCTCGCTCATCGTCAGGCGCTGATAGCGGCCGGTGAGGGTCGCCTGCCAGCTTTCCAGCGATGGCGTGGCCGAACCCAGCATGACGCCGCAGGTTATGGCCCCCACGCTCCCCACTTCGTGTGGTTCGCTGCCCCCCGAGGGGGCGCTGCGCCTGCGGCCCGGCAAAGCCGG
>JBKJKI010000047.1:0-9657 GCA_046597475.1 Polaromonas sp. | reverse complement strand
CTCTCCAGTTGTGCGCGTACTTGATCACTGCACGTCACCTTCGCCGCCACTCGAGCCATCATCACCCCCAGCTTGTTATTTGCAAGCTGCAATGATAATTAATTATGCTAATTAATGAAATTAAACACTAGCTTGACAACTACCGCAGGCCCCGACGCATCGGGCGTCAGCAGCTAACTAAAAGATAGTAACAATACTGCTGTCAATTGGAGAAAGCAAGCTCATGAATGGCGAAGAGTTGTGCAGATCATAAAAACCGCAGCCCCTAGACCTCAGGCTTGGCTGAAATGTGTAGCGCAAGTCCATGTCCGGGATCAGCGGGTACATTGCTGAAAATCACTCACAGGCCTCTCATGGACCCCATCAATCTGCACCAAATCGCCGTCGAAGCCATGCGCACCCGGGGCCTGCTGCCCGACTTTGCGCCGCAGACCTTGCAGGAGGCTGAGGCTGCGCGCCGGACGGACCCTGAACCCAACGGCGCCCTCCGCGACCTGCGCCATCTGACCTGGTTTTCCATCGACAACGACGACACGCGCGACCTGGACCAGCTGAGCGTGGCCGAGCCGCTGGCTGCTGGCGGCACGCGCCTGCGGGTGGCCGTGGCCGATGTCGATGCGAAGGTGGCGCCCGGTGGCGCGGTGGATGGCCATGCGGCCGTCAACACCACCTCGGTGTACACGGCGGCCGGCGTGTTTCCGATGCTGCCTGAGGTCTTGTCGACCGACATCACCTCGCTGCATGAAGGCCAGGAGCGCCTGGCGGTGGTGGTCGACATGCAGGTGCAGGCAGACGGCACGGTGTCCGAATCCAGCATCTACCGGGCGACGGTGTTCAACCGCGCCAAGCTGACCTACGACGCCGTCTCGGCCTGGCTGGACGGCGTGGGGCCGCCACCGCCGCAGATCGCCAGCGTGCCGGGGCTGGAGGACCAGCTGCGTTGACACGACGCACTGGCCGGCCAGTTGCGGCAGTGGCGCCAGGCGCGCGGTGCGCTGAATCTCAACACGGCTTCCGCCCGCCCGGTGTTTGAGGACGGGCAACTGGTGGACCTGCGCCCCGACAAAAAAAACCGCGCCCAGGACCTGATCTCCGACCTCATGATCGCGGCCAATGGCGCGACGGCGCGCTTTCTGGCCGACAGGGGCCTGCCCTCGCTGCGCCGCCTGCTGCAGGCGCCGCGCCGCTGGGACCGCATCGTCGCGCTGGCCTCAAGCCACGGCGTGCAGCTGCCCGAGGCGCCCGATGCGCTGGCGCTGGACCGCTTCCTGAATGCGCGGCGCCTGGCCGACCCGGCCGGCTTTGCCGATCTGTCGCTGGCGGTGGTGAAGATGCTGGGCTCGGGCGAGTATGCGGCCGCGCCCGCTACAGCGAACGGTGCGCCAGCGGCCACGGGACTGGGGCACTTCGGGCTGGCGGTGAACGACTATGCGCATTCCACCGCGCCCAACCGGCGCTTTCCCGACCTGGTGACGCAGCGCCTCCTGAAGGCCGCCCTCGCGGGCGAGGCGCCGCCCTATTCCGCCGAGCAGCTGAGCGAAATTGCCAGCCACTGCACGCTGCAGGAAGACAACGCCAGCAAGGTCGAGCGCCAGGTGCTCAAGGCCGCAGGCGCCTGGCTGCTGCAGGGGCGCATGGGCGAGGTGTTCGACGCCATCGTCACCGGCGCCGCACCCAAGGGCACCTTTGTGCGCATCAGCAGCCCCTTGCTGGAAGGCCGGGTAGTGCGCGGCTTCGAAGGGCTGGACGTGGGCGACACGGTGCGCGTCAGGCTGGTGGCGGTGGATGCCGGGAAGTGCTTCATCGACTTTGAACAGGCCTGAGCGCCGAATGCGGGCCGCTGAGCTTCACCGTGCCTACAGAGAGGCATTGAGCCCGGCGCTGACCAGCGCTTCATCGGCCACGGCAAACACCATGTTGTGCCGGCCGGTCAAAGGGCCGCCGCCGGGAACGACCTGGCCGCGTTCGTCCTGGCCGATGGCCTTGAACTTCCAGACGCCGCCAATCAGCTTGAGGTTGCCGACATGCTCGCCCTGGTTTGAGAGAACACGGAACACCTGTTCGTTGACGCGTAGCAGGCTCAGAGGTTTCATGGTCGTGGCTCGAGTTTTCAGGGCAGAGAAAGGTTGCATCGCGCAGCCTATCAGATGCAGGGAGGCCGGCCAGTTCTTCACGGCCTGATGGGCCATGACTGCTTTCAGCGCGCGCTGACATACTTCAAATTTCCTCCGCCGCAAACCCAAAGGAATCAACCATGAAAAAACGTGATTTCCTGGCCGCATCTGCTCTTGGCGCCTCCCACTGGGTGGCCTGGGCCCGCTATGGGCCGTCTACGACGCCGACCGCTTTGCCGACATGGCCGCCAAGCCGGTCAGCGAACGATTCGCGCTGTGTCCCTGGGCGCCCTACCATATCGACGTGCAGGCGGCCTGAGGGCCTAGTGGCAGTCATCCTCGCGCTGGTGACGCACAGCCGCAATGACCACGGTGTTGTGGTCGGAAATCTCAAACAGGGCGACGTAGCCGGTACCGCCAAATGGAATCACCAGTTCCCGCAGGAAAGGGCTTTGATCGGCCTTGCGGCAGGTAAAGGGTGAACTGCGCAAGGTTGCAAAACCGTCCTGTATTGCCGCAACAGCCCTGTCGGCGATGGCCAGATCACCGCCGCCTGCCCGGTCTAGCTCGCGCTCGAGCAAAAAATCGTAGAGTCGCAGCAAATCACCCTCGGCCTCCCGGGTTAATTTGACCCGATAGCTCATCGCCTCGCAGCGCCTGATTCTGTCTTTGCTCTTGCCAGGCGCCGGCGCAGTTCGTCCAGAACGCTCTCGGCATCGACGTAGTCGTCATTGTTCCTGGCGGCTTCAAGCGACTGGATGCCGCGCGAGACAAACTCCGCCTGGTTGCGCCGACGGGCCACCGTTTCGCGAACGGAGTTCTCGACAAACTCTGTCAAGGTCTCGCTATCGCGAAGCAGTGATTCAACGGTAGCGCGAAATTCGGGCTCAACGCGAATGGAAGGCAGTGTTGCAGTTTTCATGCGTTCAATGTATCGCGTTTGCGATGCACTGTCCACCAACCCTACAACCGCTTGCTCTCCAGCAACTTCACCAGCGCCCACAACACCCGGTTCGCCGGCGTCGCGATCCCCAGCGCCTCGCCGCGCTTCACGATCAGGCCATTGAGGTAGTCAATCTCGCTGCGCTTGCCGCGCGCCAGGTCCTGCGCGGTCGATGACAACTGGCCGGGCATGCTGTCGGCCAGCCCGGCCACGGCCGCCTGCGCGTCGCCGGCCACCTGCACGCCTTCGGCACTGGCCACGGCCAGGCATTCGGCCACCACGTCGCGCATCACGTCCCGGACGCCCTCACCCGCCACCGCCCGGCCATAGGGCAGCTGGGTGATGGCCGAGACGGCGTTGTAGGCGCAGTTGAGAATCAGCTTGGCCCACAGCGCGCCGCGCACATCGTCTGATATCTCGGTCGGCACGCCAGCGGCGATCAGCGCCTGCGCCACGGCTGCGCTGGCGCCAGAAGGCTCAATCACCAGCTCGCCGCGGCCGTGGTGCCTGACATGGCCAGGGCCGGCCATTTCGGTGGCGACATACACCACGGCGGCGGCCACCGCCTGCCCCGGCAGCACGGCACGCAAGCGGTCGGCATTGTCCACGCCGTTTTGCAGGCACAGCAGCAGCGCATCGGGCGCCAGGTGCGGCCGCAGCAGGGCACCGGCCGCTTCGGTATGAAGAGACTTGACGCAGAACAGCACCAGCTGCGCGCCCTCCACGGCAGCCGGCTCACTGCTGGCGTGCAGGCTCACCCGCTCATCAAAGGCCGTGGTCTGCAGGCGCAGGCCGCTTTTCACGATGGCCTCGACGTGCTGCGGCCGCGCGATCAGCACGACCTCATGGCCGGCACGCGCCAGCATGCCGCCGTAGTAGCAGCCAACGGCGCCAGCGCCCATCACGGCGACCTTGATGACTGGTTTTTCTGTGCGTGCTTCGCTGAGCAGGATGCCGGCCATGGTGATACCTTCGTGTGGAACAGGAGCAGCAATTTTAGGGATGAAGTAATGGCCGCATTGCCAGGCCAGGCGCGTGCAATTCGGGCCAGACGCTGGCAGACTTGGGCCATGAACTACTGGCTGATGAAATCCGAACCCGCCGAATGCTCGGTGGACGATGCGCTGGCCGCGCCCGACGCAACCGTGCCCTGGGTCGGCGTGCGCAACTACCAGGCGCGCAACTTCATGCGCGATTCCATGCGGGTGGGCGATGGCGTGCTGTTCTACCACTCCAGCTGTGCCGAACCGGGCATCGTCGGCATCGCGCGGGTGGCGTCAACGCCCTACCCCGACCCGACGCAATTCGATGCAAAGTCGCCCTATTACGACGCCAAGTCAAAACCGGAGGAAGCACGCTGGCTACTGGTGGACGTCCAGGTGCTGCGCAAAACATGCAAGCTGACCTTGCCCGAGCTGCGGGCGAATCCCGCACTGCAGGACCTGCTGGTGCTGCGCAAGGGCAACCGGCTGTCGATCACACCGGTGGAGGCGAGGCACTGGCAGATCATCGTGCAATGGCCGGACCGGCATGACGCTGGCCGTGCGCGGCGGCCTGATTGTTGAAATCGCACCAGGCCTGGACGCGCCGGCGCACGAAGTCAACAACGCGCGGGGCCTGCTGCTGAGCCCGCCCTTCGCCGATGCCCATTTCCACATGGACGCCTGCTTGAGCTACGGCCTGCCGCGCGTCAACCAAGGCGGCACGCTGCTCGAAGGCAGTGCAGTGTGGGGCGAACTCAAACCGCTCTTGAGCCGGGAAGCGCTGATTGATCGCGCGCTGAGCTACTGCGCCTGGGCCGTCGCCAAGGGCCGGCACGACAGCGACTACATGCTGGAAGCAGCGCACATGGGCCTGCATGTGGCGCATATCACGAGTCAGAAAGGCATTCGGGACTGCTTTAATGCGGTGACCACCGGCGCGGCGAAGGTGATGCACCTGCAAGGCTATGGGCTGGAGGTGGGCTGCGATGCGAGCTTTGCTGCTGCTGGCGCGGGACGTGGTGGAGGCGATCCGGTTGCGGGCGAATCGGCTGAAGGTCTGGAAGAAGGGCAAGCTGCTGGCGGAGACGCCGGAGGTGGTGGCAAGCTTGACCGTCGCCAACCGACCCACCAGGACCGCCTTCTTCAAACCAGGTTAAGGACTCCCGGCTTTTACCGTGAAGGGCATGCCTCTCAAGGCACCGGCAACACGATGTCCACCCGCCCGCCGCCCAGGGCACCGCGCGAGAGCTTCAGCTCCCCCTGGTGACTGGCCACCAGGTCGCTCACCACTGCCAGCCCGACGCCGTGCCCGGGCACGCGCTCGTCCCCCCGCACATGGAGGCGCAGGACGGACTCGGTGTCGCTGAAGCCGGGGCCGTCGTCCTCGATGCCGATGCACAAGCGCGCGGCTTCGCGCCATACCCGCACCACGACCCGGCTGCGCGCCCACTTGGCCGCGTTGTCCAGCAGGTTGCCCAGCATCTCGAACAAGTCGCCCTCGTCAATGCGCCAGGCCAGGTCGGCCGGGCACTCGACGCTGAAGTCCAAGGCCCTTTCGGCATAC
This sequence comes from Polaromonas sp., assembly GCA_046597475.1. GTDB lineage: Bacteria > Pseudomonadota > Gammaproteobacteria > Burkholderiales > Burkholderiaceae_C > Polaromonas. Next base: position 4,053 of record JBKJKI010000047.1, on the reverse strand, counting down.
ACCTTGGCCAGCGCGCCGCGAATGCGCTCCAGGATAGGCGCCACCAGAAGCGGCGGCGCAAAGCGCGCTGCGCCCCCGGCGATGGCGCGCCCCAGCTGGTGCTGCACGATGTCGTCCATGCGGTTCACCTGCTGGGCCACCGTGGCTGGCAGTTGCGCCGGCTCGGCCAGGGCGCTGCGCAGCACGGCCAGCGGGGTTTTCAGGCTGTGGGCCAGAAAGCTCAGTGCGTCGCGATGCCGGGTCTGGCGCACGCGCTCCTGCTGGATCAGGGCGTTCAGGTTGTCCGTGAGGCCGGAGATTTCGGTGGGGTAGCGGCCCTCGATGCGCGATTGCTCGCCCTCTTCGATACGCCGGATCTCGCTGGCCACGCGCCGCAGCGGCGCCAGGCCCCACCGCAACAGCCACAGCTGGGCCAGCAACATCAGCACGGCGGCGGCGCCCAGCCAGAGCCACAGGGTGCGGGTAAAGGCGCCGACTTCGCGGTCGAAGGCCGCGCGGTCTTCCAGCACCGTGAGCACCAGCGGTGCCTCACGCGCGGAGGCCTTCCAGGTGACGGCATAGCTGACCGACAGGAAGGACCCGCCGGCCCCATCCACCGTCTCGTTGCGCCATTGACCGGGTTGCAGGCTGCGCTTAAAGGGTGGTTGAAGACCCAGGGTCGAGGCCGACTGCCACTGCTCCCCCCGCAACACGTTGTAGATACCCGCGTACAGGCCGGAACCCGGCAGCGACAGGCGCGGCTCGGCAAACTCCGGCGGCATCACCAGCGCACCGCCGGCATCGAGTTCGGCAGCTGCCAGCAGCAGGTAGATGGTGCTCTGCAGCCGGCCAAAATAGGCCGCCCGCACGCTTTCGGCATTGGCACGCTGCACCGCCAGCCCTGCGCCGGCCATAAAGGCCAGCAATACCAGCGCAGCACCCAGAAGCAGGCGGGAACGGATGGAGTAGCCGGCTCTCATTCCAGGGTGAACCTGTAGCCACGCCCCCGCACGGTCTCGATCGGCCCGAGGCTGCCCTGCGGGTCGATCTTGCGCCGCAGCCGGCCCACCAACACCTCCAGCACGTTGCTCTCGCGGTCTTCCCCGTGCGGGTAGAGGTAGTCCGACAGCGCCTGCTTGGTGACGATGCCCGGGCGCTGGCGCACCAGATATTCGAGCAGGCGGTACTCGAACGCCGTGAGCTCCAGCACCGCGCCCTTGAGCCGCACCGCCTGCGCCGACAGGTCGATGCTGAGGGGGCCGAGCGTCAGCACGTCAGAGGCGGTCTTGAGCGAGCGCCGCAGCAAGGCCTTGAGCCGCGCCGCCAGCTCCGGGTATTCAAACGGCTTGACCAGGTAGTCGTCGGCCCCGGCTTCCAGACCGACCACCTTGTCTTGCCAGCTGCCGCGCGCGGTGAGGATCAGGATGGGCAGGGCGCGCCCGTCCTGCCGCAGGCGCTGCACGATGCTCAGTCCGTTCAGTTTGGGCAGCCCCAGGTCGACGATGACGAGGTCAACCGGGTACTCGCGCGCCAAAAACAGGCCCTCTTCGCCGTCCCTGGCCTGGTCGACCCGGTAGCCATCGGCCTCCAGCTGGCGGGCCAAGGTAAGCCGCAGCGCCGCATCGTCCTCAATGAGCAACAGGCGCATAGGTTAAAGCTGCCGCAGGCCGGCCCTAACGGACCTGGCCGGTCGCGACGTCCACCTGGATCACGCGGACCTCACCAGCCGGCGTGACCACCTTGACGCGCCACACCGGCTGGCCCGAAGACTCGGACTTCTCGACCGACAGCACGCGGCCGCCGCTGGCCCGCTGGGCCACTTCGGCCGCGTCGTCGCGGCTCAGGTCGGCCCAAGCCAGGTTGGACGCCAACATCAAGGTGGCGCAGAGCAGTTTGGCAAATGCGTTCATCGGTTGTAGGCACCATAGTACTCGCGACCGCCACGGTCATCGCGCCTGCCTTGGTATTCGCTTGCGCCCTGGTACTCGCGCCCCACCGGCTCTACCGGCGCCACCGAAACGCGCACGGGCAAGGTGCGGCCCGGGTTCTCGCGGGTCACCGTGCTGTAGACCTGACCGCGGTACTCGTACTCGACCTGGTAGCCCGTGAGGCGGGTCTGTACGTCGTTGACGGTGCGGCAGTTCTGCACCTGGCGCTGCTGCGGCTGCGGCGCTGCCTGTGGGTAGCCGCCCCAGCCGTTCTGGTTGGCAAAGTGCTCGCCGGTCAGCGCGCCGACCACGGCACCGACGGCGGTGGCGGCTTCGCGGCCGCGGCCCCCGCCGACCTGGTTGCCCAGCAACGCGCCGGCCACGCCGCCGATCGCCAGCCCGCCGTAATTGCGCGAAGCCGGCACGGCTTGCTGCTCGGTTACCCACTGGGTGGAGCACTCGTTGCGCGGCACGGAGATGTTCTCATGCTGTGGGGTGACACTGCGCACGCGGGCAGTGTCGTTGAAAGTCTGGGCCTGGACGCCCGCCGCCAGCAGCGTGGTCAGGCAAAGAATGGCAGAACGTTTCATGGAGAGCTCCTTGGTTGATATGGAGCAGAGCTTACAAAGAACCAGGTGAACGCAAGCTGAACGAAATCGATAAAAGCTTCTTCCCGACGCCTGCTCCAAACGTCGCGGCATGGCCCGCGTGCCCGGGCTAATGCCCGCCAGCGTCAACGTCGCCTCCGGCCACGACTGCGTGATGGACCTTTGGTACGGCGCGTGCTGCGACTACATGCTGGAGGTGGCGCACATGGGCCTGCATGTGACGCAGATGACGAGCCAGAAAGGGATCCGCGCCTGCTTCGATGCGGTGACGGTGAATGCCGCGTAGGTGATGCATCTGCAAGGCTTACGGGCTGGAGCCCGGGTGCGATGCGCGCTTTGTGCTGCTTTGTGCATCCTTGCAACGGGACTCCGCTATCCCGCTGCCACGACCACATGCGCCTGAATTTTGCCGGCCACCGGGCCTTCGCCATGGCGGCTGGCGATCGCCTCGGTCGCGCGGTCCGTCGCGAGCTGAAGCAAGCTGGCGTCGCGCGCCTCGATTTCGTTGCGCAGCGGCGTTCCCTGGCAATAGGCGGTGGCAGCGGCGCGTGCCGAGAGCGCGCGACTCACTTTCTCGCGCGTCTCGATCTCGATGTCGGCAAACCCTGCGCGGCTCAATTCCTCCCGGATCAGTGCGATATCGTGATAGCCGTGCGGCGTGCGGGCGAGGAATCGCGGCGGGTCGTGCGGAAACACAGAGGCGACGGCGTTGGTGACGTCATCGGCAAAGGCGTTCTCTTCGATGCGGTCCCAGACACTGAAGACAAAGCGCCCGCCGGCCTTTAGCACGCGACGCGCCTCGGCGTAGCCGGCAACCCGGTTGGGAAAGAACATCGCGCCGAACTGGCAGCACACGACGTCGAACGACGCATCTTCGAACGGCAGGGCCAGCGCGTCCGCCTGCCGCCATTCGATGCGGCTATCCGACCCCTGCCGGGTGGCGGCATAGTCGAGCATGGGCTGGTTGAGGTCGGTCACCACGTAGCGCGCGTCGGGCTTAAGTTTTGGCGCAAGCAAGCGCGTGACCACCCCGCTACCGGCCGCTGTTTCAAGCACCGAGCCGGGAGAGAAGGCAGCGACCAGCGCCGCCATGTCGGCCGCATAGACTTCGAAGATCAGGGGCACCATCAGCGTGTCGTAGAACTTCGGAATCGAGCCTGTGAACACCTTGTCGCTCTCAGCCATGAAACCCCCTTGAAAGCTCTGAACGGCACCCTTGACCACCCATTCCTGAGCGGGTCACCTCTCTCCAACGAGTCCACCGCCTGGTTGACCGTTGGAGGCGATGCGCTATTGTGGCCACGCAAATCCAGCCACGTCAACGTCGTCCTGCGCTCTTCTCCACCATGCTTGCCGACTACTTTGCCGGACATTTCCGCCTGCATAAGGCGTATCGGTCGCCTCAGGCGGGTTCCGCCCATGGACTCAGAGGCTGAGAGTTTTTCGAGCGTCGGCGTAGACACCGTGCCCGTTGCTGTTGACGGCGACCGCGCCGACATTCGGACGAATTGCGCCGCCGATGCTCGTGATGAACGCTG
>JBKJKI010000278.1:0-3542 GCA_046597475.1 Polaromonas sp. | reverse complement strand
CCATTGGTCAATTTCTGTCCGGCGCCAGGCCACCGCACGAGGCCCGAGGCGGACTGGGCTCGGGAATTTTTGATCAGCGATCAGTCGGTAGATGGTTGATCGGCCGAGCCCGGTGATCTCGATCACGGAAGGCATACGCAGAAACACCGGCTTCGCGCGGTCGCTGCGCTCAGAAGACAACTCAGTTTGTGTGGGCTGCACGGTGGTTCTCCAGTAGAAACTATGTCCTCACTGTATGCCTTATAGGGTGGGCGGGGATTGCTGGATTTGGCAGTGAATCTTGCTCCCACAACTCTGGCGACGGCAGAAAATCCGTACCAAGAATGTTGTCTAGCCGCGTTCCCAGCAATTCCCAAGCGGCCTTTTTTTCTTCTGTGAATTCGTGGTGCAGGTAGTGGCGCCTAACGCGGCTGCCGGCCAGCACGTGGTTCTGGCAGCGGTCAATGATGTCGGGCAGGATGCCCAGCGCCTGCATCATGGTCGCCCCTGTGCACCTCATATCGTGTGGTGTCCATTCCCGGTTGCTGCCGCTCTTGAGCACCAGCGCGTTGTCGTTGGCCCGGCGTGACAGGTCCTTGCGTGTTTTGAACTGGATCTGTCGATCCCCTACCTGTTTGGAGACGGTCTTGAGGCAGATATGGGTCTCGATCTTCTGGTTCCTTGCCGGGAAACAATAGGGCGATGTCCCTGTCAGAGCTTTGAGTTCTTCGAACTGACGCAGGGCGAATACGGAGAGGTACACCCGATGGCCTTGCTTCCTGCCCATTGACCCCTTAACGTTGCCAACCGGGAGGGTCCAGTAGCGATTGACCAGATCCACGTCCTGCCATCGAGTCATCAACAACTCGCCTATGCGGCACAGGGTGCCCAGGCAGATCCAGATGGCGAGCTGGGTCTCATTTTTGAGGGGGCGTTGCGCATCGTATTTGTGTCCCGCAGGTGTGGATTCATAGTCCTTCTCCGTTCGCACAAAAATCGCCTGCAGCTCCCGAAGCTCATCGGCGTTGAGTACCCGGTCGCGCTCGTTGACCATGTCGTAGTCGTTGGACACGATCTTGCGAATCTCGATCAGGTCGGCGGGGTTGCCTTCCACCAGCATGCTGCGCCACGGTTGGCGTTTCTCCGCCCAGTTGAAGAGCTGCACAAGGTCGTGGTGCACCCGGACTGCCATGCGGTTCACGCCGCGGGCCACCATGGTCCGAAGGACACGGCGAATGTCGTGTTCGTTGATGTGCCGCACGGGCTTGTCGGCAAGGGTTGGAAGGACATCCTTTTCGAAGGACCTGCGCAGCTCGGCATTGCCATCCTTCCTGGCGACACCGTCGGCCAGCCAGGCTTCGAGCATGGCCCTGAAGGGGCTGTTTTGGCTTTCTTCCGCCGCAATTCTGGCAATCGTCGCTTCGACCGCGGCTTGGTTCTCGATGCGCTCGGCCTTCTTGTGGTCGTTGGGGTTGACGCCAGAGCGCACAAGTTTGCGGGCATCGTCGCGCTGCCGTCGGATTTGCTCCATGGGCATGGCGGGCCAGGAACCACAGTAGTGCCAGACGACCTTAGCGCTCCACTTGAAGGCAAATTTGAAGTGAATGGAGACGGATTGGTTGAAGACGATTCTGACCTCGCCGGTGAGTCCATCGCCGCCGCTCAGCCTGTCGTCACGCCATGCCTGTGTCACTTGAGGTTTATCCAAGGGTCAATTGTTTTTTGCAGTTCGGCGTCAGCCGCATTAACCATTAGCCAGCACCTTGAACTGCACCAAGTGGCTGGCTGCGGGGTTCTCCAGCAGATTAAACAGGGTTTCAAGGGCGTGGCGTTTTTCGTTCAGGTAGTCGTGCCCGTCATAGTGGCGCACCTGCACACCGCTGATGCCGTGCGATTGCAACCGCCCACGAATATCTGAACTGATGCGGGCGCTGGCCAACAATGTCTCCACGCCTGAGCGTATGCGCTTGGCTTGAAAGTCGGGTAGGGTGGTGGCATCCACTGCCCAGCCGCTCAGGGTGGTTGCCGCAAGGTGCGTCATGCCCTTATCAGTGCTGAGTGCATAAACTCCTTGTGGCTTGCATTCCAGCATGGCGGCGGCAGCTTGCGGAATCAGTGGGACAGTGTGCGGGCGCGGTGGCTTGCCGGGTCTGCCTTTGCCGTCGTACAGGGTGAAGCTGTTGTCGGTCAGATTGTCGGTGCGCAGGTTCACCAGTTGTTCTATACGCTGGCCGCCAGTCAAAAGGTGCACGCGCAGGACGGCCCCACGGAACCCTGACAGAGACTTGATGGCCTTCCAGTAGGTGCGCAGTTCCTCGGCAGTCAGTGGGCGCTTGTCGGCCTTGTTGGCGCTTTCGTCTGGTTCGGTATCTGCGCCGGGGTTGTGGGTGACGTTGTAGCTTTTGAACTTCACCGGGATGCTGGCCTTGGAGCGTGCGGCCCTTGCGGTCTGGTAGGCGGCGCGGACGTAGCTGCGCAGCTTGTTGCTGGTGCGGCCTTTGCCCAGCTCGATAACGCGGCGCATCATGTCCGCAATCTGCTCACCCGTCACCTGATTGGCGGGCAGGGCGGCGATCTTCGGCCACGGTTCAATCACATGCAGCTTGAATATACTTCGCACGTCCTTATGCGCCACGCGCCCCAGGGCCTCAAGGTGGTCGGCGTAGTCGGCCAGCAGGTTTTGGAGCGTGTATTTCCTGGCCTCGGTCTTGGCGGTTTCAGCATTGGCCTTGGCTTCTTTCTCTGCGGCCTTCACAGCAGCAAAACCGCCTTGCTCTAGATTGGTGTGGTGTTGTGCTGCGAGTGCTTCAGCGGCCCGCATCGCGGCCATGACAGAGAACCCCTTGCCTGTCGGTTTCAGGCTCTTGGGCGCGGCGCTCGGGTCATAGACGCCGATGACTTCGCGGGCGGTCTTGCCGTTGATGGTGACGCGCCAATAAAACATGACGGCGCGGCTTGCCAGCTTGCGCACCTCTAACGATCCCGATGGAACTACTTTACCCAGTTTGGAGAATTGGCCTTGCGCCAATTCGTTGATGATTTGTCCGTTGGTTTTGGTAGCCATTTCGTGAGTCCGTTTGTGGAGCTGGTGACAGTCTGGTGACAGTTTAGAGCTGGATGGTACTACACGTTAACGGACTAACTGGGACGGACTTTCTATATGAATCAATGGGTTATTGGTTTGGTGACAGTCTAGGATAGTCCATAATTGTCTATATATTCAGACTCTTAATCCGTAGGTAGCGAGTTCGAATCTCGCAGAACCCACCATTTAAGTCTTACGAGCATTGAAAAGTTTGCTATTTAAAAGATAGTAAGATTTTTTCTTGTCTGGCGTGGTGACATTCTGGTGATAGTGACAATCAAGGCAGCTATCCCCGGCACATCAGCACCAGATCACGGCGATCACTATGCACGTCGATCACCGATTGAATGCCGTACTCCCGGCCCTCAGGTGTGACGCGATCAGCCGACGTGATTCCCGGCCGGTATCTCATGGATATGCGCGTTGTGACTTCCTATTGAATGGCAGCCGCGGTGAAGTACTCACGGCCCGCTATCGG
>JBKJKI010000306.1:0-3457 GCA_046597475.1 Polaromonas sp. | reverse complement strand
CAACGACATTTCTGCCGTTGACCGGATTTGCAGGGCTTAGTAGCCGCCGCGACCACCGCCGCCGCCGCCGTAGCCGCCACCGCCGGAGCGATCGCCACCGCCGCCGTAGCCGCCACCGCCGGAGCGATCGCCACCGCCGTAACCGCCACCACCGCCGCCGAAGCCGCCGGTACGTGGAGGACGTGCCTCCATCGGACGGGCTTCGTTCACCGTGATGCTACGGCCGCCAAGCGACTGACCGTTCATGCCGGCAATTGCGGCTTGCGCTTCAGCATCGCTGCCCATTTCGACAAAGCCAAAGCCTTTGGAGCGACCGGTGTCGCGTTCCATCATGACTTTTGCGCTGGTGATAGAGCCGAATTGGCCAAATGACTGTTGCAGATCTTCGTCACGCACTGTGTAAGGAAGGTTGCCGACGTAAAGTTTATTGCCCATGGGGACTTCCTCAAAAAAAACACATAAAACAAAAGCGATGGAGTCCCGAAAGCACAACAAACCAAAAAAGTACCGCCGTAGCGCGCGAAACTGACCGATCACCTAACTTGTCCGGATAGTTTTACCACCCGTACCATTGGATTATGCGCCAGGAAACCCGAAGACAACAGCATTCCTTGCCAACAACCCTGCGAAACGTATGAAACGAGCTGTGCAACGCTGCAAGCGGCTTTAGAGATTTCCAATCTTGTAGCTCCAAGCGGTCATGGACCTTGACTCAATGGGTGCCAAGAATGTGACGACGATTTCATCCATCGGAGCACCAGCATCGGCTGGTTCCCGTCAGCCGATCAGCCGGGACCGACCCGAATATCACGTCCAGTCACTGGCGTCGTCGGGACCGATATCAAGCAATTCATCAAACCCGGCGCTGCTGTCCGCAACGTCCCTATCGGTGTCAGTCGGCGCATTGAAGGAGATGTTGGCGGGTTTTTCCTTTTCCGCCGCCGGTGAGCTCAAGGGATTGGCAGCCGCAAGCGGTGCATTGTGATGGCCACCGACCAAACTATTGATTCCCTGGAACAAGAAGGCGCCAGCTGCCACGCCCGCTGCCGTGGTCGCCATGTTGGACAGGAAACCGGGCGCCTGGAATGCACGGGAGGAAGCCGCGACCGGCGCTGGCTGAATAGCCTGAACAGGCGGGCTGGTCATCACAGGCGTTGAAACGACCGGACTCGGCTGGCGGCCCCAGGTGCTTGCATCCAGAAAACCGGGGGCCGGTACACCAGGACGCTGCTGCGCCAGTTGGACCTTGAGTTGTGCAATCTGCGCCTGGGCATCCTGCAAGGCGGCGTCAAGCAGCAAGGCACGCTGCACGACAAGATAGGCCGCGTCAGCCTGACGCGCAAACGTGCTGGCAATCAATGCCCCAGCCTCGTCGTCCTTGACACCCGCCTGCGCCTGGGCCAGTTGTTGCAGAAAAGTGGTCAGTTGTTCGCGCTCTTGCAAGTTCATAAAGGGCTCCGGGATTGAAATCAATAGACAGGTCAAATGCGGTCTCATCGCCAATAGTTCAAGATGGATTTGTCCGCCATACCTGGAAATGAAGAGTTCATTCCTGGACACCTGCAAAATTCATTCTTCTCTCAAATCAGTCAACGCCCGGCCTGCATCAGGCCAGCACCATCTTCGCATGAGCAGTTTGCAGTTTGCGGCTCATGACTGCCAGAATGGCCCGGTCCCAAACCTTGGCGGGATATTCGGGGCCCCGAGTTCAAATGGTCGACGCTAGCCCATGTCATCGTGCCACAGTCCGGGCATTCTGGGAAAATCACACTTGTACTCCTAACTAAGCCCCCCATGCCCCTGCCCGCACCCCAAGCCCGAACCCACCTGCACACCCGCGCCGTTGTCTATCGCGGCTACCACCGTGAAGACGGCCTGTGGGACATCGACGCCGAGTTGACCGATACCAAAACCTATGCGCTGAATTTTTCCGAGCGCGGCGACATGCCGCCGGGCACGCCCCTCCACGGCATGTTTATCCGCGCAACGGTGGACGACAGCCTGACGATCCGCGAGATCGCCAGTTCGAGCGACTACGCGCCGTTTGGCGAATGCCAGCAGGGTACGGACCCGATGCAGCGGATGGTCGGCGTGACCATGGGGCCGGGCTGGCGCCAGTCCATAGAGAGGGCGCTCGGCGGCATACGCGGCTGCACGCATCTGCGCGAATTGCTGTTCAACATGGCGACTGTCGCCTTCCAGACCGTTCCTTCTTACCAGGGCCACCTGCGCAGGCAGGCCGGCCTGCCCGAGCCTGAAAGCGCCACGCCGCCGCCCTACGTGGGCAAATGCATCGCCTGGGATGTCGACGGCCCGGTGGTGCAGCGCCACCATCCAAAGTTCGCAGGCTGGCAGCCCTTGAGGCGAAAAGATTGAGCGGGTGAAGCCAACGGCTTGTGCCGTGATTCAGGAATTGCCAGCATACGGTGATTGCGCCGCTTGCGAGTTCTGCGTGCTATAAAAACGGTAGCTGTTTGCGACTGCCCTGACTGGGCTATGGTCGTATTTCACCAAAAAATGACAGCAAAGTTACAAGCTGTGCTGACCACCCCCGTAAACTCCCCTTATGACCCCGACCCTGCACCGCGCAGCCACCTTCGCCGCTGAACAGTTTCACCGTCTCACAGGCGCCGCCAGGCGGCGCCCTGTGCGGGCGGCTTTGCTGCTGCCGGCGCTGATGCTGCTTTACGTGCTGGTGCTGATTCCGTTCACGCCGGGCATTGGCGACTTGCGCAAGGCCAAGTCTGAAACGCCCTCGGTGCTGCTGGCTTCCGATGGCACGGTGCTGGCCGAGTACCGGCGCATCAACCGCCAGTGGGTAACGCTGGACAGGATTTCGCCCAACGTCGTCAACGCGCTGATCGCCACCGAAGACCACCGTTTTTACGAGCACCACGGCATTGACTTTCGCCGCACGGCGGGCGCTGTGCTTGCGACCGTGTCGGGCGACTTGCAGGGCGGCTCGACCATCACGCAGCAGCTGGCGCGCAATCTCTACCCCGAGGAGATTGGCCGCGCCACCAGCATCACGCGCAAGGTTAAGGAGGCGATCACGGCGCTGAAGATCGAGGCGGTTTACTCCAAGAAAGAGATCCTGGAGACCTACCTCAACACGGTGCCGTTTCTCTACAACGCCTTCGGCATAGAGATGGCCGCGCGCACATATTTCGACAAGTCGGCCGACCAGCTCGACGTGCTGGAGAGCGCGACGCTGATCGGCATGCTCAAGGGCCCGAGCGCCTACAACCCGGTGACCAATCCCGAGCGGGCGCTACAGCGCCGCAACCTGGTGCTCACGCAGATGGCGAAGAACGGCAAGCTGGACCCGGCGCGGGTGCCGGTGCTGGCAGCACGGCCCCTGCGGGTGGACTTCGAGCGCCAGGTCGAGCCGCTGGGTCCGGCGCCGCATGTGGCCCAGCACCTGCGCAAATGGCTGATTGGCTGGGCTGACAGCAAG
>JBKJKI010000279.1:0-2872 GCA_046597475.1 Polaromonas sp. | reverse complement strand
CATGTCGAAATCGTCTCAAAAGCCCGGGGGCCGGTGCGTGTGCCAGTCGGTTGCCAGCTGGAACTGGTGCGCCGTGCCCAGCAGCTGCGCTTCCTTGAAGTAGTTGCCAATCAGCTGCAGCCCGACGGGCATGCCGTGCGCGCCAAAACCGGCCGGCACACTCATGCCTGGCAGGCCGGCCAGGCTGGACGACAGGGTGTAGATGTCGGCCAGGTAGTTGGCCACCGGGTCGTCTCCCTTCTCGCCGATCTTCCAGGCCACGGTGGGTGACACCGGGCCGGCAATGATGTCGCACTGCGTGAAGGCTTTCTGGAAGTCCTGGGCGATCAGGCGGCGGATTTTTTGCGCCTTGAGGTAGTAGGCGTCGTAATACCCATGGCTCAGCACATAGGTGCCTATCATGATGCGGCGCGTCACCTCGTCGCCAAAGCCTTCGCTCCGCGACTTCTTGTACATGTCGGTCAGGTCGCCGTAGTTGGCCGCGCGGTGGCCATAGCGCACGCCGTCGAAGCGGCTCAGGTTGCTGCTGGCCTCGGCCGGGGCGATGACGTAATAGACCGGAATCGACAGCTCGGTCAGCGGCAGCTCGACGTCAACCAGTGTGGCGCCCAGCTTTTCAAACTCGGCCAGCGCTCCGCGCACGGCCGCCAGCACGTCGGGCGCGCAGCCGGCGCCGAAAAACTGCGTGGGCAGGCCGATTCGCAAGCCTTTTAAGGGTGTAGCCCTTGCGTTACGGTCATTATTTGCTATTAAATAAGTAGCGTAGTTCACTGCGGGCAAGTCCAGCGAGGTCGAGTCGCGGTCCGGGTCCGGTCCGGCCATGGCGGACAGCAGCAGGGCGCAGTCGAGCGCGCTGCGCGCCATCGGCCCGGCCTGGTCCAGGCTGGAGGCAAAGGCCACCATGCCGTAGCGCGAGCAGCGGCCATAGGTCGGCTTGATGCCGGTGATGCCGGTGAACGAGGCCGGCTGGCGGATCGAGCCGCCGGTGTCGGTGCCGGTGGCGGCGGGCACCAGCCGCGCGGCGACGGCGGCCGCCGATCCGCCCGACGAGCCGCCCGGAACGCGGCTCAAGTCCCAAGGATTTTGTACCGGTTTGTAAGCGCTGTTTTCGTTGCCCGAACCCATGGCGAACTCGTCGCAGTTGAGCTTGCCCAGCGTGACCATGCCGGCGCTGGCAAGCTGGCTGACGACGGTGGCGTCAAACGGGCTGCGGTAGTTTTCCAGCATCTTCGAGCCGGCGGTGGTCGGGAAATCGCGGGTGACAAACACGTCCTTGTGCGCCAGCGGCACGCCCAGCAGCGGGCCGCGCTCGCCGGCGGCCAGGCGCACGTCGGCGGCGCGGGCCTGCGCCAGCGATACGTCGGCATGGGTCGCTAAAAAAGCGCCCAGATTTTCGTATTTCTGGATGCGGGCCAGGAAATGCTGCGTAACTTCGACACTGGAGACTTCGCGGGCGGCCAGCCTGGCGGCCAGTTGCGCGACGCCGAGCTCGTGCAGCTCGGGGTGAAGGGTGCTGCTCATTCGATCACTTTCGGCACGAGAAAGAGGCCGCGCTCGACGGCGGGCGCGCTGAGCTGGCTGGCTTCGCGCTGGTTGGGTTCGCTGGCGATGTCCTGGCGCAGGCGCAGCGCGACATCGCCGAGAACGGCGGCCGGGTGGGCCAGCGGCGCGATGCCGTCGGTGTTGACGGCCTCCATCTGCGCCACCAGGGCGAAAAAACCGTTGAGCTGGCTCAGCGTGTGCTCGGTTTCGTCAGGACGCAGTTCCAGCCGCGCCAGATTGGCGACGCGTGCGATGTCTTGGGAGGTCAATGCCATGGGGATAGTGCTTGAATGCAGCAGAAAATAGGGAGTTGAGACTACAGCGAAAAAATGGTGGCTAAAACGGGGGTTAAAGCCGAAAAACGGACCTCGTGCAAGGCCAGCTTCACAGGGGATGCGTTATTATCCCGCCTTTGGTGTGAAATCAGTGCTCGATACACTCTTTAGGCGCTTTTTAGGCGCCATGAACCTGGTTTCGCCAGACTGTGCCCCAACTTTCCCCCAATTGGCCAACCACAAAAAAGGCGATGTCGCGGCGAAGTCTGCGCATGCCCAACCGGATTTCCGCATATGTTTGAAGCATTCCGTCGGTATTTCTCCACCGACCTGGCGATCGACCTTGGTACCGCCAACACCCTGATTTTTGCCCGCGACAAGGGCATTGTGCTGGACGAGCCCTCGGTCGTCGCGATCCGCCACGAAGGCGGGCCGCACGGCAAGAAGGTCATCCAGGCCGTCGGCCGCGAGGCCAAGGCCATGCTGGGCAAGGTGCCCGGCAACATCGAGGCGATCCGCCCGATGAAGGACGGCGTGATCGCCGACTTCGTCATCACCGAGCAGATGATCAAGCAGTTCATCAAGATGGTGCATCCGCGCCGCCTGCTCACGCCCAGCCCGCGCATCATCATCTGCGTGCCCTGCGGCTCGACCCAGGTCGAGCGCCGCGCCATCAAGGACGCCGCCGAGGCGGCTGGCGCTGCCGCTGTGTACCTGATTGAAGAGCCGATGGCTGCCGCGCTGGGCGCCGGCCTGCCGGTGTCCGAGGCCAGTGGCTCGATGGTCGTCGACATCGGCGGCGGCACGACTGAAGTCGGCGTGATCTCGCTGGGCGGCATGGTCTACAAGGGCAGCGTGCGTGTCGGCGGCGACCGGTTTGACGACGCCATCATCAACTACATCCGCCGCAACTACGGCATGTTGATTGGCGAGCCGACGGCTGAAGTGATTAAAAAGACCATTGGTTCGGCCTTTCCCGGCTCTGAAGTGCGGGAAATGGAAGTCAAGGGCCGCAACCTCTCCGAAGGCGTGCCGCGCAGCTTCACCATTTCAAG
>JBKJKI010000103.1:0-25786 GCA_046597475.1 Polaromonas sp. | reverse complement strand
GTGTGGAATTGACCGGTCTTGCCGGTAATGCCTTGCGTGATGACTTTGGTGTTTTTGTTGATGTAGATGGACATGCTTGTTCCTAACGTTGGCTTACTTGACGGCAGCGACGATTTTTGTTGCGGCTTCGGCCATGGTGTCTGCGGCAATGATGGGCAAACCGGAGTCGGCCAGCATCTTCTTGCCCAGGTCTTCGTTCGTGCCCTTCATGCGCACGACCAGCGGCACGCTGAGGTTCACGGCCTTGCAGGCAGCGATCACGCCGTCGGCAATGGTGTCGCACTTCATGATGCCGCCGAAGATGTTCACCAGGATGCCCTTGACTTCGGGGTTCTTGAGCATGATCTTGAAGGCTTCGGTGACCTTCTCGGCGGTGGCACCGCCGCCCACGTCCAGGAAGTTGGCCGGTTCGCCGCCGAACAGCTTGATGGTGTCCATGGTGGCCATGGCCAGGCCGGCGCCGTTGACCAGGCAACCAATGTTGCCGTCCAGACTGATGTAGGCCAGGTCAAACTTGGAAGCCTCGACTTCGGCCGGGTCTTCTTCGTCCAGGTCGCGGTAAGCGACGATGTCAGCGTGGCGGAACAGCGCGTTGGGGTCGAAGTTGAACTTGGCGTCCAGCGCCATCAGCTTGTTTTTGCTGTCGCGGTTCAGCGGGTTGATTTCCACCAGCGACGCGTCGGTGTCCATGTAGCACTTGTAGAGCTTCTGGAAGATATCCACGGCCTGGGTGGTGGATTCGGCGGGCAGGCCGATGCCATTGGCTATTTTTGTGGCCTGTTCAGCGCCCAGCCCGATCAGCGGGTCGATGACCTCGGTGATGATTTTTTCAGGCGTGGCATGCGCCACTTCCTCGATGTCCATGCCGCCTTCGCTGGATGCGATGAAGGCCACTTTCTGCGTGGCGCGGTCGGTCACCAGGGAGACGTAGTATTCCTTCTGGATGTCAGCGCCGTCTTCGATGTAGAGGCGGCGAACCTTCTGGCCTTCGGGTCCGGTCTGATGGGTCTTGAGCTGCATGCCGAGGATTTCGCCAGCGATGCGCTTGACATCCTCAATCGTCTTGGCCACCTTCACGCCGCCGCCCTTGCCACGACCCCCGGCATGGATTTGCGCCTTGACCACCCACACGGGGCCGCCGAGTTTTTGTGCGGCTTCCACCGCTTCCTGCACCGTGAACGCAGGAATTCCGCGCGGCACAGGCACACCAAAATTGCGCAAGATTTCCTTGCCTTGGTACTCGTGAATTTTCATGAAAAACCTTCAGGGTTCAATAAAGAAGAGGGGTGCAACAGTGTTGGCCAGGCTGTTGGGGGGTAGAAATACCAGGCCATCTAGGCTCAAAACCAGCATGTTAACGGTTGCTGCGGGCAGCACCGCAAACTGTATCATGTTGCGGCGCACCAAACTTGTGGCGAGCTTACACTTCCTGTCCAGCAGGAAGGCCCTGCAAACGGCTGTTGACAAGCCCCAATTTCCGCTGAAAGCTGCTTATGCCCAAAATTTTTATCGACGGAGAAGCCGGCACCACGGGCCTGCAGATCCGTGAACGGCTGCAGGCCATGCGGCAGGTCGAGTTGCTCAGCATCGCGCCCGAACTGCGCAAGGACCCGGCCGCCAAGCGCGATTTAATGGCGCAGGCAGACCTCGTCATTCTGTGCCTGCATGACGACGCGGCACGTGAATCGGTGGCCATGATTGACAGCCTGAAACAGGCCGGCGCCGCCAGGGTCCCCAAGATCATCGACGCCTCCACCGCCCACCGCATCGCGCCGGGCTGGGTGTTCGGCTTTCCGGAACTGGTCGGCGGCCAGCGCGAAGCGGTCATTGCGGCCGAGCGCGTGAGCAACCCGGGCTGCTACGCCACCGGCGCGATTGCGCTGATTCGCCCGCTCGTCGACGCGGGCCTGATGCCGGCCGATTTTCCGCTCAGCCTGCCTGCCGTGAGCGGTTATTCGGGCGGCGGCCGCCAGATGATCGAAGCCTATGAGGCCGGCACGGCGCCGGCGTTTGAACTTTACGGACTGAGCCTGGAGCACAAGCATCTGCCCGAGATCATGAAATACACCGGCATGACGCGTCGCCCGGTGTTCATCCCCTCGGTGGGCAACTTCATCCAGGGCATGCTGGTGCAACTGCCCTTGCACATCGATCTGCTGCCGGGCCAGCCGAGCGCCGCGCGGCTGCACGAGGTACTGGCCAGCCACTACGCCGGCAGCGAGTGGGTGACGGTGGAAGCCGCGCCTGACTCCGGCAAGCTCGACGCGCTGGCCTTGAAAGACAGCAACAAGATGGAACTGCGCGTGTTTGGCAATGACAGCTATCGCCATGCGGTGCTGGTGGCGCGGCTGGACAACCTGGGCAAGGGGGCCTCGGGCGCCGCGGTGCAAAACCTGAAGCTGATGCTGGGGATATAGCCCCCACGCTCCCCACTTCGTGTGGTTCGCTGCCCCCCGAGGGGGCGCTGCGCCTGCGGCCCGGCGAAGCCGGTTCCGCGGCCCCTGCTGGTGGAATACAGCCCCCACGCTCCCCACTGCGTGTGGTTCGCTGCCCCCCGAGGGGGCGCTGCGCCTGTGGCCCGGCAAAGCCGGTTCCACGGCCCCTGCTGGGTTTAAGAGGGAGAGAGCCCTTGCGGTTGCGCTTTGGCGCTATTCATTCGATAGCTGTTTGCGCTGATATTCATTGGGCTTGGACGATATTTCGCTTCAAAACCCGAATTCACGGGCACCCTCAATCGTCTTCGGCCTGCGACACCACGCGGCGAATCACGTCGCCGCCAAAACCGCGGGCGGCGAGAAATCGCATCTGTTTGGCACGAGCGGCGGCATCCTCTGCCAGCCCGTCAAACTTTTTGCGCCAGACTTCGCGCGCACGCTCCAGCTCGGTCGCCTTCAATCCATCCATCGCATCAGCGACCAGCTCGGCGCCCAGCCCCTTGCCCTGTAGCTCATGCCTAATGCGCGATGCGCCCAGTTTGGCTTGTCGGCGGTTGATGACCGATGCCACCACCCGTGCCTCGCTGATGAAATCTTTCGCCTGCAGCTCGTCGAGCACCTGCGCCAGCTGGCCGGGCGTTTCCTCGTGGGGCTTTAGCTTGCGCTCCAGCTCGGCGCGTGAATGCTCGCGCGCGGCCAGGTAGCGCAAGGCGCGGCCCTTGAGCGAAAGGCTCAGGCCGGGCCGGCGGGCGGGTGCGGGTTGGTCGGTGTTCATGCTTGCAGGCCAGGGCGCCGGTCCGGGATTCAGGGCTGCGAGCATACTATCTTTTCAATAGCGCACTATGGCCATGAATCATGGGCTAGAGCCCGATCTGACCCATAAACCGGGTTAAAGCGCCGCCTTGACGGGTTTGTCGGCCTTTTCGGGTTTCGCCGCCTTCTCGGTCTTGTCGGCCTTGTCGCCGGCATCGGCCGCGCCTTGTGCGGGCTGCACCGGTGGAATGCCCAGTGACTCGCGCACCTTGTTCTCGATCTCGATGGCCAGCGCCGGGTTTTCCTTCAGGAATTCACGCGAGTTGTCGCGGCCCTGGCCGATTTTTTCACCGTTGAAGGCGTACCAGGCGCCGGCTTTTTCAACGATGTGGCCGGCCACGCCCAGATCCAGCACCTCGCCCAGGCGGCTGATGCCCTCGCCGTACAGGATGTCGAACTCCGCCGTCTTGAAGGGCGAGGCGACCTTGTTCTTCACCACCTTGACCCGGGTCTCGTTGCCGATGACCTCGTCGCCCTTCTTGATCGAGCCGATGCGGCGGATGTCCAGCCGCACCGAGGCGTAGAACTTCAGCGCATTGCCGCCGGTGGTGGTCTCGGGGCTGCCAAACATCACGCCGATCTTCATGCGGATCTGGTTGATGAAGATCACCATGCAATTGGCCTTCTTGATGGTCGCTGTCAGCTTGCGCAGCGCCTGGCTCATCAAACGCGCCTGCAGGCCGGGCAGCGAGTCGCCCATCTCGCCTTCGAGCTCGGCCTTGGGCGTGAGCGCGGCGACCGAGTCGATGACGATCAGGTCGACCGCGCCGGAGCGGGTCAGGGAGTCAACAATTTCAAGCGCCTGCTCGCCGGTGTCGGGCTGGCTGATCAACAGCTCCTGCAGGTTCACGCCGAGTTTTTGCGCGTACTGGATGTCCAGCGCGTGTTCGGCATCGACGAAGGCGCAGGTGCCGCCGAGCTTTTGCATCTCGGCAATCACCTGCAGCGTCAGCGTGGTCTTGCCCGAGGACTCGGGGCCGTAAATCTCGACGACGCGGCCGCGCGGCAGGCCGCCGACGCCCAGTGCGATGTCCAGGCCCAGCGAACCGGTGGACACCACCTGGATGTCCTCGATCACCTCGCCGGCGCCCAGCTTCATGATGGTGCCCTTGCCGAACTGCTTTTCGATCTGGGCCAGCGCGGCGGCCAGCGCCTTGGCTTTCTCGGTGTTCAGGGCGGCGCTGGGGGCGGCGGCGGGTTTGTTGGGCAAGTCCATGGAAATCTCCTTGAAAATCAATGATGTGAAAACTTTGGGCTTCGATTCCAGTCTCTGCTTTTAATCACAGCGCTGGATGCATGACCAGTACTTTATGGCCGATGTTGAAATAAGTAAACCCTGTTTTTAGTCAGTTTGCCTGACCATTTGGCTTATGATTCCGGCATGGATTCCCCTTCTGCTTCAGTGACCGGCAGCGTCGCCCCCGCCGACGAGGAAAACTGGCGCCTCACGCACCTGGGGCGGCTGCTGGGCCACGCGCTGCGCCGCTTCGACGAGCGCGTGCTGTCGCTGATGGCCAGCGATATCGATGTGCCGCTGGCGCTGTCCAACCTGGCGGCGCGGGGCCAGGTGGGCGCCGCGCACATTCACATCACGCGCCACCTGGCCGTGGGCGGCTCGCGCCTGACCGAGCTGGCTCTAAGTGCCGGCATGAGCAAGCAGGCCATGGGCGAGCTGGTGAATCAGTGCGAAGCCTGGGGCCTGGTCAGGCGCGAAGCCGATCCGCTGGACCAGCGCGCCCGCCGCGTCGTGTTTACCGACACCGGTCTGCTGTGGCTGCAGGCCTTCAGAAGCGCCGTGCGCCAGGCCGAAGACGAGTTCCGCCAGGCCGTGGGGGCCAATGTGGCGACCGTGGTGGCGCTCGGGCTGGAGGCTTATTCCGGCGCCTAGCCGGCTTCCGCACAGCGTCTGTCCGCAAAAGCCTAGAATTTGCCTGCCAAGCAAAACACCGTCCCGCAGGGCCCTGCAGCGGACGGACTCCTGGAGACAAGCCATGCGTATTCTGATTGCCGAAGACGACCAGGTTCTGGCCGATGGCCTGCTGCGCACCCTGCGCGCCTCGGGCGCGGCGGCCGACCATGTGGCCAGCGGCACCGAAGCCGATGCCGCGCTGATGACCAACACCGAGTTCGACCTGCTGATTCTCGACCTCGGCCTGCCGCGCATGCACGGGCTGGAGGTGCTCAAGCGGCTGCGCGCGCGCGGCTCGGCCCTGCCGGTGCTGATCCTGACCGCCGCCGACAGCGTGGAAGAGCGGGTGAAGGGACTGGACTACGGCGCCGACGACTACATGGCCAAGCCGTTTTCGCTGCAGGAGCTTGAAGCGCGGGTGCGCGCGCTGGTGCGCCGCGGCATGGGCGGCGCCAGCAGCACCATCAAGCACGGCCCGCTGGTCTATGACCAGGCCGGCCGGGTTGCCACCATCGATGGGCAGATGCTGGAGCTGTCGGCACGCGAGCTCGGCCTGCTCGAGGTGCTGCTGCAGCGCACCGGACGCCTGGTGAGCAAGGACCAGCTCGTCGAGCGGCTCTGCGAATGGGGCGAGGAAGTGAGCAATAACGCGATCGAGGTCTACATCCACCGGCTGCGCAAGAAAATCGAAAAAGGGCCTATCCGCATTGCAACCGTGCGAGGACTTGGTTATTGCCTAGAAAAGATCCCCGGCTAGACATGCCAAAAGAACGGGCCAATAGGGAAGCCCCGGCCGCAGCGCCAAGCCGCCCCCGGCCCCAGCAGGGACTGCGGAACCGGCTTCGCCGGGCCGCAGGCGCAGCGCCCCCTCGGGGGGCAGCGAACCACACGCGGTGGGGAGCGTGGGGGCTTATTTGGCGTTAAGGCTGTTCCAGCGCGAACGGCGCAGTTTATTTGGCGAGATTCTCGACTGGATGCTCACGCCCTTGCTGCTGCTGTGGCCCATCAGCATGGCGCTGACCTGGCTGGTGGCGCAGAACATTGCCGGCAAGCCCTTTGACCGGGCGCTTGAATACAACGTGCAGGCCCTTAGCAAACTGCTGGTGGTAAAAAACAACCAGGTCCAGGTCAACCTGACCGCGCCCGCGCGCGACATCCTGCGTGCCGATGACAGCGACCTGATTTATTACCAGGTGGTGGGCGCGCGCGGCGAATACCTGAGCGGCGAGCATGACCTGCCGGCGCCGCCCGACGAGGAAAAACCGGTTGACGGCGAAGTGCGGCTGCGTGAGGACGTGATCCTGGGCGAGGATGTGCGCGTGGCCTACACCTGGATCAAGGTCGATGTGAAGACGGGCGCCCCCGTGCTGGTGCTGGTGCAGGTGGCCGAGACGCTGGAAAAGCGCAAGACGCTGGCCACGGAGATTGTCAAGGGCACGATGGTGCCGCAGTTCGTCACCCTGCCGCTGGCCGTGCTGCTGGTGTGGCTGGCGCTGGTGCGCGGCATCAAGCCGCTGGCGCAGCTTGAAAAACGCATACGCGCGCGCAAGCCCGACGACATGAGCCCGCTCGATGACGCCGGCGTGCCCGAGGAAGTGGTGCCGCTGGTCGACTCGGTCAACGACTTGCTGAGCCGGCTCAAGGTCTCGCTGTCGACGCAAAAGCGCTTTCTGGCCGACGCCGCCCACCAGCTGAAAACCCCGCTGGCCGGGCTGCGCATGCAGGCCGACCTGGCGCAGCGCGAAACCGATGCGGACGAGCTGAAAAAGTCGCTCAAGCACATCGGGCTGGCGAGCATCCGCGCGACGCACACCGTCAACCAGCTGCTGGCGCTGGCGCGCGCCGAGACCACCGGCCGCAGCCTGGCCAAGCAGCATGTTGATTTGGTGAAGATCGTCGCGGAAGTAATGGCCGACTCGGTGCCGCGCGCGCTTGAAAAGAAGATCGACCTGGGCTATGACGGACCGGCCGCGGGTGCGGAGCCCACCTTCCTGGAAGGCAACACGACCTTGCTGGGCGAACTGGTGCGCAACCTGCTGGACAATGCCATCAACTACACGCCCGAGCACGGCCATGTCACGGTGCGGCTGATGGTTGACCGTTTCAGCGGCATCCTGGTGCTGATTGTGGAAGACTCCGGGCCCGGCATTCCCGAGTCCGAACGCGAGCTGGTGTTTCAGCCCTTTTACCGCGCGCTGGGCACCAACGTCGATGGCTCGGGACTGGGCCTGGCCATCGTGCTGGAGATCGTGCAACAGCACGGCGCCACCATTAGCGTGGAAGACGCCGACCTGCCGGGCCATCCGCAGTCACCGGGAACACGCTTCACCGTGCGTTTTGTCAGCATGGACCGGCCGGTGACCGCCTAAGCGTGGCCGGGCCGGCAGTTTTACCAGGGGTTTAAAGGAAAATAGCCGCCTGGCCCTTATCAAACGGGCATAGACAGCTATTAAAAAGTGATCGAAATCGGCCTTCTGGCGGGCCCGACGCGCAATTTAGCGGCGCATCAGGATCACGATCAACACAAACGCGGCCATCCACACAGTTTCGATCAGCAGCAGGGCAAAGGGCTTCCAGCCAGCGCGCGCCAGTTGCATGAAGGAGGTCTTCACGCCCAGCGCGGCAATGGCGACCACCAGGCAGGAGCGCGACACATCGTTCAGACCGGTCTGCACGATGGCGGGCACGCCACCCAGCGAATTGAGCACCACCAGCGCGACGAAGACCCACAGGAACCACGGCACCAGCGGCTGCTTTTTCGCCTCGGTACCCTCGGCCATCTGCTCGCGCTGCTTCTTGAACACGCTGGAGACTACCACCACGACCACGGCCAGCATGGACACGCGGAACAGCTTGACGATGGTGGCGTAGTCGGCGGTTTCCGGGTTCACCATATAGCCGGCGCCCACCACCTGCGCCACGTCGTGAATCGTGCCGCCCAGGAACAGGCCGGCCAACTCGGGCGGCAGGCCCAGCGCCTTGACAATCAGCGGATAGGCCACCATAGCCACGGTTGACAGCACGGTCACGGTCACGACCACCATCAGCGTGGAACGGTCGCTGTCT
This sequence comes from Polaromonas sp., assembly GCA_046597475.1. GTDB lineage: Bacteria > Pseudomonadota > Gammaproteobacteria > Burkholderiales > Burkholderiaceae_C > Polaromonas. Next base: position 17,563 of record JBKJKI010000103.1, on the reverse strand, counting down.
TTGTCACGCGGCAGCACCGCCGAAATCGCCAGCGCCGCCGAAGCGCCGCAAATGGCGACCGCGCCGCCCGACAGCACGCCCTGGGCGCGCGTCATGCCGAAGCGCTTGCCCAGGAAGGTGCCGCACAGCAGCGTCGTGAGCACCGCGATCACCACGATGGCGGCGGTTTCCCAGCCCAGGCCGGCGATTTGCGAGGCGGTGATGCGCGCGCCCAGCAGGCCCACGCCCAGGCGCAGCACGCCGCGCGCGCAAAACTCGATGCCGGGCCGCGTCTTGGCTTCCTGGCTGAGGTAGTGAAAGGCGATGCCGAAAAACAGCGCATACAGGAATTGCGGACCGCCGTGCAGTATCGACACCGTGGTGGCGGCCATGGCGATCACCGCCGACAGGCCGACGCCGGGCAGCAGGTGCGTGACCTGGCGCAGGCGGGAAGCCTGGCCAGCGGCCAGCGCCTCGTTGCCGGCACTCATGCTGCACGCGCTTTCTTGTCAGCGCCGGAACACATCAGCACCGCCAGCGCGCAGGACGCGATGCGGCTGGCGACCGAGTCGGAGCGGCTGGTCAGCACGATGGGAACGCGCATGCCGAGCACCAGCCCGGCGCATTCGGCGCCGGCCAGGTAGACCAGCAGCTTGTAGGCCACGTTGCCGGTTTCCAGGCCGGGCATCAGCAGCACGTCGGGACGGCCGGCCACGGCGGAGACGATGCCCTTGTTGCGCGCCGACTCGGCCGATATGGCGTTGTCCAGCGCCAGCGGGCCGTCAAGCACGCCGCCGCTGATCTGGCCGCGCTCGGCCATCTTGCACAGCGCGGCGGCGTCCAGCGTGCCGGGAATGGCGAGATTCACGGTTTCCACCGCCGACAGGATGGCGACATGCGGCAGCTTGATGCCGATGGCGCGGGCCAGGTCAATCGCGTTTTGCGCGATGTCGCGCTTTTCGGCCAGCGTGGGCGCGATGTTGACGACGCAGTCGGTCATCAAGAGCGGGCGGTTGAAGCCGGGAACGTCCATGACGAACACATGGCTGGCGCGGCGCGAGCCGCGCAAGCCGGCGTCGCGCGAGACGGCGGCGCCCAGCAGGTCGTCGCTGTGCAGGCTGCCCTTCATCAGGACTGCGGCCTGGCCTTCGCCGCACAGCGCGGCGGCGCGGGCAGCCGTGACGCGGGGCTGGTCGGGGGTATCAATCAGCTCGATGCCGGCCAGCTCAAGCCCTTCGGCTGCGGCCACGGCCTGGATGCGGGCCACGGGCCCGACCAGAACAGGCGTGATCAGACCCGCCTGGTGCGCCTGGACGGCGGCGCCCAGCGAGGATGCATCGCAGGGGTAGGCGACCGCGACGCGGACCGGGCCGCGGGCCTTGGCCGCTTGCACCAGCGCGCGCAGATGCGGATGGGCGGCTTCTCCCGCAGGCGACGCACTGCCGGCGCGCGGGGCAAGTTCGGAAATAGTCATGTTGATGGTCTCCACACAAGATAAACAAAAACGCGCCGCATGGCCTTTGGTGGACCATGCGGCGCGCTGTAAGACTTACTTAGACGTAGTCCTTGTACTTCTCGAGCAGGCGGACCGGCTTGGCCAGCGCGTCGCGGCGGAAAGGATCGCCCAGTTCACGGGTGCACATGATCTCGATGACGCAGGTCTTGCCTTCGTTCATCTGCATGGCTATGGCCTTCTTGAGCGCCGGGCCGACGTCTTCGAGCTTGTCCACGATGATGGACTCGGCGCCCATGGCGGTGGCGATGCCGGCGAAGCTTTCGCTTTCGAGCTCGCCCGCAACGAAGCGGCGGTTGTAGAAGTCAACCTGGTTCTTCTTCTCGGCGCCCCACTGGCGGTTGTGAAAGACCACGGCGGTGACCGGGATGTCGTGGCGCACGGCCGTCATGATTTCCACCATGCTCATGGCCCAGGCGCCGTCGCCAGCGTAGGCAATGGCCGGGCGGTCCATGGCGGCCAGCTTGGCGCCGATGATGGTCGGCAGCGCGTAACCGCAGTTGCCAAAGCTCATCGGGGCAAAGAAGCTGCGCGGCTCTTCAAAACGCAGGTAGCTGTTGGCCACCGAGTTGATGTTGCCGATGTCGGTGGACACCATGACGCGTGGCGGCATCGCCTTTTCGAGTTCGCGCAGGACCTGGCGGGGGTGCAGGTAGTCGCCGCCGTTGAAGGTTTTTTCCTTCTTGTTCTCTTCGATCATGTCCAGGCTGAACGCGTCCTTTTCATGCGTCCACTCGTCGAGTTCCTTTTCCCAGGCGTCTTTCTCGGCCTTGATGGTCTTGGCGCGCTCTTCCTTGGTCGCATCGCAGGCCAGGGTCTTGCCGGCCAGACGGCGGGTCAGTTCGGCGGCGGTGGCCTTGGCATCGCCACAGATGCCGACCGAAATCTTCTTGACCAGGCCCAGGTTGGTGTGATCGGCCTCGACCTGGATGATCTTGGCGTTTTTCGGCCAGTAGTCCATGCCGTGCTGCGGCAGCGTGCCGAAGGGGCCCATGCGCGAACCCAGTGCAATCACCACGTCGGCCTGGGCGATCAGCTTCATCGCGGCTTTGGAGCCCTGGTAGCCCAGCGGACCGGCAGCCAGCGGGTGGCTGGCAGGGAAGGAGTCGTTGCGCAGGTAGCCGCTCACCACGGGCGCGCCCAGGCGCTCGGCCAGAGCCTTGCATTCTTCCACTGCGTTGCCCATCACCACGCCGCCACCGGACAGGATGACCGGGAACTTGGCCGTGGCCAGCAGTTCGGCTGCGGCATTCAGGGTTTCCTCGCCACCAGCGCCGCGCTCGACGCGCATCGGCTTGGGAATCTCGCACTCGATCTCGCCGTAGAAGTAGTCGCGCGGAATGTTCAGCTGGGTCGGGCCGTTGTCGGACATGGCGCGGTCAAAGCAGCGTGCCGTGAATTCGGCCATGCGCTTGGGATGCGTCACGTGGCCCTGGTACTTGGTGAACTCCTGGAACATGGGCAGCTGGTTGGCTTCCTGGAAGCCGCCCAGGCCAATGCCGGTGGTGCCGGTCTCGGGGGTGATGATGACGACCGGGCTGTGCGCCCAGTAAGCGGCGGCAATGGCGGTCACGCAGTTGCTGATGCCGGGGCCGTTCTGGCCGATGGTCACGCCGTGGCGGCCGGACACGCGGGCGTAGCCGTCAGCCATGTGGGCAGCGCCCTGCTCGTGCACCACGGGAATCAGGCGAATGCCGGCTGGGGCAAAGATGTCCATTGCGTCCATGAAGGCCGAACCCATGATGCCGAACATCTCGGTCACGCCGTTGGCGACCAGGGTTTCGACAAAGGCTTCCGACGGGGTCATCTTCTGGACGCCGGTGGTGACGGCGGAGGTGGCAGGCTTGGTCTTGCTCATGGAAAGTCTCCTACAGTGAGGTTTTCAGCTGATTAATCAAAAAATTGATACGTTTAATTCCACTTATCTGGAATTGACTCGGATGTTAGGCATTTTTTTGACAAACGTCAACGAAATTTTAAAAAATAGAATATTTATTATCAATTTCCGGAATTCAACTATCATTAGTGCATGGAAATCGTGAAAACCCTCAAGCCAGACCTCCTTGAAATCAACGGCGACACCCCGACGCTGCGATTGTTTTCGCTGCTGGAGGCCATTGCGACCAAGGACCAGATGTTTTCCCTGCAGGCGCTGGCAGAAGAGATTCACATTCCCAAGCCTACGCTTCATCGCATGCTTCAGCAACTGGAAGCTGCGGGGCTGCTGGAGCGCAGCGCCGACGGCCGCCATTACGGCACCGGCGCGCGGCTGCGCCGGCTGGCCGAAAACCTGTTGCTCAATGACATTCTTCATGGCGCGCGCCATGCCGTGCTGCGCCATCTGGTCGATGAAATCGGCGAAAGCTGTAACCTCACGGCGCTGACGGGCAGCGAGGTAATCTACCTGGACCGCGTCGAGACTGCGGCGCCACTGCGCTTTTACCTGCATCCGGGCTCACGTGTGCCGGCCCACTGTTCGGCCAGCGGCAAGGTGTTTTTGTCCGACATGACGCCCTCGCAGCGCCAGCGCCTGCTGGGCCACGCGCCGCTGGAGGCCTATACGCCCAAGACGCTGACCAATATGGCGCAGCTCGAAGCAGAGATCAAGCAGATCAAGCGCCAGGGTTTCGCGCTGGACAACGAGGAGTTCCTGCCCGGCCTGCTGTGCGTGGCCGTGTTGGTGCCCAACGCCAGCGGCCGCTCCAACCTGTGCGTGGCGGTACAGGCGCCCATCATGCGGCTGACGCTTGAAAAAGCCCTGCATCTGCTGCCGGCGTTGCAGCGCGCAGCCGAGGCCTTAAGCCAGATTGAAGCCAACGCCGCGCCTGCCCCGCCTGCCAGCGCGAGCAGCGCCTGACCCATTTTCAGAGAGAAGGACCATGACCGAACTGACCCACATACGCCCTGACCGCATGATTTCCGTGCGCGAGGTTTTCGGCATCGACACCGAGCTGCAGGTACCCGCCTTCAGCGAAACCGAAGACCATGTGCCCGACATCGATCCTGCCTACCGCTTCAACCCGGACGTGACGCTGGCGCTGCTGGCCGGCTTCAGCCGCGACCGCCGCGTCATGGTGCAGGGCCTGCACGGCACCGGCAAGTCCACCCACATCGAACAGGTGGCGGCCCGGCTGAACTGGCCTTGCGTGCGCGTCAACCTCGATGGCCACATCAGCCGTCTGGACCTGGTCGGCAAGGACGCCGTGGTGCTGCGCGATGGCCAGCAGGTGACCGAGTTTCAGGAAGGCATCGTGCCCTGGGCGCTACAGCGGCCGGTGGCGCTTATTTTTGACGAATACGACGCAGGTCGCCCCGACGTTATGTTCGTGATCCAGCGGCTGCTGGAGCGCGATGGCAAGTTCACGCTGATGGACCAGAACCGCGTGCTCAAGCCCCATCCATTCTTTCGCCTCTTTGCTACCGCCAACACCGTGGGCCTGGGCAACCTGAGCGGGCTTTACCACGGCGCGCAGCGCCTGAACCATGCACAGATCGACCGCTGGAACATCTTTGCCTCGCTGAACTACCTGCCGCGCGCCGAGGAAGTCGCCATCGTGCTGGCACGGGTGCCGCATTTCGCCGATGCGGCGGGCCAGAAGCTGATCGAGTCCATGGTGGCGGTGGCCGACCTGACGCGCAAGGGCTTTGCGGCCGGCGACCTGTCGACGCTGATGTCGCCGCGCACCGTGATCACCTGGGCCGAGAATGCCGAGATTTTCCGCGACCCGGCGGTGGCGTTTCGCCTGTCCTTCCTGAACAAATGCGACGAGGCCGAGCGCCCCATCGTGGCCGAATACTTCCAGCGCTGCTTCGACCGGGAGCTGGACGAGTCCTACGCGCTAGACACGGGTGCTGGCGCTGCTACACCGTGACGCCCACGCCTGCCGACGTCCAAGCCACCGCCAGGCAGCAGCAGCGGGTCGAGGAGCTGTGCGCGGCGGCGATCCGCGCAGTTAGCGGCGAAGCTGAGCTGCATTTTCGCGGGCGCCGCCTGTACCGTGGCGAGCAGGCGCTGCCGCTGTTTGCGCCGCACCTCAGCCCGTCGCTAGAAACCGACGACTTCGGCTCGTTTCGCGGCATGGCGGACGGCATGGCGCTGCGCCTGGCGCATTCGGACGCCGACTTGCACCGCAGCCTCAGTCCGGTGGAGCCGCTGGCGCGCATGCTGTTCGAGTTGCTGGAGCAGTTGCGCTGCGAAGCCCTGGCGCCGGCTGACATGCCCGGCCTGGTGCACAACCTGCGGCATCGCCATGAACAGTGGTCACTGGCCTTTCACCACAGCGGCCTGACCGAAACGGCCAGCGGCATCCTGCTCTACACCGTGGCGCAGATCTGCCGCGCCCGCGTAACGGCCGAGCCGGTGCTGCACGCCACCGAGGATTTCATCGAGGCCACGCGCATGGCGCTGGCGCCTACGCTGGGCCACAGCCTGGCCCGGCTGCGACGCGCGCGCTTTGACCAGGCCGCTTATGCGCAGCATGCGCTGGCCATTGCCCACGCCGTGGCGGCCATGGTTCACAGCACACAGGAAGTGGACGACGACAAGCGCGACGCGTCGGAAGAAGACCGCAAAAAGCTGCCGCGCAATGCCTTTAGGCTATGGACGGATTTTGAAGACGAGAACGGCGGCGACGGCATCGCCAAGCCGGCCTCGGGCAACAGCCGCGTGCTGGAGGAGTCCGAGGACGGCTACCGGGTGTTTACCAGGGCTTACGACCGCGAGGTTCGGGCGGCCGGGCTGGTGCGCGCGGCCCTGCTGCGCGAATACCGCGAACGGCTGGACAAGCGCATTGCCGGCCAGGGCATCCATGTGGCGCGCCTGGCCCGGCAGCTCAAGGCGCTGCTGGCCGTGCCCACGCGCGACGGCTGGGACGGCGGGCAGGAAGAGGGCCATATCGACGGCCGCCAGCTGGCGCAACTGGTCGCATCTCCCACCGAGCGGCGGCTGTTTCGCGTCGAGCGCTACGAGCCGGTGGCGCATTGCCAGGTGAACTTCCTGATCGACTGCTCGGGCTCGATGCGCGAGCACATCGAGTCGGTGGCCATGATCGTCGACGTGCTGGTGCGCGCGCTGGAGCAGGCCGGCGTGGACAGCGAGGTGCTGGGCTTTACCACCGGCGCGTGGAATGGCGGACGCGCCCGGCGCGACTGGCTTCGCGCCGGGCGGCCGGCGCATCCCGGGCGCCTGAACGAGGTCTGCCACATGGTGTTCAAGGACGCCGACACGCCCTGGCGGCGCGCCCGGCCCGATATCGCGGCGCTGCTCAAGGCCGACCTGTTCAGGGAAGGCATCGACGGCGAGGCGGTGATGTGGGCCTGCCAGCGCATGCAGGGACGCGGCGAGGGGCGCAGGCTGCTGATCGTCATCTCGGACGGCTGCCCCATGGACGGTGCGACCCACCAGGCCAATGACGAGCATTACCTCGATCACCACCTGCGACAGGTGGTGGCGCAACTGGAGCAGACCGGCCAGGCGGAGATTTTTGGCGTTGGCGTGGGCCTGGACCTGAGCCCCTACTACCGCCAATGCCAGGCGCTGGACCTGTCGGCGTCGGTCACCAACGAGGTGTTTCGCGATATCGTCGCGCTCATCGCGGGACAGCGGAGGCGCTGAACGCGATGCAACATGACCCGCGCACGCGGCCCCGGACACCGCTTCACCGCCACGCAAGATCGCGCGTCCGATGATTGACGGCCTGCTGACGCCGCCCCTGGCCCCTGCCCTGCTTGTCTTCAGCCTGTGCGTGGTGTTTGCGGCCGGCATGGTGCGCGGCTTTGCGGGCTTCGGTTTCTCGGCCATCACGGTGGCGGGCATGTCACTGGTGGTGTCGCCCGCGCTGGTGGTGCCGGCGCTCTTCATGCTTGAAATCCTGGCCAGCCTGAGCCAGCTGCGCAGCGTGACGCGCGACATCGACATGCCCTGGTTCAAATGGCTGGCGCTAGGCACCCTGCTGGCGATTCCGCTAGGCCTGGCGCTGCTGGCCTGGCTGCCGGAAACGCAATTGCGGCTGCTGATTGGCGCCTTGCTGCTGATGGCCGCCATCTTGCTGCGCAGCGGTCGCCATGCGGTGCTGGTGCCGACTGCGCCAATGAAGTTTGCGGCCGGACTGGCGTCTGGCTTCATCACCGGCGTGGCGGCCATAGGCGGCATCACGCTTGCGGTGCTGCTCAGCGCCACGCGAATGGCGCCGACGGCGCTGCGCGCCACCTTGATCGCGCTGATACTGTTCAGCGACGTGGTGGCGCTGGCCGGCGCCGCGCTCATTCCCTCGTCCGCCTCGGCATCGGGCCATTTGTTCGGAACCGATACCCTGAAGTGGGCGCTCTGGCTGGCGCCCGGGATGCTGGCCGGCATCAGGGTAGGTCAACGCTCGTTCAGCGGGGTGTCACCCCAGCAGTTCCGCCGTCATGTCCTGAATCTGCTGACCATACTGGCGGCGCTCAGCGTGTCACGCTCTGTCTTCAGCCTGGTCAGCGGATAACTCCAGCGCTCAAGCCCGGTGTTGCTTCACTGCTTCAAACGAAACGACCTTGGGTCCGCGTCCTATCAGCCAGGCGCACCAGGCTGATACGGCGCCCGCGAACACCACGTACAGGCAGACCTGCCAGGGTGCACCGCCGCCTGACTTGAGCAGCGCGGTTGCAATGAGCGGCGTGATCCCCGACGCAAAGATGCCCGAGAACTGGTACACGAACGAGATGCCGGTATAACGCACCTTGGCGTCGAACAAATCGCAAAAGAGTGCGGCCTCCGGACCATAGACCGCAGCGTAAAGTATGCCAAACGGCACGACGATCGAGATCCAGATGAGCGTCACATTGCCCTCCGCGTGCGTCATCATCCAGAAGGCAGGGAATGCGGACAACGCGGTAATGATGGAGCCCCACATGAACACCCTGGTCCGGCCAATGCGGTCGGACAAGCGCCCAAAATAGGGGATGGTGACCATCATCACCAACGCGGAGATCATCACGCCAAGCAAGGCATCGGTACGGTCTATCTTGACCGTGTTGGTGAGGTAATTGATCGAGAAAACGCCGAATATGTTGAAGAACACACCGTCGATGTAGCGCGCACCCATTCCTTTCAACACGTTGCCCGGATAGCGACGCATCATGTCGAGGAAGGGAATGGCCGACTCGGCGTTATGTTCCTTCACTGCGGCAAACTCCGGCGTTTCCTGTACCGACAGACGGATGTACATTCCAACCGCGACCATCAAGCCCGAAAGCAGGAAGCCGATTCGCCATCCCCATGCCATGAACTGGGCGTCTGTCAGCGCCCATGACAACAAGGCCACGACGCCCGAAGCCATGCACAAGCCGATGGCCAGGCCGATTTGCGGCAATGAAGCGTAGAACCCGCGTTTGTCCTTGGGCGCATATTCGTAGGCCATCAGGACCGCACCACCCCATTCACCGCCCAGCCCGATACCCTGCATCACGCGCATCAGCAACAGCAGCAAGGGCGCGGCAATGCCGATCTGGTCGTATGTGGGAATCAGGCCGATCAGAAAGGTGGCAACCCCCATGATCATGAGCGTGATGATCAGCATGCTTTTGCGACCCAACTTGTCGCCAAAATGGCCAAAAATCACGCCGCCCAATGGTCGGGTGACGAAGCCGACAGCGAACGTTGCATAGGCCAGCATCGTCGATACCGTGATGTCTCCGGATGGGAAATACAGCTTGTTGAATACGATGCCGGCCACGACGCCGTACAGGAAAAAGTCATACCACTCAAGGCTCGCGCCCACGAGTGCCGAGATCACGACCTTGCGGATCGCCTTTTCGTCTTGCTTGCTCATAATATTTGTCTCCGTTGTTGAAAACACCCGGCTGGGCGGCCTCTATTTCGCTTTTGCAGCGTTTTTCTTCGCATCCTCGCGAATCATGTCGGCAGCTTTTTCGGCGATCATGATGGTGGGAGCATTGGTATTTCCGGATACGATTTCCGGCATGATTGAACAGTCGACCACGCGCAGCCCGGTGATGCCATGCACTCGCAAGCGGGGATCGACCACTGCCATTGCATCAATTCCCATCTTGCAAGTGCCGCTCGGGTGGTAAATGCTCTGGCTATAACGACGGGCAGCGTCGAGCAATTCTGCGTCTGACTGGAACTGTGCGCCCGGGACGAATTCCGAGATGACATGCGGAGCCATTGAGGGAGACTCGGCGATACGGCGAGCCACCTTGATAGCGCCGATCACCACCTCATGGTCGCGCTCATCCGACAGATAGTTCGCGTAAATGGCCGGATAGACCAACGCATCGGGCGACCTGATCTCGACGTGGCCGCGGCTATAGGGGCGCAATTGGCAGACCGACGACGTGAAGGCCGAGAACTTATGAGCACCTTCGCCTGGCTTGTCCGCACTGAGAGGCTGCATGTGGAACTGGATGTCAGGACGGGTGGCGTTCGGTCCTGAACGGGTGAAGATGGTGACCTGACTGGCTGCAAGCGTCAGCGGCCCGGTGCGGCTGAATACATACTGCATGCCGACCCGCAATTGACCGAGATAGGTATTGACCTCGTCGTTTAGCGTGCGCTCCTTGGTCTTGAAGACCAGCCGGACTTGCAGGTGATCCTGCAGGTTCTGGCCGACACCTGGCAGGGCATGCACCACCTGCACCCCAACCCTGGCCAGCAGATCCGCCGGACCGATGCCCGAGCATTGCAGCAACTGCGGTGAACCGATGGCGCCAGCAGCCAGGATTACCTCGGCAGCGGCATGTGCCTGATGGCGTTGTCCGCCCTGGAGATATTCCACCCCGACGGCGCGCTTGCCTTCAAACAGCACGCGGGTGGTCTGTGCCTTGGTCTTGACGATGAGATTGGGGCGCTTGCGGGCAGGCCGTAAAAAGCCGCGGGCCGTGCTCCAGCGAAAGCCCTTGTGGGCCGTCTGCTGGAAGTAGCCCACACCCTCTTGCGTTGCTCCGTTGTAGTCTTCGTTGAAAGGGATGCCAATGTCCATGGCGCCGGCAATGAAATGGTCCGCAATAGGGCGCCGTAACCTGAGATCAGAGACTTTCAGCAAGCCACCGACGCCGTGGTACTTGCTGGCCCCGCGCTCCTGATCCTCTGATTTCTTGAAGTAGGGCAGCACGTCGGCGTAGCTCCATCCAGAATTTCCAAGTTCAACCCAGCGATCGTAATCTTCGTGTTGACCGCGCACATAAAGCAAGCCGTTGAGCGAACTGGAACCACCCAGAACCTTGCCCCTCGGCCAGTCCAGTTGGCGATTGGCGGTACCCGGCTCGGGCTCGGTCTTGTAGCACCAGTCCAGCTTGGGGTCATGCATGGTCTTGAAGTAGCCAACCGGGACGTGGATCCAGGGATTCCAGTCTTTGCCGCCGGCCTCCAGCAGCAGCACCCGGGTTCCAGGGTCTTCAGACAATCGGTTGGCAAGGACGCAACCCGCGGAGCCGGCGCCGACAACTATGTAATCAAATTCCTTGGTCATACTTCTTACCTTTCCCTGGTTTTGAAATGGTATTCCCCATCTCGGCAATCGTTGCCCTTCAACAGAACAATTTAAAATTACCGAATCGTTTCGTTCCATTTATTCGACAACGTGATTGTTTATTGGAACAATTGGTTCCGTTATTAGAGGAAACCCTATGGTTGATACCCACACCTTGACTTCAGCGTCCTCAACGGGCTCTTCAGCCGAGCGCAGTTTGCGATTGCTGGCACGCCTGGCCAAAGAGGGCCGGGCCCTCTCCCTGGCGGATTTGGCCGCCGACCTGGCCTTGCCCAAAGGCACGGCCCATCGCTTGTGCACCCAGTTGCTGGAGACGGGATTCATCGCCCGCGACGTGAACGAACGTGATTACATCGTGGGACCCGCGCTTCGCAAGCTGTCCTTCGACACACTGAACCACGGCACGGTCCGGGGCCTGCGTCATCAGGTGTTGTCGGAACTGGTTGCGCAGGTTGGCGAAACCTGCAACATCACCACGCTGGATGGCGCCTCTGTGCTGTATCTGGACCGCGTGGAGGCGCCGTGGCCCTGGCGACTCACATTGGCCATCGGTGAGCATGTGCCGCTGCACTGCACGGCCAGCGGCAAGCTTTTTCTGGCCATGCTTCCCGCCAAGCAACAGTCTCTGCTGATTTCCGAATTGAGCCTGACGGCCATGACCGAAGCCACCATCACCTCCAGGACCGTGCTGCAGCAGGAATGCGCGCGCATCGCAGCGGCAGGCTATTCGCTGGATAGGCAGGAGTTCATCGACGGGCTGCTGGCCATTGCAGTGCCGGTCTGCGATGAGAATGGGCACATTCGCGCCGCCCTGGCGATACACGCGCCGGTGTCACGCCTCTCGTGCCAGCAGGCGGTAGAACGGCTGCCAGCGCTGCAGGACGCGGCGCGGCGGCTGAGCAGACTTTTGTAAACCTGCGGGCGCAGGTGCCGGCAGCTGGAGCACCCGCCGCGAGACCGGCGTTGGTCATCCGCGCCCGACGACGAACGGCTTGCAACATCCCTCTCAAAATCCCGGCAATCAATCAATTCCCTGGCTCGGCGAGACTCGAAAACAAGGGTTTTCCCTAGGTATTGGTCCCAACGATTGGCGCCCTCTGGTTCTATGACTGCGCGGTCACGCTCGCTATCATTTCCTTCAGCCAGCCGCCGAGGCGTTTTCAACCAGGTCCGGCAACATTTCAACCACTTCTCAAGGAAAATATGACCGTAGAAAACAAGCCTGCCGACGTCCAAATGTTGAAGGATTTCGCAGCCGCCTGGAATCGCCATGACCTCGAAGCATTGATGGGCTTCGTGACGGAAGATTGCGCTTTTCATGCCGCCGCCGGTCCTGACCTGCTGGGCCGTACCTTCAAGGGCACTGCAGCCCTGCGCGAAGGCTTCCAGCTGGCCTGGCAAACCTTCCCGGACGCCGCCTGGCTGGATGGCGATCACTTCGTCTGTGGCAACCGTGGCGTATCGGAGTCAACCTTCTGTGGCACGAAAGCCGATGGCTCCCGCTTAGAGGCCCGCATGGTCGACGTATTTACCTTTCGTGACGGCAAGATCGCCGTCAAAAACGCTTACCGGAAAGACCGGCCCGTGATGGCCGCGAAGTAAATCCAAACCAGCGTCCAGCCACAAACCCACTAAAGTTCAAGCCATTTCATTCACAAGCAAAGACACAACAGTTGCGAATTTTCAAAACAACCAAGAGACACCCATGGATCCAAGAAGCAATCAGCAACCTTCAACGGGGTTGCAGCACAGCCTGAAGCAAAGGCACATGACCATGATCGCCCTCGGCGGGGTGATTGGCGCCGGCCTGTTCGTCGGCAGTTCAGTGGTCATCAAATCGGCTGGCCCCGCCGCCATCATCTCCTTCCTGATCACCGGCCTGCTGGTCGTGCTCATCATGCGCATGCTCGGCGAAATGGCCACGGCCATGCCCGCCGTCGGCTCGTTTTACGAATATGCTCGCTCGGCCTTTGCCGACCATCCTGTAGGCTCGGCGATGGCGGGCTTTCTGACCGGCTGGATGTACTGGTATTTCTGGGTTATCGTGGTGGCCGTGGAAACGGTGGCCGGGGCCCAGTTGCTGTCCTTCTGGTTACCGGACGTACCGCAATGGATGCTGGGGCTGGGATTGATCATTGTGCTGACGCTGACCAACCTGGTGTCGGTCAAGTCATTCGGGGAATTCGAGTTCTGGTTCGCTTCCATCAAGGTCGCGGCCATTTTGGTGTTTTTGTTCCTCGGCAGCCTTTATGTGCTGGGCTTGTGGCCGGCAATGAGCACAGGGGTGCCATCGCCCGGCTTTTTCAACTTCACCGGGCATGGCGGCTTCGCCCCGAACGGCATCCTGCCGATTTTTACCGGCGCCGTGGCCGCCACGGCCTTCTACTTCGGCGCGGAGATCGTGACGATCGCGGCGGCGGAAACGGCGGAGCCGGAAAAGGCGGTCGCCAAAGCCACCAATTCGGTGATCACCCGTGTGCTGTTCTTCTATGTCGGCTCGATCACGCTGGTGTGTGCCATCGTTCCCTGGGACTCCGTCGGCATCAACACCCCCTATGTCAGCGCCCTGGCGGCCATCGGCATTCCGGGCGCCGCGCAGCTGATGAATGCCATCGTGTTGACCGCTGTGCTCTCGGCGCTCAATTCGGGTCTTTATGCCTCTTCACGCATGCTGTTCGCGCTGACCAAGCGGGGCGACGCGCCCAAGGCGCTGACCAAGCTCAGCCGCAATGGCGTGCCGGTTCGCGCCATTTTGGTGGGCACGGTGTTTGGCTACATCTCGGTCATCATGTCTTACCTGTCGCCCGACAAGGTGTTCCAGTTCCTGGTCGACTCCTACGGCACGGTGGCCATCTTCGTCTACCTGCTGATCGCCGTGTCGCAGTTGCGCCTGCGCAGAAAGCTGGAGCGCGAAGCACCCGAACGCCTGCGCATCCGCATGTGGTGCTTTCCCTACCTGACTTATGTCGCCATTGTCGGCATGGTCGGCATCGTGGTGGCCATGGCCTTCATTCCCGACCAGCGCCAGCCCCTGATGCTGGGCGTGGTCAGCCTGATCGTTCTGGTGATTGCCTTCGGCTTCAGATACGCGTATGGCAGGCCGCCCAACCTTGCGCCAACAAGCGACATCAACGCTTTTAAGTAAAGCAGGCGAGAAATCTGGGTTTTCCCTGATCTCTGGTCCCAACGATTACGCTGCCCTGGTCCTATCAAAGGCCAGGGCCACTGGCTACCATGACCTTACGCACTGATGCCGGTGCTTTTGATGGCGACCGGCTGCAGAAATTTTCAACCCTATAGCGAGATAGACGATGACCCAAGCCACCACAACCGTTGACGCGCAAATGCTTCAGGATTTCGCAGCCGCCTGGAACCGACACGACCTGGAAGCGCTGATGAGCTTCATGACCGCCGACGCCGAGTTCCACGCCATTGCGGGCCCCGATCTGCTGGGCCGCTCCTTCAAAGGCACCGAGGCGCTGCGCGAGGGCTTTCAGCTCGCCTGGAAAACCTTTCCCGATGCCGCCTGGCTTGATGGCGACCACTTTGTGAGTGGCGACCGCGGGGTTTCCGAGTCGACATTCTGTGGCACCAAGGCCGACGGCTCACGCGTAGAGGCACGCATGGTCGATGTGTTCACCTTTCAGGGCGGCAAGATCGCGGTGAAGAACGCTTACCGCAAGGACCGGCCGGCGATAGCTGCCCAATAAGCCAAACCGTTTGGGCCGCAGGCCCTCGCTACCCAGACGCCGGAAATGCTGCGTGTGTGGGTTATGCACGCGCCTATGCCTCTAAGGCAACGCTGAAAAAGGCCCCCCGCCGAAGGGACATGAGCGTTGAATTTGGATGAAGCAACAGACCCTTGCCATGGCCGCCGATCAAGGCGCGGCATTCGAGCAGTACCGCAGGCCGACGCGGCGCGACGTATTCCTGCAGACGATGGACGAGATCGTGCCGTGGGCGCAGTTGTGCGGGGTGATCGAGCCGCACTATCCCAAGGGCGTGGGCGGACGCCCTCCGATTGGGCTGGAGCGCATGCTGCGGATGGACTTCGTGCAGCACTGGTTCAACCTGGCTGACGATGCATGCGAGGAGGCGCTGCTGGACATCGCGAGCCTGCGCCGGTTTGTCGGCATCGATCTGGGCCGCGAGCGTGTACCTGACGGCACGACACTGTTGAAGTTCCGGCGTCTGCTCAATGGACACAAGCTGGGCGAGCAACTTTTCGCCAAGGTTGGCGAGATATTGCACGGCCGTGGCCTGAAGGTGGGCACTGGAACGATCGTGGACGCCACCATCATCGGCGCTCCCAGCTCAACCAAGAACGCCGACAAGGCGCGCGACACCGAGATGCACCAGACGCGCAAGGGCCAGCAGTGGTACTTCGGTATGAAGCTGCACATCGGAGTGGACAGCCAGACCGGGCTAGCGCACAGCGCTGTGGTGACCGCAGCGAACGTGCACGACAAGCACCCGTTGCCAGACTTGTTGCACGGCAACGAGCAGCGCGTGTACGGCGACAGCGCCTACGCAAGCCAGAAGGATCTGATTGCCAGCAAGGCACCCAAGGCAAAGGACTTCACCAACGAGCGCGTGCGCAACCGAAGTGGCGAGGTCGATGAGGCCAAGCGCTCGAAGAATAGAAACAAGTCCAAGGTGCGTGCCCGAGTCGAGCATGTCTTTGGCGTGATCAAGAGGCTGTGGGGGTTCAACAAGGTGCGCTATCGCGGGTTGCAAAAGAACGCCACACGGGCGTTCACCGCGCTGGCCCTGAGCAACATTTTCATGAGCCAAATGCGGCTCATGGCATAGGTGCGTCCGCTAGGGCGCAAAGCGGGTCGAAAGACCCGCTGAGAAGGCCAAAAAAAGGCTTCGGTAGATCTCGAACCGGGACCATTGCGCAGAAAATTTCAGATGCCGAAAGTCGGCTCGCGAATCGCTGTGAAAACACCTACTTGTTCAGCATTGTCCTAATCTTACTGTGTCATAAACGTAGTCGTGGACTGATCCAGTTGCAATGAGGGCAATGCCCCAGGGCTCTTGCCAGTGCTGCGCTCAGTTGTAGGCGCAGCGTGGTGATCGAGTCCGCCACGTGGCGCTGTGCGCGCTGGACTGCCCCGAGGGAGGTAATCGTGGGGAACGGCAGGCATTTGGCGTTCGATGAAGTTTTTTTTACTGCCGGTGTTGCCGCCGGCCTTGAGTCTTTGCGCCATCAGGAAGCCATAGGCTGCGATGCTTAAGGTGGCGTGATGGTGAAACCCGCGCCAGCCTCGTCCCTCGTAGTGGCCTAGTCCCAATTCCTGCTTGAGATCCTGGTAGTCGCGCTCGATGCGCCAGCGCATGTGCGCGGCCCGCACCAGATCGTTCAGTGCGCAATCCACTGGCATCGTGGACAGGTAATACTTTTCAGGCTCGGCCTGATCGGCGGGCCACTCGATGAGCAGCCACTGCTCGGGCACCAGGCGGGCCTTGCCAACATTGCCCCCAGCGCAGCGCACCCTCACGGCGGCAAAGCGGCTGCTTAGGCGCTCATTGGTGCCCTCGCGCCAGCTGACGCTTTGAAAGGCGCTGTCAGGCAAGGCCTGCGCCAGAGATTTGACGCTTACGGGTTGTCTTTTCGCGGTGCGCAGTGGCATGACGGGAGGGCGACCCATGCCGGCGTAGGGTTTGGGCGGCAGTGGCTCCAGCCCTGGGGGCCAGACGACCACGGCCGAGGTAATGCCCACCACATAGGCCAAACCCCTATCGGTCAGTCCCTGGCGAAACGCGTAGTCAATTCCATACCCCGCATCGGCGAGCACACAGCGAAGGGGCGCGCCTTGATCGAGCAGAGCTTGCAGCTGTTGCAGGGCAATTTGAGGTTTGGTCGCAAACAGGGTTTCCTCGGGTACCCCGGCTTTGAGCCTGCGGGTAGCGTCTTCGGCCCAATTGCGGGGCAGGTACAACTGCCAGGCCACCGGCAGACTGCCCTGCTCGCAGGCCAGAGACACGCTGACGGCCACCTGGCAGTTGTCCTGCTTGCCCAGCACTCCGCAGTATTGGCGTGTCACACCGACCGAGTGGACGCCTTTCTTGGGAAAGCCCGTGTCATCGATGATCCAGTAACCCCCGCTACTCAAATCCATGCAGGGCACAACCCATTGAGCCACCTGGCGCAGCACTTGACTATCACTCCACTGGGCTTTGGCCACAAAGTGATGCAACGACTGGTGGCGTGCGCTGGCGTGCAGCGGATCGACGCGGGCCGCCATGGGTTCGACGCTCTTGCGGGACAGGGGCAGCATGAGCCCGGTGCAATAGCCGGCAAGCCCCGCATGCCGATCAGCCTGCCCCAGGCCTTGCGCCAAGTGGGCCATGTAACGCTCGAATTCCTTGGCTACGTCCATCACGTCTCCTCAAAGAGTCAGCAATGGGCGTAATACATTTTTATGACACAGTAAGACTAAGGTTATCCTATTTTCGGCAGTTAGGGCTTTGCTGAATAAGTGCCGTGAAAACGCCAATGCGGTGGCATGACGGCGCGATATCGTAAAGGCAAGGTCAAATGTGCCCCATTTTGCGGCCCCTGGGGCTGCTTTGCGGG
>JBKJKI010000101.1:0-11611 GCA_046597475.1 Polaromonas sp. | reverse complement strand
GGTGGACAACGGCATCGCCAGCATCGACGGCGTGGCCCGCGCCAAGGCCCTGGGCATGCAGGTGCTGGTGACCGACCACCACCTGCCGGCGCTCACGGACGGACAGATATGGCTGCCCGAAGCCGATGTGATCGTCAACCCCAACCAGCCCGGTTGCGGCTTCGAAAGCAAGGCCATGGCCGGCGTGGGCGTGATGTTTTACGTGCTGCTAGCGCTGCGCGCCGAACTGCGTGAACGGGGTGTGTTCAAGGCCGCCACCCAACCTAAACTGGACACTCTGCTGCCGCTGGTCGCCTTGGGCACCGTCGCCGACGTGGTGAAACTCGACGCCAACAACCGCCGCCTTGTGGCGCAGGGGCTAAAACGCATTCGCGCAGGCCATCTGCCGCCAGGCATTGCCAGCCTGTTCAAGGCCGCCGGCCGCCAGGCGCCCGTGGCCACGACCTTTGATTTTGGCTTCGCGCTCGGGCCGCGTATCAATGCGGCGGGCCGCCTCGCCGACATGACGCTGGGCATCGAATGCCTGCTGACCGACAACCCGGCGCGCGCCGACGAACTCGCCCAGATGCTGGACGGCATCAACCGCGAACGGCGCGAGATCGAGGGCGACATGCGCGAGCAGGCGATGCAGATTGCCGAGTCACTTTTCGAGGAAGGGCAAGAGCCGCCGCCCGCCATCTGCATCTTCGACCCCGACTTTCACGAAGGTGTGGTCGGCATAGTGGCCTCGCGCCTGAAGGACAAGCTGCACCGCCCGTCGTTCGTGTTCGCGGCCAGCCAGGCGCCGGGCAAGGAGCACGAGCTCAAGGGCTCGGGCCGCTCGATTCCCGGGTTTCACCTGCGCGATGCGCTTGACCTGGTCGCCAAACGCTGCCCGGGCGTGCTGCTGCGCTTCGGCGGCCACGCCATGGCGGCCGGCTGCACGATTGCCGAAGAGCATTTCGAGGCCTTCGAGCACGCGCTGCAGCAAGTCGCGCGCGAGTGGCTGGACGCCGCCACGCTGACGCGGCGCCTTGAAACCGATGGCCCCCTGGCCGCGGAATACCGGCGCGTCGACCTGGTTGACACCTTGCACCGCGAGGTCTGGGGTCAGGGCTTCGCGGCGCCCACCTTCAGCGAATTCGTCGAGGTGGTGTCGCAGCGCCTGGTCGGCGAAAAGCATCTGGCCCTGAAGCTCAAGCACCAGGGCCAGCCGGTGGACGGCATCTGGTTTGGCCATACCGAGGCACTGCCCGCGCGCGTCAAGCTGGCGTTCCGGCTTGACGCCGATGAATGGCAGGGTGTCAAGCGGGTGCGCTTTCTGGTGGAAGCGGCTGAACTGGCAGCGCCTGGCTTGTAGAGCAGTTGTCCGACTGTTCCTCGCTGGCGCCACCTACAGATAATGGCTGAAGCAGCAGCCATTATCAGGTTTCGGAAGGTGCCCATGTCGGTGCGCCCGATACAGCCAAGAGGAACCCCATGAACTCCATCATTTACATCGTAGGTCTGGTCGTCATCATTGGCGTCATTCTGTCGTACTTCGGCTTCCGCTGAAACGGGCTTCACTCAGAATTATGATGTTTTAGCCTCCTGGCCCTTGATTCACGGCCATATATTGCTATATTATTTATAGCATTAGGCGTTTGGCTGCCGGCGGGATACTTCGCCTGAAGCATTTGAAACTGGCGGCCCGGGGCGTCCATTTCACCCCGCCAGCGCGCTTGCCGGGCATAAAGCCTAAAATCAGCCGGTGCTTCCCCAAAACATACTCAACGCCGATCTGCATTGCCACTCCGTTATCTCCGACGGCACCCTGAGTCCTGAAGCGCTCGCCGAGCGCGCCAAAACCAATGGGGTGGAGTTGTGGGCACTGACAGACCATGACGAGATCGGCGGGCAGCATCGCGCCGCCGCCGCTGCCCGGGCGCTAGGCCTGCAATACCTGACCGGTACCGAAATTTCGGTCACTTTTGCCGGTGAAACCGTGCACATCGTGGGCTTGGGCTTTGACGCCGACGACGAAGCGCTGCAGCAGGGCCTGCGCAGGACGCGCGGCGGTCGTGAACAGCGCGCCATGGAAATGGCCGAGTCCCTGGCTAGGGCTGGCATCCACGGGACTTTTGAAGGCGCGCTGAAGTTTGTCGGCAATCCCGAACTGATCTCACGCACCCACTTTGCGCGTTTTCTGGTCGAGTCGGGCGTGTGCCGCGAAACCTCCGAGGTCTTTCGCAAATACCTGACCGAGGGCAAGCCTGGCTATGTCGAGCATCGATGGGCCAGCCTGCAGGATGCCGTCACCTGGATCACGCAGGCCGGGGGCATCGCCGTCATCGCACACCCTGGCCGCTACAAGTTCACGGCCAACGAGGAATACGCGCTGTTCACCGAATTCAAGTCGCACGGAGGCCGGGCGGTCGAGGTGGTGACCGGCAGCCATACCCGGCAGGAATTCGTCAAGTATGCCGAAACAGCCAGGGAATTCGGCCTGGCCGCTTCACGCGGAAGCGATTTTCACAGCCCTGACGAGAGTCACACCGACCTGGGAACCCTTCCTTTCTTACCAGGGGAACTGACCCCCGTATGGGAATTGCTGGCCGATCGCATCTGCAAATGAGGGTTCCCGGCAGTACCCCGCACCACGCGCTGGCGGGCATTGCCTTGCTGGTCGCGGCCGTGGCCTGCTTCGCCGTGCTTGACACCACCACCAAATTCATCTCGCTGAGCGTGCCCCTGCTGATGGCGCTGTGGTTTCGCTATGCATTCCAGGCAATAGCCACCACTGTCGCCGTGCTGCCCAAGCGTGGCCGGTCACTGTTTCGCACGGCCCATCCCAAATTCCAGTGCCTGCGCGGCGTGCTTCTGCTCACCACCAGTATGTTGGCATTTTTCAGCCTCAGGTATATGCCGGTGGGCGAGTTCACGGCCATTGTCATGGTCACGCCGCTGGTCATCACGCTGATAGCCTCGCTCAAGCTGGGCGAGCGGGTTTCCGTGCTTCGCTGGGCGCTGGTGCTGGGCGGCTTCATTGGCACCCTGACCATTATCCGGCCCGGTGGTGACATGTTTGACTGGGCCATGCTGCTGCCGGTCGGCCTGGTCATCTCGAACGCCTGGTTCCAGATCCTGACCAGCCGCATGGCGCGCACCGAAGACCCGGTCACCATGCACTTTTATACCGGCTGGGTGGGGACGCTGCTGGCTTCGCTGGCCCTGCCTTTCGCCTGGACGTCGCTGAACTCGTGGACGCTCTGGGCGAGCCTGGGGCTGATGGGCCTGATGGGCACTGTCGGGCATTTCATGATGATTCTTGCCTATTCCCGGGCGCCCGTGTCCACCCTCACGCCCTTCCTCTATGCCCAGATCGGCTTTGCCATGCTGGGCGGCTGGCTGGCTTTTTCACATATCCCCGACCAGACATCGCTGATTGGCATGGCCATGATTGCAGTGTGTGGCGCGGCAGGTGCGTGGCTTGCCGTGCGCGACAGCAGAGTCATCATCCAGCCGACTGAATCCTGAAAGCTTTGTCATGGCCCAGTTTTTCGAAATCCATCCCCTGAACCCGCCGGCGCGCCTGCTCAACCAGGCGGTGGCGCTGATCAGGCGCGGCGGCGTTGCGGCGGTGCCGACGGACTCCAGCTACGCGCTGGTGTGCCAGCTCGACGACAAGGCAGCCGCCGACAGCCTGCGCCGCATTCGCGGGGTGGACGACAAGCACCACCTGACGCTGCTGTGCCGCGACCTGAGCGAACTGGCCAACTACGCCCGCGTCGACAACAAGCAGTTCCGCCTGCTCAAGGCGGCAACGCCGGGCCCTTACACCTTCATTCTGGAGGCCAGCAAGGAGGTCCCGCGCCGCGTCAGCCACCCCTCGCGCAAGACCATTGGCCTGCGCGTGCCCGAGCACAAGGCCTTGCAGGCGCTGCTGGAGTTGCTGGGCGCGCCGCTGCTCGCCACCACCCTGATTCCGCGCGGGGAAACCGAGCCCATCAGCGATCCGCAGGACATCAGCAGCCAACTCGAGCATGAGCTGGCCGCCATCATTGACGCAGGCGCCTGCCACAAGGAGCCGACGACCGTGATCGATCTGACGCCCATGGCCGACGGCAGTGACCCGGTGGTGATCCGCCAGGGCCGGGGCGAGCTGGCTGCACTGGGCATTGAAAGCCTTTAAGGCGCTTGAGGCCTTCACCCCAGCGCGTCTGAGACAATTCCCTCCATGGATACTGCCAACCTGATTCAAACGATTGCCCTTTACGCGCTGCCCGTGCTCTTCGCCATCACCGTGCATGAGGCAGCTCACGGCTACGCGGCCCGCCATTTCGGCGACAACACCGCTTACATGATGGGGCGCGTGACACTCAACCCCTTCAAGCACATTGACCCGATCGGCACCATTGCGATGCCGCTGCTGCTGTACTTCGCCACCTCGGGCGCTTTTCTGTTTGGCTATGCCAAGCCGGTGCCCGTCGATTTTGGCGCCTTGCGCAACCCCAAGCGCGACATGGTCTGGGTGGCGCTGGCCGGCCCCGCGTCCAATTTCGCCCAGGCCATCTTGTGGGCATTGGCGCTGGTGGTGCTGGCTGGATTGGGCATGCATGAACCCTTCTTTTTCAAGATGGCGCAGGCCGGCATTCTGGTCAACCTGGTGATGTGGGCCTTCAACCTGTTCCCCCTGCCGCCACTCGATGGCGGCCGCATCCTGGTCGGCCTCTTGCCGTGGAAGCAGGCGCAGTGGGTCTCGCGCATCGAGCCCTGGGGCTTTTTTATCGTGATGGGTCTGGTCATCTCGGGCGTTGTCGGCACCTTTTGGCTGATCCCGCTCATGTCGCTGGGCCAGGCTTTAATCAGTCTCCTGATATCGCCACTGCTCTCGCTCGTCAGCTAATTCCTCACCCTTCCCTGCCGCTGGCACTCTTCGCATGAACCCCGCAACTCCCTCTTCCCCACAACGCTTCCTGACCGGCATCACCACCACCGGCACGCCTCACCTCGGCAACTTCGTCGGCTCCATCCGCCCCTCGGTGGCCGCCAGCCGCATGCCGGGCGTGCAAAGCTTTTATTTTCTGGCTGACTACCACGCACTCATCAAGTGCGATGAGCCGGCGCGCATCCAGCGCTCCACGCTTGAGATCGCTGCCAGCTGGCTGGCCGCCGGGCTGGACCCTGAACGCGTGACGTTTTACCGCCAGTCCGACATTCCCGAGATTCCAGAACTGACCTGGCTGCTGAGCTGCGTGACCGGAAAAGGCGTGCTCAACCGCGCCCACGCCTACAAGGCCTCGGTCGACAAAAACGAAGCGGCCGGGAACGACCCCGACACCGATGTCACGGCAGGACTGTTCATGTACCCGGTGCTGATGGGTGCCGACATCCTGATGTTCAAGACGCACAAGGTGCCGGTTGGCCGCGACCAGATCCAGCACATTGAAATGGCGCGCGACATGGCCCAGCGCTTCAACCATCTCTATGGCGCACATTTTGTGCTGCCCGAAGCGGTGGTCGAGGAATCCGTGGCCCTGGTGCCCGGCCTGGACGGGCGCAAGATGAGCAAGAGCTACGACAACACCATTCCCTTGTTCACGCCACGCGAACAGCTGCGCAAGCTGATTGCGGGCATCGTCACCGATTCACGCGCGCCGGGCGAAGCCAAGGCCGTCGAAGGCTCCGCGCTGTTCCAGATTTACCAGGCCTTTGCCAGCGAAGCCGAGACCGCCGCGCTGCGCCAGGCTTATGCCGACGGGATTGGCTGGGGCGACGCCAAGCAGATGCTGTTTGAGCGCATAGACCAGGAAGTCGCGCCCATGCGCGAGCATTACCACGCGCTCATCGGCAACCCGGCCGGCATCGAAAAGCTGCTGCGAGCCGGCGCCGAAAAGGCGCGCGCGGTGGCAACCCCTTTCATGGGCGAATTGCGGCAAGCCGTGGGCCTGCGCAATCTGGGCTCACAGACCGGGGCGTCATCTCAGATCAAGGCAGTCAAAGCCGCCAGCCCTGCCTTCAAGCAGTACCGCGAGAAAGACGGCAAGTTTTACTTCAAGCTGCTGGATGCAGACGCGCAACTGCTGCTGCAAAGCGAGGGATTTGACTCGCCACGGGACGCTGCAGAGGTCATTTCCGCCCTGCAAAAGAACGGCATGGCCGCCGTGGGCGCGCAGGGCGCCAAGATACGGGTCATCGAAGGGATTTCGCCTGAAACGCTGCGGACGGCACTGAAGTCGTTCACGCCGGCCTGACGCCGCCATCGCAGAATTCGCCGGGCAAGTACAGAAAAGAGGAAAGGCCGGTGGTGTACCGGCCTTTAACCTGCAAGTTCGCAAATCCCGTCAGATCTTGTCGACGGCGTCCTTCAGGACTTCCTTGGCGTCGCCCACGCTCTTCTGGGTCTTGCCCTCGGCCTCCTTAAGCAGGCCCTTGGCTTGTTGTTCCTTGCTGCCAATCAGTTCGCCAGTCTTGGACTGAACCTTGCCCACCACTTCCTTGACGGAACCTTTAACTTGATCTTTGTTCATAACTAATTCCTTTAAATGCAATGAAAGACGCTGAAATGGTAAGTTCGAACGCTTGGCGGCGGGAGCAGTGCACGCCTCAAAGCCTTGTGCGTTCTCTCCTACGAAAGGGCGTCAGTGAGCGTCGCTAATGAAGCGTCAAGCATAATCACCGGCTCACGCATGAAGCGTTTCAACAGGCCGTTCATGGCCAGCGAAGGCCTCGGCAAGCTGTGCCGGACCCTTGGCGCCGGATTCAGGACACACCCGCAACGCGCATGACGGATCACTACACCAGCCTTGGCATCAGCAGCGCGGCAACGCTGGCTGACGTCAAAAAGGCGTTTCGCCAGAAGGCGTCTTTCTGGCACCCTGACAAAAATGCCAGCCAGCAGGCGCCAGCGCGCTTCCGGGCGGTGCAAGAGGCCTATGAAGTCCTGTCTGATGCCGGCCGGCGCCAGGCTTACGACGACAACCGCCGACGCAATCTCCTAGACAGCCCGATTGATACCGCGCGCGAGATCTGGAAAAGCTATTTCGACGCGTTGCTTTGAGGCGCACCAGACGGAACAACCCATGACAAGAAAACCCGGAGCCACATGAGCATTTCTCCCTTCTTTCTCAACCTTCGCACAGCCTACCGCTCTGAAATGGACGACCTGACATTTGACTCTGACGGGCGCGATGTGCTGCACCAGCGCCTGGACGAAAAACGCAGGGAAATCAGCTTTCTGGTCCAGATGATGGAACTCAGCCCCGAGATGGTGGCGGTCATCTTTCATCAGGGTTTTGCCTTCAGACAGCCTGCCGTGATGGATCACCTGCTCACGCATGAAGCCGATGAATTTCCGCAGTGGAGCCAGCTGTCCAGCGGCATCGATCTGACGCCGTGGGCCAGCGAATTGGCCCAGGTTGTCCTGGAAACGGACGGCGGCGAGTGGTTCCTGACGGTTGCTGCCGGTCTGCATTACATGGCGGGCAAGCCCGATGCGCCGGCCACGCAATACGGAAGTGAAGACTCCGGCGATGAAGATGGCGATGACCAGGACGAATTTGACGCTGATGAAGGCGGCGGCGAACCGGGCGATGCCCGCGCCCGCAAGGAGGCCGGCGCCGACTGGCTGGTGGGCCAGGGCTTTGACCGCAAAGACTGACCTGCCGCTGAACAGAAATAAATCCGTTTTTCAATCAATCGAGTACGCGAAGGCGAAGCGCAGACAGTGCTGTAGCACGGCAAGCGAAGCCGACAAAGTAATCGGTTGATTTAGAAATGGAATAAGACCCGAGCCTTTATGAACCACATTGCCCTGATTGAAAAGACCCAGACCCTGATTGCCGCCGGTGACATCGTGGCTGCCGAGCATGCCCTCGTCGAACTGGCCGACACCGAGGGCGACGCCGCGCTGATGGTGGTGCTGGACCTGTTGCCGCCCAAGGACATCCTGGCCGTCATCCGCGAATATGACAACTCCAGGGAATCGGTCGTCAATCTGCTCGTCACGCCAGAACAGTTCGCCCGCGCCGTCGTCATTGAAAAGCAGTACAAGGACCTGACCCGCACTCATTTGCGCGGCATGGTCAACTCCATTATTTTCAGGGAAGACGCCGATCCGCTTGAGTTTCTCAATGCCATCGGCGACCTGGAAGGCGGCAGCGAAGCGCTGGCCGACTATTTCACTGAAAAATGGGCACGCATCGAGTCTTTTGCCTGCACCGGCACGTTTGACACGCTGAAGGACACCGGCGAATTGTTGTCAAAAGCGGCCTTGCTGGCGTCTGCCTACGAACAGCCGCGTGTCGAACAGGACGAAATTGCCGACCGGGACTGGATGGAACTCGCGTGGATCCTGCGCTATCAATGCCCTGACCTCTTTATCGAAATGCTGACGGTGCTGCGCGCCAAGGCCCACGCACACGACGCGGGCCTGGATGAAGAAGACGACGACAGCGAAGAGGACGACGGCAAGGTCGAGACCGGTGATACAGATCGCGGCAAGGCCACGCCTGCGGCACGCGAGTCGGACGAGGAATCGGCAATCTGAAAAGTTTGCCAGCCCGAATCGCCTCAGACCTTCATCATGCCCATGTCCCGCCCGGTTTCGCCCGCCACCGTTTCGCTTTACGACGCGCGTCCTTTTTTCGAAAAGGCGCTTCAATATGGTGTGCAAAACGGCATCATCGACCCGGCGAAGATCGATGCCATCTGCGCGGATGCACCGAAGGGACTGGTGCAGATTGCGCGCTACTTCGGCAATGAGTTTTTGCGCCCCGACCTTGAAAAAGCGAGGGACCGCCTGGTCAATCTGGTCAGCCTGTGCCTCGAAAGCAGCAGCGGCGGCAGTTTGCAGCGAGCCGCCGAGTCACTGCGCGACCATTCTTTCCTGTCCCGCTCCAAGGCGGGCTCGGACATGCTGAAGGCCTTGCTCGCCCTGCCCGAGAGCAGCAGCTTTGAGCTGAATAGTGACGCTGGCGACCTGGCGGGCAAGGGCCCGCCCAAAGGACTGGCCAACTGGTCGCTCAAGAGCTTTGCAGACTACCAGCTTGAACTTGCCAGGCGCTTGCCCCTGCAGCAGGAAAAGGAGGCCGCCCTCTGGCTGGCTGAACGCTTCGGCCTGGATGCGGGCGAGCTCGAAGAGACGCACACCCACGCGGAAGCGGTGATCCGTACCGCACTGCTGCTGGCATCCACGCAAGGCACGGAAATGCCCGACTGGGTTGATTTCCAGAAAATGGTGGAAGCCTTGCGCAAGAAGTACCGGCCAGCCAGAACCGGCCGGACGACACCGCCCGGCAAGGCGGCTGGCGCCAGCAAGCTGCCCGCCATCGTCATGCCCGAAGATCTGCCCGATGGTTTCAGGGCCGTGGTGCAGGTGGTGCGGCAATCCGTGCTTGCCGATCTGCCCTTGATTCTTGATCCGTCCCAGCCGGCCAGAGTACTTTTCTCCATGTCGAGCGAAGACCACAATCCCGCCTTGCTGGGCCGCTATTTCTGGATCGAGGACCTGGCAAGCGAGCTGGAGCAGCATGAGCGCGCCATCTCCAGTGCGTGGGACAAGGCCACGGGGGGGAACTGCGACGATGGATCCCTGCTGACCCTGTTCGTATGCGTGGCGGCAGGCGCAGCGCCAAAAACACTGCTGAGCGAAAAAAACGCCACCGCCTTAATCCGCAAAATCCAGAAGGCAGGCCCCAGACAGGGCTTTGACGCCGAGGCGGCCCGCCAATACACCTTGGCCCATGCGCCCGCGCAGCATCAGCACGGCTACCTCCGCTTGTGGACAGACTTTGTTGACGAGGCCCTGCCTATCCTGCAAAGCGATTCGAGGTATGCATTGCAGGATGCCCTGGCCCTGCTGCGCCGTGAATGCAACGTGAAATAGCATCAGGCCGGCGAAGGATTCCGGCTTTTCGCCCTCGGGGATCAGCCTCGGGCCAGGCGTGGCGAAACGGATCAGGCCGCTTGGTGCGGTCGTGTCACGGCCAATTGCAGGCCAGCAGCCCCCAGCACTGCCAGCAGCGTTTTAATCGTCGGGTTGCCACGGGTAGACAAGGCGCGGTAGAGGCTTTCACGGGGTATGCCTGCCCGCTGGGCCACGGCGGCCATGCCTTGCGCCTCTGCCACGTGTCGCAGGGCCGATAACAGGGCTTGCTGCCCGCCCGGTTGCTCAGACTCTTCAAGCGCGGCCGCCAGGTACACGCTGGCAAAGTCAGGGTCTTCCTTGAGGATCTCCACCACGGCGGCATCGTGCGACCGGGATGCTGGGTGATTCACTGTTTTCATGGTGCTTTCCTTCGGTGTTGCCAGTCGTTCCAGCGTTCAATGGCCATTGCGATATCTGCCTGTTGCTTGCGCTTGTCGCCACCGGCAAGCAACAAAATCAGGCGCTTCCCGGCCTGCGCGTAATACACCCGGTAGCCTGGGCCGTAATCAACGCGAAGTTCCCAGACGCCATCGTTCAGGGGTTTGCAATCGCCAAAATTGCCAGCGGCCATTCGCAGCACTCGCACCAGCACGCGGGCTCTGGCTTGTCTAGCCGCCAATTCAGCCAGCCACCGCGCATAGGGATCGAACCCTTCAGAACTCAGGTAGTCTCGAACTTCAACCATTGTTTTGTATATTATACGTTACAGACAGGCAATGCACTATGTGCAAGAAGGCAAAACCGCCCGACCCGCGTCCGGTTTAGTGGTGCCAGGGAGGGGCTCTTTCGCGCTCAATTCCGGCAAGGTGCCAAGAATTCCAGCACTGTCATCAACAGATAAATAATGGAGTCGCTGCCTGTGACGTTGAACGTTCCGCGCCCGCGAGGGAAATCCAGTTCGAGCAAAGCAAACTTTTAGAGGTGGTGGGTAACTCAATCAAATTCGGCGGCAGTTGAGTGGTTCTACAAAGCTGGAACCGGTTACCTATCGATTGGACTCAGAGAAAAGGCACTTGCCGCACTGGATTCAATTAAGGCCATAGACAAAGAGCACCGTCTAGGCAAGCGCTTGCAGACCGCGTTAACCAAGGGTGAACCCAAATAGGCGAAGTATCGCTTTGGCGAACTACTGGCCCGCCCGGCGTTCTCCACCCTGCGCTTTCAGCTTTGAATACCGCACCCACGCGGCCCGTGGGCGACCGAGGGGGAAATCGTGAAGAAAATAGCTACTGTTTTAATAGCACTGTTCGCAGTATCAGCATGGGCTCAGACCTATGTGAAGCCACACGTCACGAAGGACGGCACCTATGTTGAAGGGCACATGCGCAGCGCCCCCAACAACACCAACACGGACAACTACGGCACCAAGGGCAACACCAACCCCTACACCGGCCAGGCGGGCACGATTGAGCCCAACTACGGCCAGCCAACGCCGCGCCAGCAAACGCCCAGCTATGGCCAACAGTGCGGCTACACGGCGGCCGGGCATTACGTTTGCAGGTAGTTTGTATGAAGCCATCTACCCTTCTCGCATTCATTTCATGTGGCGCGCTGCACGCCGGGTGCGCGGCTACGTCGAACATTGTCCCAATGGGGGGCGGCACGTATTTAACCTATTTTCGGCAGTTAGCGCGACGTAAACGGGCTGCAAGCTAGACTGCAAGCCAGTTTCAACGGATTTTCGGAGGTCACCAAATGGGTGAAGCCAAACGGCGTCAACTTCTT
>JBKJKI010000269.1:0-24118 GCA_046597475.1 Polaromonas sp. | reverse complement strand
GTACTTGATCACTGCACGTCACCTTCGCCGCCACTCGAGCCATCATCACCCCCAGCTTGTTATTTGCAAGCTGCAATGATAATTAATTATGCTAATTAATGCAATTAAACACTAGTTACCCGGCGCTCAAGGCTCCAGGTGTTGGCCGCGTACTGGAAGTCACCGAGCTCGGGCTGCTTGGTTTGGCTGTGTGCGTGGGCATCCTTCATGCTCAGTTCAAGGAATTCGGTGATCTGCTGCAGTCGGGCGTTGCGCGCCAGCCCCACGATGAAGCGTTCGCAGTAGTTCAGGATGCGCTGGCGGCAAAAGCCCGAGTCACCGCGAAAGACGATGCGCACCTGCGGCCACCGCTGGCGCAGCTTTGTTACCAGCAGCTTGAGGACAATGAGGCTCGCTGCTCGCCCCCCACCCCCCCGCCAAGTCTGCAAGCTGGTTGCCGTTCTACTGGGGTTCCATGCCGGCGAGTTTGAGGGCCGCTTTGGCGCGCGCGATTTCTTCGATCACAAAGGTTTCCATCCCCTGCGAGTTCATCGGCGTGTAGTAGCTGCCCTTTTCTGCCAGCCAGGCGGCGTATTCCGGGGTCTGGAAGTAATCGGTGAAGCCACGTTGCAACGTGGCCATGACGGAGGCGGGGGTGCCGGTCTTGGCAAAAATACCCGCCCATCCGATAGGGCGCACGCCTGGCAGGCCGATCTCTGCAGTGGTCGGAACATCGGGCAGGGCCGTCAGACGCCTGGGCGTGGTCACGGCCAGCGCCTTCAATGTGCCCGCCTTAATCAGTGGCAAGCCCGCGGAAAGATCGACCAGGGTGAAATCCACATGGCCGCCGTGAAGGTCAGTCATGGATTGCGCGCTGCCCTTGTAGGACACGTTCACGGTGTCCAGCTTTGCATCGTGCTTGAACACCTCCATGGCCAAGACCTGGAAGGAGCTTCCGGTGGCGCCAGATAACTTGCCGGGGTTCTTGCGGATCAGCTCGATCAATTCCTGCGCAGTCTTCACGTTCAACGCCGGTTTGGCCAGCAGCACCATGGGCGTAAACGCGCCAGGCGAGACGCCGACGAAATCCTTGATGGGATCGTAGGGAAGCTTCTTGAACAGCGCCGAATTCACGCCGTGCGTCGTGCTGCCCGTATACATCAGGGTGTAGCCGTCGGCCGGCGAGCGTTGTACCTCGGCCAGTCCGATAAAGCCGTTGCCACCAGCCTTGTTCTCGACAATAAAGTTCCAGCCGGTGCGTTCGGCGACATGCTGCGCGATGTAGCGCGCACTATTGTCGGATCCGCTACCAGCAGAAAACGGAACGATCAGGCGGATCGGCTTGGAGGGATAGGTGTCGGCGCGTGCCGCGCCCGAGAAGGCCAGCGCCACAACGCCGAGCGAAACCAATATTTTCTGAAAAACTCTCATTTGATTTGTCTCCTGTAGGAAATGAGCAAGATGTGCAGTCCCGGTGCTGCATAGGCGTTCTGTCTCTTGTGTTGAACCGGGGTCGGCGCGGTGTGCCTCAACGCAACGGATCGGCTACTCTTGCACGAGAGCTGCGTGTGCAAGCGCTTGCGGCCACTTGAAGGGGGAAGGACGCCGCGCCAGGAAACCCTCAACCGCGCCGCGATGGAACTCACTGGAGAAGGCTACCCCTTGCGCGGCAGCTTCGAACTCGCTCATTGAGCGCAGGTCAGACGACAGAGAGTTGTTCAGACCCGTTTTCATCATGGAGTTCACCACTGGCGAGGCTTTGGAAAGCGCCTCGGCAATCTCGAGCGCACGACTGAGCGCATCGCCCTCTGCAACAATCTCGGCTGCAATACCGAGCTCGAGGGCGGCGTCGGCGTCGATTTCGCGCGCGCTCATCATGAGCGCCTTGGCACGCTGCACACCGATCACGCGCGGCAGCGTGTACATGCACAGGTTGTCGGGCATCAAGCCTATCTTGGCAAAGGACATGCAAAAGCGTGCCGACCGGCTGGCAATAATCATGTCGGCCAGCAGGGCCAATCCGAATCCACCGCCGTAGGCGCAGCCCTCGACAGCTGCGATCACCGGCTTGTCGCAGCTGTAGAGCAATTCGGACTTTTTCAGTGCGCTGCGCATGCGTACACGACCGGTTTCAGCACCGATTGCGCCGCCCTTCATGGAGTTGATATCGCCGCCTGCTGAAAAGTGGCCGCCTCGGCCGGTGAGCACGATCACGCGAACCGAGTCGTCATGCACCACCTGCTCTACCAGTTCGGCAAAAAGCTTGCGCGATTCCAGGTCCATGGCA
This sequence comes from Polaromonas sp., assembly GCA_046597475.1. Taxonomy (GTDB): domain Bacteria; phylum Pseudomonadota; class Gammaproteobacteria; order Burkholderiales; family Burkholderiaceae_C; genus Polaromonas. The sequence continues at coordinate 21,852 of JBKJKI010000269.1, read as the reverse complement.
TTGCGCCGCTTGGGACGGTTCAGCGCCAGCACCGCGATGCCTCCGCGTCGCTCGAGTTCAACTTCCGCTATCCCTTGACTGCTCATGCGTTGGCCTCCAAATTAAGTTCTTCGATTCACTTTAGATACGCTCCCCTCATGCTGCAAGTGATGGTTAATCATCACAGGTCATGAAGGAGTTTCATGGATAAAAAGCGGCCGAAATGCGTTTCATCCCCATCATCCTTAAGACGTTTTGAGAGACCGGCGCGGCCCCCTACTCAGGTGCCGGTCCAGCGCGGCGTGCGCTTCTCGATGAAGGCCAGCGGGCCTTCCTTGTAGTCGTTGCTGGCGACCACCGCGGCGCGCGCCTCGCGCGTGATGGCGCGCAAGTGCGGCTCGTCCTGCGCGAAGGCGGCCCGTGCCACGCGCAGGCTCTCGCGCACGGCAAGTGGCGCGTTCATCGCGATCTGGCTGGCGAGCAGCAGCGCCTCTTCCAGCACCTGCTCAGGATCCACAAGACGGTTGACCATACCAAGTGCGAACGCACGCTCACCGCCTATTGGCAGGGCCGTGGCAATCATCTCGAGGGCGATGTTGGGCGGCAGCACTCGTGGCAGTCGGTACATGCCCCCGGCGGCGGCAACAAGGCCGCGCAGTACCTCGGGCAAGCCAAAGGCAGCGCGCACCGACGCCACCACCATGTCGCAGGCCAGTACCAGTTCGCAGCCACCTGCCAGTGCCTTGCCGTTAACCGCCGCAATCCACGGCTTGGTGCGCTCCGCGAACACAAGACCGGCAAAGCCATTGCGCTCGGTGAAGAGTTGGTCGCCGCGACCGGCGTTCACCTCCTTGAGATCGGCGCCCGCGCAAAAGACGTCGGCGTGGGAGCTTGCCAGCACTACGGCGCGGACGTTGGGATCGGCCTCGGTGGCGTCGACGATGGCCTCGAGCGCGTTGGCGATCTCAACGCTCACGGCGTTGCGCGCATCCGGACGGTTCAGCGTGACGAGCGCGGTGTGGCCACTGAGGATCTCGAAGCGCACCACCGCGTCGGATGTGGTTAAGTGTTGAAGTTCTGTTGTCATGTTCCGTTTCTTTCAGCACTTTGTGCGTTGATGCAATGCAATGCCGTACGACCAGGTCGTGCGAGCCACCTTGCGCCGAGCGCGTGGACTTCAATCCAAGGCGCACTCGAGTAGCCCGTCATCCGCTTTGCGCAGAACGGCGGTGCGGCCCACGGGCGAGCGGTCCATACGCATCAGTGCGTCGATGCTTCGGTGGTCACTTGCCGGGACACGCACCAGCGTACGGGCATGGTCGCTGGTCAATCCCACGACCACGCCGTGGGTGGGCGCACCGTTCCGATCGAACAGCACCGTGCTGGTTTCCACCCGGACGGAACCGATGGCCTCTGTTGCGATGAGCGGCGCCGCCGTCGACACGGCGTGCGCCACCGCCCGCTCGGGCGCATGCGCTTCGACTGGCCAGGGCCGGGCGCCGCCGCCCAGCATGAGCGCATGGTGCTTGGTGACAAACTCGCCCTGCCCGTAGACGAGGCCGCAGGCCGCCGGGTTGCCGCGCAAGCGGCCCACCATCGCGGCGACCGCATGCGTCATGTAGTTGTTCAACGGCGCCCCGAAAAAGGTCAGTCCACCCGTGACCGAGATCGGGCAATCTGTGTGCATGTCCAGTACACGGCGCGCCATCTTGGGCACACAGGGAAAGCAGCTGTAGAGTTCGAAAAAATCGGTGCCCGCGCCCGTCAAATCGCACTGCGCCATGACGTCACCGAGCACCTTGTCCTGTGCGCGCGACTCGCGGAAATTCTCGCGGCCCAGCCAATCCCTGGGTTCGTTGGCCGCCGCGCCCGGTCCTATGTGGACCAAGCGGCTTTCAGGAATTCCGGCTGCCCGCGCTCGCGCCAAGCTCGTGACAATCACAGCAGCGCCCTGATTGACGACCGGATTGGCCACCATCAGCTTGGAATACGGCCAGGCGATGGGCCGGTTGGACGGCGAAACCGTCGCGATGTCTTCAGCGCTGCGCGGCTGGCGGAGAAAGGCATGCGGATTATCGGCTGCAATGCGCGAGAGTCCCGCCCACAGTTCGGCAGATTCAGATTGTCCTTCAGCAGGCGTCTGTCCCCACGCGGCCTGACACGCCATCTCGTACAAGGGATACACGAACACGGGCTGATCCAGCCCATGCGCGCGCGCCAATGGGTGCAGGTAGCTCCGATCGCGGGGTTTTTGCCATGTGGCGGCGCGCTCTTTCCATGGCAGTTCAACCGATTCGCGGCGCGCAAGGCGCACGGTGTACTCTGCCTCACCGCCGCACACGGCCGCGACCTCGCTCTCACCGGCAGCGATCCGGCACGCAGCCTCGTGCAGGAAGCGAATCGGGGTCTCGCCACCGATAGGACCATAGTTCTGATGCCGCGGATCTATTCCGAGGCGCGACGCCAGCACGCCCAGGGGATCCTGGTAGGGCCAGGACACGGAATGGACTACGTCGAGCGCGTCGATCTGGGCGAGCCAGCCGCCCTGCCCATCCTCGTCGGCGCGCTCGAGCGCGCGCGCCATCAACTCCGAGGGCTCCAGGCCATCCCCGGCGAGCACCGGCCGATCGACGATTTCGCCCACGCCGACGATCACAGGGATTCGATCGGGACGTAGAACATCGTTAAGTTGCTGCATAGGATAGGCCTCTTTGGTTCGCGCGCTCAGTCCAGTACTTACTGCGGCTTGATGCCAGCTTCGCGCACTTTGGCGCCCCAGATCTTGATCGACTTCTCTACATACACCCGGAAATCTTCTGGGCTGTTGGTCACGACCTCACCGCCCACGCTTTTGCGGTACTCAACGAATTCGGGCAGGTTGACGATCTCGTGGATTGCCTTGTTCAGCGTATTCACGATGGCCTTGGGCGTTCCGGCTGGCGCGAAAAAGCCACCCCACGCCACCAGGTCCTGGTCGGTGCGGCCCATGGCCTCGTTCATGGTGGGCAGCTCCCGCATCGCGACGATACGCTTAGGCGAGGTGACGGCCAGTGCGCGCAGCGGACCACCAGGTACCAGGAAAGCCATGGACGCGCTGACATCCACGAACATGAACGACAGGTTGCCGCCCAGCAGATCAGTGATGGCCTGCGGCGTGCCCTTGTAAGGCACAGCGACCGCATCTTTGATGCCTGCAGCGCGAACGAAGGATGCGCCAGAGATTTCACCGCTGCTATTGCCGTAGCCATAGCTGGCTTTTGTCGGATTGGCCTTGAGCCAGGCGACCAATTCATTCACGCTCTTGATCGGCAGATCGCTTCGCGTCACCAGCAGGAACGCCGTTTCGTTGGTCAGGATGATGGGCTCGAAATCCTTGGTCGGGTCATAGCGCAGCTTCTTGAACAGCGCGGGGTTGGCTGACTGGGTAGAGTTGGTGGTGTTGAACAGCGTGTAGCCGTCGGGCTTGGCACGCGCCACATATTCCGCCGCGATCTGACCCGAGGCGCCACCCATGTTGTCCACCAGGAACGTGCCTTTGAGTCGTTCGCCCAGTTTTTCTGCAACCTTGCGCGCGAAAATGTCCGTGGCGGCGCCGGCTGAAAACGGAACCACGATTTTCACCGGGCGACTCGGATAATCCGCCGCAAATCCAGGAAAACAGGCGCAAACCGTCAGGGCAGCCAGCACCAGAGCCCGCCGCGTGTTGGAAAAATGCTTTTTAAGCTTGGTCATGATCTCACTCCTTTTCGGGATTGGGGAACGCGCGAATCAGGAAGGCCTCGGCCCCGCCATCGCCCTGCGCCGCATAGGCATGCTCAGCGCCGTCCGGGATGAACACGAAATCGCCAGGCACTGCCTGAAAAAGGTCGCCGTCGATCTTTCCAGTGAGCTTTCCGCTGCGGACAAACAGAACCTGCTCAAGCCCGTGGAGCGTCTGGTTCGTAGCGCCACCACCAGGCAACAGCTTTACGTCAAAAACTTCCATGTGCTCGGCACCTGATTTCGCTGCGTCGATGATGGGCTCAAAGCTCGCGCCGACATAGCTGGACGAATCGAGCCGCGGACGCTTGGCGATCACCTCCTGCACGCCCGGCGCGGAATCAGCGGCGTAGCCTGGCGAGCTGTTGTCTTCACACACCACCACAGCGTCGCGGTTTTCTGCATAGGGCGGCGCGTAGATCACGATGGTCTTGACCGGCTCGTCACTCGTCACGGTGAGGCGGTGCGGCGTGCCCCTGGGATAGAGGCGCCAGGCACCCGGGCCAACCTCGCGCTCGGCCCCGCCCACCTCGGCGATGCCTCCGCCCTGGAACATGAACCCTGCCTGCTCCAGGTTGGGATGAAAGTGGCGGCTCGCGCCATGGCCCTTGACGATGGTTCCGATCAACACTTCGAGGAACTTGGCGCCCACGGTGTCTCTGCTGACCAAGCGCTGGTTCGATGTGCCCGTATGGTTGGCCGGGGAGTACCCCGCGATACCTTGTACAGATCGCACGTATTTGGATTGAGTTGCTTCGGTCATGCCTTCTTCTCCAATAAGCGCGCAGGCACGCGCACCGGCATGCGCAGCAGGATCTGCCCCAGCGACTTGCCAAGCTTGTCAAGACGCATCGACGCCAGGCCGCCGCCGTCGAGCGCACGCTTCATTTCGAAGTTCACGGCATCGATGCCTGGGACCGGGTGTCGAATGACTTCACCCTGTACATAGTGGGCAAAGTACTGCTTTACCCGTTCGGCGGTGACTTCACGCAGCATGTAAGGCAAGAGTGCCTCGCTGCGGGCAATGACACCGATGTTGGAGGTGTCGCCCTTGTCACCGCTGCGCGCCACCGCGATTCGGATGAGCGGCACCTCGACGTCGTCCGCGGCGTGCTCAGGCGCGCTGTCCTTCCAGGACGGCGGCACCTGCGTCGCTGGCTGCGCGCTGGCGTCGTATGGGCGGCCGGGCGGCACCTCGATGGTCCGCGCCTCGCCGTCTCCCAGCGTCATCTGCGAGAACGCCTCCGACTTGGGCACTAAAAAAGAGAACAGGCGCACCAGCGGCGACACCGACGGCCGGCCCGGCGCAAGACCTGAGACCGTGCCAGGCGAGAACGAGGTGCCAGAAGGCGCGATCTCGCGTGCGAACAAGGCGAGCGCTTCCTTCTTCGTATGGCGTGTGGTGATCTTCAGCACCGCTTCGAAGGGCTGCTGCGCGTCTGGATTCGCGTTGGCTCCGTAGGGTTCCTCGACGCCCAGGAGTTCAAGGTTCGTCGCGGTGTAGTCGCCGAGCCCTGCCTCCTTCAGCATGCGGCTGGTGCGGGTGAGGATCGCCTCTCCCGTGCGAAGCGCCTTGGCGGCCGCTTCGAAGCCCACGATGGCCAGCACGCCAGCACACGTGAATCCATCTTGGTAGGTGGCCGACACCTTGTAGGCATCAGTCGGTGCACTGCCACGGGCACCGCGAACCTGGACGTGCTCTGCATCCAGCTGTGTGATTTCAACGGCGGAGAAGTCGCAGATCACATCCGGCAAGATATAGGCTGCGGGATCATGAATTTCGTACAGCATCTGCTCGGAGACCGCCAGCGCCAGGATCTTGCCGCCGGTGTTTTCCGGCTTGGTCACGACGAAGCTGCCGTCAGGCGCGCATTCAACGATCGGATAACCGATTTTGTCCCAGTCTGGGATGGTTCTCCAGTCGGTGTGCAGGCCGCCCGTTGCCTGGCAGCCGCATTCGATGATGTGGCCGGCGAGCGATGCGCCCGAGAACTGGTCATAGTCTTCCGGCTTCCAACCAAACTCGTGAATCAGCGCACCCAGCACCACGGCGCTGTCCACAACGCGGCCGGTGATCACCACATCGGCACCAGCGGCCAGGGCTGCCGCAATCGGCATGGCACCCAGGTAGGCGTTGGCGCTGATCAGCTTCTCGGGAATCGGCGCGCCGGTGTAGAAGTCCTTGATGCCCTTCTCCTTGAGCGACGGCAGGAGCGGCATTACGTCGTCACCATGGACGATAGCGACCTTGACCTTGACGCCCAGTTCCTCAGCGAGCTTTTCCACTGCCTGCGCACACGCGGCGGGATGGATGCCTCCCGCATTGGAGATGACCTTGATGCCGCGCTCCACACAGCGCTTGAGGGTGTCGCGCATCGCGGCGTTGACGAAGTCGGTGGCGTAGCCCAATTCGGGCTTCTTGGCGCGTGCGGCGGCCAGGATCGACATCGTCAGCTCGGCCAGATAGTCGAACACGAGATAGTCGATATCGGCGTCAACCAGCTGATTGGCGCCGACAGCGCTGTCGCCCCAAAAGCCGGAAGCGCCGCCTATGCGAATGGTTTTTTTGTTGGTGGTCATATCAGCGTCCCGTCCAGACAGGTTTGCGTTTTTCCTTGAATGCCGTTCGGCCTTCGATGGAGTCTTCGGTCTGCGACATCAGCGCTATCTGGCTCTCCATGAACTTGATAGATTCTTCGAAAGACATCGCTTCGATGGCATAGGTGGCGTATTTGCCGCGGCGAATCCCGCTGGGCGACTTGTCCACCAGACGGTCAATCATCTTCTGCACCGCTGCATCGAGCTCGGCTGCGGGAACCACAGCGTTGAGCATGCCCATCTCCAGCGCCTCCTTTGCCGACACCGGTTCACCGGTGAAGCACAGCTCCATCAGACGGCGACGTGGCACGACGTGCTGCAGCACCGATAGCACCTGCATCGGGAACACGCCCACCTTTACTTCGGGCAGACCGAAGAGCGCATGGTCCGCAGCAATGGCCATGTCGCACATGGCCAGCAAGCCCATACCGCCGGCCATGCAGGTGCCGTTGATGCGGCCGACGATCGGTACGTTCGATTCGCGCGCCAGCCGGAACAGCTGCGGGAGCGACTTGTTGCGCGGCTGCGAGTAGTCAGGCTTGAACGCCTTGCCGGAGGCCAGGTCGGCGCCCGCACAGAAGGCTTTTTCACCCACGGCCGTCAGCACGATGACGCGCAGGTCGGCATCATCCTGGCCCAGCCGCAGCTGCTCGCAAATGCCTTCGAGCACATCTGGACTGAGCGAGTTGCGCTTCTCTTCTCGGTTGATTGTCAGGGTGAGAACGGGGCCATCCCGGCGCACCAACAGTTCCTTGTTTTCCATTGTCTGCCTTTCGTGTTTATCAGTGAGTGAACAAAGTCTCGTGAATGAGTGCCGGTCAGATGACCGAGCAGCTGCGCATTTCTTCGATTGCGGCGTCGCTGTAGCCTATTTCCCGCAGGATTTCCTCGGTGTGCTCGCCGAGGCGCGGCACCGGCCGGTGGTTGTCCGGTGGTGTCCCCGACCATTCGCTGGGCACGCCGAGGTCGAGGATCTTGCCGACTGTCGGGTGCTCGACTTCCTTGAAGAAGCCGATGTCAGCCAAATGCTCGTCCTTCAGCAAAGAATCGAAGGTGTGCATCGGGAAAACCGGAATGTCGCCGGTTTGAAGGATCTGGCGCCACTCCTCGGTGGTTTTCTTTTCCATTTCGTCCGACACGATTTGGTAGAGATCGTCGATATGTTCAGTGCGCGTGCGGATATTTTCGAAACGCGGATCAGTCACCAGCAGATCGGCCCGTCCGACCGCGGTGAGGAAGGTTTTCCAGTGGTGGTCGTGGTAGACCAGACAGCACACATAACCATCCTTGGTCTTGTAAGGACGGCGGTTGGGCGACATCACGCGCGGATAGCCAAAGTCGCCTTGGGGCGGCACGAAGGTATGTCCGTACAGGTGATCGCCGAGTACATACGGCACCATGGTCTCGAACATCGGAATTTCCAACGCCTGGCCAAGCCCGGTCTGTGAGCGGGCGTAGAGCGCGGCGGCAATCACGCCAAAGGCATAGATCCCCACGGAGCGGTCGGCAATGGTCGTGGGCAGATAACGTGGCACGCCATCAGTGGCTTTGGCCAACGCTACCGGGAGCCCGCTGGCCGCCTGGATCATGTCATCGAAGGCGGCCATCTTGGCGTAGCGCCCGCGTTGGGAGAAGCCAACCATGCCGGCGTAGACCAGGCGCTTGTTAATCTTGGCCAAACGCTCGTACCCGAGCCCCAGGCGGCCCATGGCTGCGGGGCGGACGTTGTACGCCAGCACATCGGCGGTTTCGACCAACTTGAGCACCGCCTCGATGCCGGATTCCTGCTTCAGGTCGAGCACGATGCTGCGCTTATTGCGGTTGAGCCCAAGGAACAGTGGCCCTAGCCCCAGATCGCCTTGCGGGCCGACACGTCGCGTGGAGTCGCCCTTGGGCGCCTCGACCTTGATGACGTCGGCGCCAAGGTCACCCAAGTACTGCGTGGCCGAGGGGCCCATGAACACGGTGGTCATGTCGATCACCCGGACGCCTGCAAGCGGGCCAGTCGTGTTGGGAGCCTTTTTTTCCTGAGACATTTTCAAAATCCCTTTAACGAGTGAAATACAGCCAAATTCAAACTAGCCAGCGTAGGCCTGATGCACTTTGAGAAAGCGACGCCGGGATAGCTGTTTGTTTTTCTTTTGATCGTGCGGAAGACAACAGCGTTCTTTTTCTTTTCATAAATGCACAAGCACTTTCTGAGTTCGCACATCAACCTTCGAATTTCGCCTGACTGGGCCAGCCAAACTGCGGCTCGCGTTTGCTTCTGAAACGGTCCACCGCCTCGCGGTGGTAATCGGAAGAAAATGCAATGCCCTGAGCGGCGCATTCGTATTCGACCATCGAGCGAAAATTGGACGACAGCGACATGTTGAGCCCCGTCTTGGCCATGGCGGTCGCGGCCGCCGAGGTCGTGGCGAGGGCTTGTGCGAGTACCAGGGCGCGCGCCAATGCGTCGCCCTCTGGCACGACCTCAAGCGCGATCCCGTATTCGAACGCTGTCCGGGCGTCGATCTCCCTGCCGGTGAGCATCAGCTCCTTGGCCCGCTGGACGCCGACGATGCGCGGCAGGGTGTAAAGCGAACAGGTGTCAGGCACAAGGCCGACCCGCGGAAACGACATGCAGAACCGCGCCGATTCGCTGGCGACGACGAGGTCGGCCAGCAGCACGGTCGCAAACCCACCGCCGAACGCGCACCCTTCGACCGCGGCGATGACTGGCTTGTCCGATGTGTAGAGTCGCTCGGCGCGGCGCAAGGAGTTGCGCATGCGCTTGCGGCCTGTCTCTGCGCTCACGCCTTCACTGCTGTGCATGGAATGGATGTCGCCGCCGGCACAGAAATGACCGCCACGACCGGTCAGCACCAGCACGCGTACGCTTTCGTCGGACAGATAGTGCTCCACGGCTTGGGCTACCGCTTCGCCGCTCTGCGGGCTCATGGCGTTGCGTCGCTCGGGCACATTGTGCGCCACGACGACCACGTTGCCGTGGACCTCGACATCGACCCCAGCACCCCATTTCGTGTTTGCCATACTCAGCTCCTTGATTTCAGGTCATTCACGGCGTGGATACTATGTGGCGACAAGGTATTCGTCCAATGACTAATTGGCACATGAAATCATGAAATTGGCTCATGAAGTCGAAGGAGCAAGCGTCACTGGCGGGTCGCGTACTCTGTGGGTCAGAACGACCGCTGGGGTACCACACACCGCTCAGTGCGTTGTCGCAGGTTGCAGCACACAGACTGCGCTGTATTCATGCCGTCGTGGTGGAAGGCGCGGTCGAGCAAGCCGCTGGCGCCTGGCGCCAGCCGTGATCGTATTACTCCATCCTGCTATGAAAGCAATGTTCCAGCTCTGTTTTCAGCCAAGCAATACCCGAATCGGATTCCACTTGCGAATTCCAGTACAGGTAGAACTCGACAGGCACTGTCGCGATTGGGAAGGCGAACATATTGTTCCTGGCATGGCGGTTCACCACGGTCGCGTAATGGTTTGGCATGGTCACCAGCAACTCGCTGTTCGCCACGATGCTCATGGCGCCGACATAGCGCTGCACTTGCATGCGAATCGATCGTGAATAGCCGGCACGGCTCAAAACGATATCTTCGTCAGAGGCGTAGCTCCCGTCGTTGATCACTGCCAAATGGTCGCATTGGAGGTATTGCTCGATGCTGATCGCATCGCCTTGCGCTATCGGGTGTTGCTGACTTGCGAGCACCACCAGACTGTCGGTCGAAATCAGCGTTCGGCGCAGACTGGCATGGCGCAATGCGGCTGCCGAGACGGCCGAATCAATGCGGCCGCTCAACAACCACTCTTCCAGGTGGGCGTGGTCCAGGCGGATGGAATTGAGGCCAATGCCTGGCCCGCTGGCTAGGATTCGCTGCACCAAGCTCGGGAGGATGAAGGCTTCGAGACGCTCATCCATGGCCACTACGAATTTTCGGGTGTCGTGTGCGGGATCGAACTTGTTGGCCGTATTCATGGCCGCTTGAACATTGCGCAAGGCAATATCGAGGGGCCCCATGAGGTTGTGCGTGAACGGTGTCGCAACAAGCGCCGAGCCATGACGCAAAAAGAGCGGCTCGTCCAGCACCTCGCGCAACCGGCGAAGCGAATGGCTCAGAGCCGATTGGGTGAGGTTGAGCCGCGCAGCAGCGCGCGTAACGCTGCGCTCAGCGTAAATTGTCTGCAGGACCACCAGCAGATTGAGGTCGATGCGTTCTATATGAATATCTTTCATGCGCCAATGATTATATTATTCATTAGACACATGAAATGAGCGACGCTATTATTTTTGGAGTACTGACGCGAACAAGGCCTATGCCGATTGTTACCGGTCGCCGAATGCAACACAGGACCCCTATTAAAGTTGCGTCCGGCACTGGGGTCGATCGCAAGGCTCTGCGCGTCAGAAATTTCTCAATCACTATCCCGGAGAAGTCATGCGCGAAGCAGTCATTGTGTCCACCGCCCGAACCCCTTTGACCAAGGCCCATCGAGGCGAGTTCAACATCACCCCCGGGAGCACCCTCGCCTCGTTTGCAGTGCGCGCAGCGGTCGAGCGTTCCGGTGTGGACCCTGCGCTCATCGAAGACGCGATTCTGGGATGCGGCTATCCTGAGGGCACGAGCGGACGCAACGTGGCCAGGCAGAGCATCATCCGTGCCGGGCTCCCGGTCTCCATCGCAGGGACGACAGTTAACCGTTTTTGCGCATCCGGACTACAGGCCATTGCCTTTGCGGCGAGTCGCATCATGGTAGATGGCGCATCCGTCATGATTGCCGGTGGCGTAGAGAGCATCTCCACTTTGCGCGCGCCCGTCAATCCAGATATCAGCCGAAACCCATGGATCGACGAGCATAAGCCCGAGCTGTATCTCTCCATGATCGAGACCGCAGATATCGTCGCGCAGCGGTACAGCATCAGCCGTGAAGCACAGGACCGGTTTGCGCTTGAGAGCCAGCGCCGGACCGAAGAAGCCCAACTCGCCGGCCGCTACGAGGGCGAAATCGTGTCGTGTACCACGACGATGGCGGTGACCGACAAGGCCACTGGCCAGGTAAGCCAGCGCGAAATCATCGTCAGCGAAGACAACTGCAACCGCCGTGGCGCCACCTACGAGGGGCTCGCACAACTGATCCCCGTAAATGGTACGGACCAATACGTCACCGCCGGAAATGCCTCGCAGTTGTCCGATGGTGCCTCGGCTTGCGTGCTGATGGAGGCCAAGGAGGCTGAGCGCTTGAACCTGAACCCGCTGGGAGCGTTCCGCGGCTTTGCCGTCGCTGGGTGCCAGCCCGACGAAATGGGCATCGGTCCGGTGTTCGCCGTTCCCCGGCTGCTCGCACGCCACGGTCTCAAAGTTGAAGACATCGACCTGTGGGAGCTCAACGAGGCGTTTGCATCGCAGGCGCTCTATTGCCAGCAACAATTGGACATTCCGCTGGAGCGTCTCAATGTCAATGGCGGCGCTATTGCGATAGGACACCCATTCGGCATGACCGGCTCAAGATTGACCGGTCATGTACTTCTGGAGGGACGTCGACGCGGTGCCAAATATGGCGTCGTGACAATGTGTGTCGGCGGAGGAATGGGGGCAGCGGGTCTGTTCGAGATCTACTGACCCGCGTTGCAGCGTCCACACCGCGTGTGGCCTCGGGGTGCCGGTGCCACCTGTTCTGCACGCGGTCCAGCTGACACCCTGACCCGACCCGGGGCCTGAGCCCAAACCCGGTCCCCTCACCAATCAAACACCACCGCACGATCTGCCTGGCAGCAGTTTGGTTGACCTTTTTCCTGTCCGCCCCACCCTTACCCATAACTACTGGAGACTTTTCGCATGAACAAAAACGCATTTCTAGGCACGGCATTGCTTGGCCTGAGTACGATCGCCGCCGCCCAATCGTCAGTAAACCTCGCCGGCATTGTCGACGCGGCAGTTCGGCATACGCAGAACTCGTCTGGCTCCCAAAATTCGGTGGCCAGTGGCGGCAACACGACTTCGCGCATCATCCTGCGCGGCGCGGAAGATCTCGGCGGTGGCTTGAAGGCAGGTTTCTGGCTCGAGTCCACGGTGCTGACCGATACCGGCGTGGGAGGGGCAACCACCACGACTCCGGCCAACCAGCTCTGGGACCGCGCCGCCTACGTGAGTCTGGCCAGTCCCCTGGGTGAGCTGCGTCTGGGCCGTGACTACACACCCGGCTTTCGCGCGATTGCTGCCAGCGATCCGTTTGCTTATGTCGGCGTCGGTGGTATTGTCAACACCTTCAACGCGGCAGCGTCGACTGCTTTCAACCGCGCCTTTGGCACCGCCACCACCACCTTCGCGCGTTCCAACAATTCCCTGCAGTACTTCACCCCCACTACGTTGGGTGGGTTTTACGGAATTCTCATGGTCGCGCCCAGCGAAAGCGCCAACGCGCAGGGCTCCTACCGCCACCGGGCCGCGCGCCTGGGTTACGCGGGCGGCCCGATTGACATCTCGGCCACTGCCGCCACGACGCGCATCGAGGCGGCGAATGCCGACTTCAAGGTAAATGTGCTGGCGGGTTCGTACCAGTTCGACAAGGTCAAACTGACAGCGAGCGCGACGCAGACCTCCTACCTGACGTCCAAGCACACCAACATGTTGCTGGGCGCGATTGTCAAGGTGGGTGCTGGCGACATCAAGGCCTCGTATGTCAGGACGAACCAGCAAGGCAGCAACGCCGCTGGCGTTTCCATTGATGGCAATGATGCCAACTCTCTGGCGCTGGGCTACGTTTACAACCTGTCCAAACGATCGGTGTTGTACACCACGGTTGGCCATATCTCCAACAAGGGCAAGGCGACCTACGCCGTTCCCGGTGGTCCGGCTGGAGTGGCAGCCGGCTCATCCTCGACGGGCTATGAGTTTGGACTTCGACATAACTTTTAAATAGCGCGAGCCTTAGTGCGGGGGATCGGCGTGCCCGGTCTCCCATTTCGGGGTAATCTTATTTTTAGAGCAGCTTACTCACCAGTCATTAAATGACCTTACGTAGCAAATGAATTTGATAGGCTCAAGATTTGAGGGGGACGACAGGAATGAAAAATTCTGAACTGGAGTTGTACACGGACAATTTGTTGAGCAGGTTTGGTGCTGCGACGGCGACAGGGTTGTCGGCGATGGTGGAGGGCGAGGTAAGCCATGATCGGATCACGCGGCTTTTGTCAGGGCAGCAGTTCACGTCCCGGGACTTGTGGCTGCAAGTCAAGGCGATGATGCGAAAGGTAGGAGATGACCAGGGCGTGCTGATTTTTGACGACACCATTCAGGAAAAAGCCTGGACGGATTGAAGAGTGAGTTGATGTGCTGGCATTTTGACCATTGCAGTGGGCGTTCGGTGCGCGGTATCAGCGCAGCGACTTGACTAGCGACCACGACACCATCACCACGAGCTATAAAAAACGGTGGCAAGTGGAGGTGTTTCACAAATCCCTGAAGTCCAATGCCAACCTGGCCAAGTCACCGACGCAAACGGTGAGAACCCAAAGCAACCACGTTTTCATGGCGATTTACGCCGTGTTCAAACTCGAATGCCTGAGCATCAAAAACAAGATCAATCCCTTTGCCCTGAGGCTAAAACTCCTCATCAACGCTTCGCGCACCGCCTATTCTGAACTTCAGCAATGGCGGGCGGCTGCGTAAGGTTAGTTAATTAAGCATTGGAACAGGAACTACTATGAACTTCGACTTACCGCCTGAAATCTGCGAACTGCGTGAGCGCACCCGTCGCTTCATTGCCGAGCAGGTGATTCCTCTAGAGAACGACGAGCGCCAGAGTTCGCATGGCCCGAGCGAGGCCTTGCGTCAGGAACTCGTGTCCCGCGCGCATACTGCTGGCCTGCTAACCCCGCATGCGTCCCTGGAAATGGGCGGATTAGGGCTCAGCCATGTGGCTAAAGCGGTGGTATTTGAGGAAGCCGGCTACTCCTGGCTCGGCCCAACGGCTCTGAACATCCACGCCCCCGACGAAGGCAACATCCACCTGATGGAAGAGGTGGCCAGCGCGGCGCAGAAAGAGCGTTGGCTGCGCCCGCAGGTGCAGGGCCGCACGCGTTCGTGCTTTGCGATGACAGAGCCTGCACCCGGGGCGGGCGCAGATCCCTCAATGCTGACCACCACCGCGGCGCGTGATGGCGACGACTACGTTATAAACGGCCAAAAATGGTTTATCACCGGCGCAGAAGGCGCTGACTACGCCATCGTGATGGCACGCATGGACGATGGTTCGGCAACCATGTTCCTGACCGACATGGACCGTGCCGGCATCACATTGGAGCGAAACATGGACGCCATGGACCGCTGCTTCACGGGTGGCCACGGCGTGCTGAGTTTCAAAAATGTTCGTGTGCCGGCTACGGATGTCTTGGGGGAGGTGGGCAAAGGTTTCCGTTATGCGCAGGTTCGGTTGGCGCCGGCGCGATTGACGCACTGCATGCGCTGGCTAGGCCAGGCACGCCGCGCAAACGATTTGGCAGTAACCTACGCTCGCAGGCGGCAGGCCTTCGGCAAGTCGCTGGCCGAGCATGAAGGCGTGGGCTTCATGCTCGCTGACAACGACATGGACCTGCATACCTCGCGGCTACACATCTGGCACACCGCCTGGTTGCTCGACCAAGGTCAAAAGTGCAGCTTCGAGTCCAGCCGTGCCAAGGTGGTGTGCTCTGAAGCGCAATGGCGGGTCGTAGATCGTTGTGTGCAGATTCTGGGCGGCCAAGGCGTCACGGCCGAAACCCCGGTGATGCGGATCTTCACCGACATGCGCGCCTTCCGCATCTACGATGGCCCGAGCGAGGTGCACCGTTGGAGCATGGCGCGCAAGATCGTCCAGGCTGCGGAGAAGGCGGCATGAGCAGCAGCGCATTCGACCGTTTCGGCCTCGATGGGCGCATTGCGCTGGTGACGGGGGCGTCCAGCGGCTTGGGCACCCATTTCGCTCTGTTGCTCGCCAGCGCTGGCGCGCGCGTGGCGGTGGCCGGGCGCCGTTCGGACAAGCTGCAGTTGGTGGTGGATACCATCACGCAGGCTGGCGGTGAAGCGCGCGCGCTGTCGCTTGACGTGACCGACGGCGCCAGCGTGCGCGGCTGCTTCGACGAACTCGCCAACTGGGGCGGCCCCGATGTGCTGGTGAACAACGCTGGCGTGACCGTGACCCGCCCCGTGCTCGAACAGACCGAAGCCGACTTCGACAGCGTGATCAACACCAACCTCAAGGGCAGCTGGATGGTGGCCACCGAGGCTGCACGGCGCATGGTGGCAGCCGAACGCGGAGGCAGCATCATCAATATCGCTTCCATCCTGGGCGAGCGTGTGGCCGGCGGCGTCGCGCCGTATGCCGTCTCCAAGGCGGGCGTCATACAGACCACCAAGGCCATGGCACTGGAGCTGGCGCGCTACCGCATCCGTGTCAACGCGCTGCTGCCGGGCTATGTTGTGACCGATCTGAACCGGGAATTCCTCTCCAGCGAGGCCGGGCAAAAGCTGCGCGCCCGCATTCCGAGCCGCCGCTTCGGAGAAATGACCGACCTGGATGGACCGCTGCTGCTACTCGCCTCCGATGCGGGCGCAGCCATGTCCGGCGCCACAGTCGCGGTGGATGGTGCACATCTCGCGAGCTCGCTATGAGTGCGCTGCTTCCCCTCGGGCCCCTCGCCCAGTACCTACGCGCACAGGGCTTCTGTGGCAGCGAAGCCATCGCAATTTCTGCGCTGTCCGGCGGGCAGTCCAACCCGACTTTCCGCATCACGGCCGGTACTCGCAGCTATGTGCTGCGCAAGAAACCGCCAGGTCAGCTCGTGGCCTCCGCACATGCCATTGACCGCGAATACCGAATCATGAGCGCCCTGCAAGGCACCGACGTTCCGGTGCCCCGGATGCTTGTCTATTGCGAGGACGAACAGATCGTCGGCACACCCTTTTACTTGATGGAGTTTCTTGACGGGCGCGTGCTCGTGGACCAGTCGCTGCGGGGCATGGAGCCCGCCGAACGCGGCGCGATCTACCGGGAAATGAACCGCGTCATTGCCGCCTTGCACAGCGTGGACTACCAAGCCATCGGCCTGGAAAGCTACGGCAAGCCCGGCAACTACTTCGCACGTCAGATCGCACGTTGGTCCCGCCAGTGTCGCGAGTCAACGCTACCGGTCAATAACGCCATGCAGCGGCTCATGGACTGGCTGCCTGAGCACATTCCGGCCGGCGACGAGACGACACTGGTGCACGGTGACTACCGGCTCGATAATCTGGTGTTCCACCAAAGTGAGCCGCGCGTGATAGGTGTGCTGGACTGGGAGCTGTCGACGCTCGGGCACCCTCTGGCCGATTTCTCCTACCAGTGCATGAGTTGGCACATTCCGCCGTCCCTCTGGCGCGGAATCAGCGGGCTGAACCTGGTCTCGCTCGGCATCCCCAGCGAGGCCGAGTACATCGCCCAGTATGCGCAGGCCACCCGTCGCGATCCAGCTGAGCACTGGAACTTCTACCTCGCCTACAACCTGTTCCGCATGGCCGCCATCCTGTACGGCATTGCTCAGCGTGCTGCGGACGGCAATGCCGCCGCCGTCGATGCGGTGCAAACCGGTCGTAAGGCAGGTCCGCTGGCCGAGTTGGGCTGGCAATGTGCACAGCGGCATGATGCCGTCCGAGGCTGATTCAATCACTGGAGAATTCCTATGAATAACTGACCTTATTCCATTTCTATTCAGGGAATACGGAAAACGCCTGAGCGGATAGCTGCGTCTGCCGCCAGTGCTGGGTGTGCCAAAGTCGGGATTTGATGGATGCAGTTGGCTGACGCGTCCGAATTTTGCGTTCAAATTCTGCAAGGAAAGCATGAGCCAGCCTGTTGCCGCCTTGCTCGCGGTAGAAGGTGAAAGCATCCTCCAGTTCTTTCGCCGCCTCCGGGTGAAGCGAGTAAATCATTGAAGCTGTTTGCGCAGCTGGGCCAGAACCGATTCCCCGGAAGACAGCGTGACCTTGCCTTCCTCAATCTCGGCATCCCGGCGCTCGGCAACCAGTGTCCACGCTTCCTGAATCTCGGGATCAGTTTCCAGACTGGCGATCAGGCGGTCCAGAAGATGGGAGCGCTGCAAAGCAGGCAAATTGAGCACCTCGGCTTCGAGCGCGTCTAGTGGCATCGTCATTGGATCTCTCCTGGTGGTGCGATTCGGCAAGCTTGCCACAAACTCGATGGCTTCGTTCAGTGAGCAGCTTTCTACCCGCTGGACCCTCACCCCCGCATCAAGCCCTCAATCTCATCCGCATCCACCGGCACGCCGCGTGTCATCAGCTCGCAGCCCTTGGCGGTCACCAGCGCATCGTCCTCAATGCGGATGCCGATGTTCCAGAACTCTTTGGGAACACCCTTGGCGGGGCGCACGTAAATCCCCGGCTCCACCGTCAGCACCATGCCGGGCCTGAGGATGCGTGAGGGCTTGCGCATCACGCTCTGGCCGGTGGCATCCTTTTCCTCGCGCGGGCGGCTAGAGGGTTCGCTGTAGTCGCCGCAGTCATGCACGTCCATGCCCATCCAGTGGCTGGTGCGGTGCATGTAGAACTGCCGGTAGGCGCCGGAGGCTATTACGTCGTCGACATTGCCGTGCTTGCCCTTGGACAAGAGGCCGGTGTCCAGCATGCCCTCTACCAACATGCGGATGGCCGCGTCGTGCGGGTCGTTGAAGCGCTTGCCGGGGCGGATGGCGGCGATGGCGGCTTCCTGCGAGGCGTGCACGATGTCGTAGAGTCGGCGCTGCGCCGGGCTGAACTTGCCGTCGGCCGGAAAGGTGCGGGTGATGTCGCTGGCGTAGCCTTCCAGTTCGCAGCCTGCGTCGATCAGGCAGAGCTGACCGGGCTGGAGTTCGGCGTTGCCGGCGCGATAGTGCAGCACGCAGGCGTTGGCGCCGGCGGCGACGATGCTGGTATAGGCCGTAAATTCGGAGCCGTGGCGGCGGAACTCGTGCAGCAGTTCGGCGTCGAGGTGGTACTCCCTCAAGCCATTGCGCAGACCGCCTTTCACGCCCTTTTTGGCGTCACGCAGCAGCGCCGCCGAGGCCTGCATGGCGCGCACATGGGCGGCGGCGGAAATCTTGCCGGCGCGCCGCAAAATGGAAATTTCGTGGCTGTCCTTGAACAACCGCATCTCGTCGAGCAGTGTGCACAAATCGTGCTGGCTGCGCGGGCATTCGACGCCCAGGCGCACGCGGGCACGCACCTTGGCTAGCCAGCCGTCAACCTGCGTGTCAAGGCCCTGGTGCGTGGCAAAGGGAAACCAGACGGCATTCTGGTTGGCCAGCAACTCTGGCATTTTTTCGTCGAGCGCATCCAGGCTGAAGGCGGCGTCCACGCCGAGCTGCGCCGTTGCCGCATCGGGGCCCAGGCGTATGCCGTCCCAGATTTCGCGCTCCAGGTCTTTCGGGCGGCAAAACAGGGTGGATTTGACGGTTTTGCCGCTGGCGTCAATCGCCAGCCAGGCGCCCGATTCGCTGAAGCCCGTCAGGTAGTAAAAGTAGCTGTCGTGGCGGTAGGGAAAGTCGCTGTCGCGGTTGCGCTGAACCTCGGGCGCGGTGGGCAGAAGGGCGATGCCGCCGCCGGCCGCCTTCAGCGCACGGCCAATCGCGGCGCGGCGTTTGGCATAAACCGACGAGTTATTCGGCGAGTTGTTCAGGGAGGTGCTCATGGTGCGGATAGCTTTCAGTGCTGGGTGTCTTGATTCAGTTCGGCCAGCCGTGCAGGCGTGCCGACATCGGTCCACGCGCCTTCATACAGCTCGGCGCTGACCTGCTGCCTGTCCATCGCCTGCCGCAGCAGCGGCGCCAGCGGCGCGGCCAGGCCTGGCGGATTGCCAAAGGGCAGCGTGTCGAACAGGGCGCGCCGGTACAGGCCTATGGTGCTGTAGGTGTAGCGGGGCGTGTCGGTTTCGGGGGGCAGGTTGAGCGCCAGGCCATCAGCGTCCAGGCCGAAGTCGCCGCGCAGGTTGTGCGCCGGGTTGGGCACCAGCCACAGATGAGCCAGTTTGCCGCTCGCCACGAAGCGGCTGACGGCGGCCTGGGAGAACGCAAAGTCAGGCACAAACACATCGCCCGCCAGCACCCAGAAAACTTCGCCGAGCTGCGGCAGCGCGCGCGCAATGCCGCCCGCGGTCTCCAGTGCGCGGCCAAAGTCCGCGCCTTCATGAGAGTATGAAATTGATAGCGAACTATGGCCGCAGTCATTGGGCTTGGTGCCGAAATGGCTTGAAATCTGTGCGCCAAGCCAGGCGGTGTTGATGACCAGCTCGTGAAAGCCGCCGCGGGCCAGCGCCTCGGCCTGCCAGTCGATCAGCGCCTTGCCGCGCACCTTGAGCAGCGGTTTGGGCGTGCTGTCGGTCAGCGGCCGCATGCGCTCGCCGCGCCCGGCCGCCAGAATCATTGCCTTGATGGGGAGGCTCACTGGAGTAGCTTCGTGCTGCGCACTGCGGTGCGAGCTTGCTTGGGAGCGGCCCGGCGCGGCGCTCATGCGCGCCCCTGTCTGGGCCCGGCGCCGGGACCCGAGCGGATGCGTGCGTGAGCGATACGGTTCTGTCTTTGCATGAACACGACTTTAGAGCATTTACAGCCGCCCTTGCCCGAGGCACGCGGCGAGCCGATGCAGGCCGCCCGGCCGTCGCCCGTTAAAATAGCGGATTACCCTGATCCCCGAACCTCCCGGAGCTTTGCCTGATGGCCAATAACGAAATGATGGCGAATGCGATACGCGCACTCGCAATGGACGCTGTACAACAAGCCAACTCCGGACATCCCGGCGCCCCCATGGGCATGGCCGACATGGCCGCCGCGCTCTGGGGCCGGCATCTCAAGCACAACCCGGCCAACCCCAAATGGTTCGACCGCGACCGCTTCGTGCTGTCCAACGGCCATGCGTCGATGCTGCTGTATTCGTTGCTGCATCTGACCGGCTACGACCTGCCGGTGCAGGAACTGCGCAACTTCCGCCAGCTGCACAGCAAGACGCCCGGCCATCCCGAAGTGGACGTCACGCCCGGCATCGAGACCACGACCGGCCCGCTTGGCCAGGGCCTGACCAACGCCGTGGGCATGGCCTTGGCCGAAAAGCTGCTGGCACAGGAGTTCAACCGCGAAGGCCACACGGTTGTCGACCACCACACCTATGTGTTCATGGGCGACGGCTGCCTGATGGAAGGCATCAGCCACGAGGCCTGCGCCCTGGCCGGCGCCTGGAAGCTGAACAAGCTGATCGCCGTCTACGACGACAACGGCATTTCGATCGACGGCCAGGTCACGCCCTGGTTCATCGACGACACACCGGCCCGCTTCAAGGCCTATGGCTGGAATGTGATCGGCCCGATCGACGGCCATGACATCGAGGCCGTGGACCGCGCCGTCGCCGACGCGCGCCGCAGCGCCAGCAACGGCAGCACCGGACCGACGCTGATCGTCGCCAAGACCCACATCGGCCAGGGTTCGCCGAACCGCGTCAACACCGCCAAGGCCCACGGCGAGCCGCTCGGCGCCGACGAGGTCGCCCTGACCCGCAGCGCGCTCGACTGGCCGTACGAGCCGTTCCACCTGCCGCAGGCCGTCTACGATGAATGGGACGCCAAGGCCAAGGGCCAGGCGGCTGAAGCCGACTGGAGCAAGCGCTTCGCCGCCTACGGCGAGTCGCATCCGGAGCTGGCCGCCGAGTTCACCCGGCGGATGAAGGGCGAGTTGCCGCGCAACTTCGCCCAGGTGGCGGTGGACGCCGCCGTCGCCGCCCATGCCAAGGCCGAAACCGTCGCCTCGCGCAAGGCCTCGCAACTGGCGCTGGAAGCCTTCACCGCGGCGCTGCCGGAAATGCTGGGCGGCTCGGCCGACCTGACCGGCTCCAACCTGACCAACACCAAGAGCACCCCGGCGCTACGCTTCGACGGCGCGGGCGACGTCAAGCTGACGGAAGAAGGCAAAATCGGCCGCCACATCAACTATGGCGTGCGCGAATTCGGCATGGCCGCGATCATGAACGGCATCGCGCTGCACGGCGGCTACATCCCGTACGGCGGCACCTTCCTGACATTCAGCGACTACAGCCGCAACGCGATCCGGATGGCGGCACTGATGAAGCGGCGCGTGGTCCATGTGTTCACCCACGACTCGATCGGCCTGGGCGAAGACGGCCCGACCCACCAGTCGATTGAGCACGCCGCCAGCCTGCGTTTGATTCCCAATCTGGACGTTTGGCGTCCTGGCGACACGGCTGAAACGGCCGTCGCTTGGGCGGTGGCTCTGCAAAACAAAGCCAAGCCAACCGCGCTGCTATTGAGCCGCCAGAATTTGCCTTATGCGCCCAAGGGCGATCTGGGCGAGATCAGCAAAGGTGCGTATGTGCTGTCTGAGCCGAGCGAGGTCGGGCTGAACAAGAAAGCCCAGGCGGTCATCATCGCCACGGGCTCTGAAGTACAGCTGGCGCTCAAGGCACAAGAACTACTTGCTATTTTAAGAGTAGCAAG
>JBKJKI010000086.1:0-10654 GCA_046597475.1 Polaromonas sp. | reverse complement strand
GTGAAGGAGGGCGCGAAGGAGGGGGAGAAGGCCGGGGCTGTCAGCGTCAGCCCGGCCGAATACCCGGCGCTGCTCAAGCAGGTCTACCAGCGCGCCGACTTACCCAAGCCGCGCAACCTGATCGGTTTGACCAAGGATCAGCCCGTGCCCGAGATGGAAAAGCTGCTGCTGGCGGGCATCAAGGCCGACGAGGACGCCATGCACGAGCTCGCGGTGCAGCGCGGCGTGGCGGTCAGGGACTACCTGGCGTCGCGTGATTTACCGACCGAAAGGCTGTTCCTCGGTGCCGTCAAAGCCGTGCCGCCAGAGGCCAAATGGACCCCGCGCGCCGAACTTAATTTGGCGATGCCTTAAAAACAGCGAAAATAGCAGGATTGCTTTAATTCCTTAAAGCTGCGGGTAGCCGGGCCTTGGCTCAGCATGGCCCGAATTCCCCCGCTGACAGAAGCCCGTGCATCGCCCGCTTCAGGGCCGCCGGTATCCGGTTTATCCGCTGTCTCAGGCTGCTTTTTTTCGAAATGATTGTTAACTATGTTGCGCTTTCCCTTGTCCAAATCATCCAAAGCCGAAACCACGCCGGCCGGCAGCTCAGCCGTCAAAACCAGTGCGGGCAAAAGCGCTGATGCGCACCCGCTGGACGGGCTGACCGGCGGTGCTTTTTCCGCCCCCACTTCGGGCGAGCGCGCCGCGCGCATCCGCCAGTGGCTGGCCACCGAGCCGACGCCCGAACAGATGGCCGACGTCTACAAAGACCTCGCCAACCGTGACAAGGGCGCGGCCAAGCCGCTCAAGGAAAAGCTCGACGAAATCAAGCGCAGCAGGGGCCAGGAAGCCGCCGCCGCCGAGTGGGCCGAAATGCCAAGGCCTTGCTGGCCCTGCCCAAGCTGAACCTGGCCGATGCCCTGGCCTGGCAGCGCGATGCCGCCAAGGCCGGCGCGCCGCTGTCCAAGGAGCCGCTAGCCGGCCTGAAAGCGCAGCTCGCCGACCGCGTCAAGACGATTGAAGACCTGCAGCACCGCACCCAGGTGCAGCGCGAAGCCGCCGTGCTGATTGCGCAGCGCATCGAAGTGCTGTCGATCAAGCCCTGGCGCGATGCCCAGGCCGCGCTCGAAGCCCTGGCCGCCGACGTGGCGCACTGGCAGGCCCAAGCCGATGAAGTCACGCAAGACGCCAACTGGGCCAGCGTCGACGCCAAGTTTCCGCCGCTGCTCGACGCCTCGCGCGGCCAGTTGCTGGCCGTGTGGGAGGCCTTCCAGGGCGCGCTCGCCCTGACCGTCAAGGCCGCCGAAGATGCAACTGCGCCGCTGCCCGCCGTGCCGGTGTGGGCCGACGAGCTGCGCGCCGCGCGTGGCCTGCCGACGCAACAGTCTGAACAAGCCGGCGAGCAGTCGGCACGTGCGCCCAAGGCCAAGCTCGACCCCGCTGTCTTGAAAGACCTGCGCGAGAAATCCTCGGCCATCGTCCAGGCAGCGCTCGCAAAACTGGAGCACGAAGTCACTGAAGGCCACGGCAAGGCCACGCCCAAGGTGGCCGCCGACCTGCGCCAGGCACTGAAGGACAACATCCGCAACATCGACAGCAAGCTTGAAGCCGCCGCGCATGCCGCGTTGACCGCCGCCGGTGAACTTGAAGGCTGGCAGCGCTGGCGTGCCGACCAGATCCGCGAGGAACTGGTCGTCAAGGCCGAAGCGCTGCTCGCCAAGCCGCTGGGCGGGCGCAAGCAGCAGGACGCGCTGCGCATCATGCGCGAGCAGTGGAAGACCAGCGACCAGGGCGGCACGCCCAACCACGCGCTGTGGAAGCGCTTTGACGACGCCTGCAACGAAGCCCACAAAGTGGTTGAGGCCTGGCTTGAAAAAGTCAAGGAACAGACCGAAGTCGTCAAGGCCGAGCGCCGCGTGCTGATCGACGAAGTGCTGGCCTGGGCTGAAGCCAACAAGGGCAACACCGACTGGAAGCATCAGATTCGCAGCCTCAACGGCTTTGTCGACAAATGGCGCGATGCCGGCCACCTCGGCGAAAAAGCCTTTGCCGAGATCCAGCCCCTCTGGAAAGCCGCCATGGACCAGGCCGATGCGGGCCTGACCGCCGCCCGCGCCGAAAGCCTGGCGCGCCGCAAGGCCATGATTGAAGAGGCGCAGGCGCTAGGCGCCGAAGCCCAGCTGCGCATTGACGCCGTCAAGAGCCTGCAGCAGCGCTGGCAGCATGAGGCGCAAGGCGTGCCCATAGAGCGCAAGCAGGAGCAAAAGCTCTGGGACGCCTTCCGCAAGCCGATTGACGACGCCTTCCAGCGCAAGACGGTCGAGCGCGAAAAAGCCGCAGCCGCCCTGGGCGAGCATGACCGTTACGTGCTTGAAGCCGCCAAGGCGGTCGAGCAGGCCACGGCCAGCGGCGACGCGCAAAAAATCCACGCCGCGGCCAAGGCGCTCGAAGCCGCCGTGCGCGGTCAGATTCCGGTGGCTGCCGCTGCGGCCGCCGCCGCTGCCGAAGCCAGGCAGCACGCCGACGTGGCGCAGGCCGCGAGTGCCGAATCAGCCCCTGTTTCTGATGAAAATCAGCCGCCAACCCAGCATGCATCGGTGCCACCCACTATAGAAACAATAGCAGAAGAAGCCGCCAGCCAGGCCGACCCAATCGCCGCCCAGGCGTCAGCCGCCGAGGCCGAGTTTGCCGAAGCCGCGGAACCCGCCTCGGCCCCGGCCGAGCCACCAGCACCGCCCAAACCGGCGGCCAAGCCCGTCATTGCCATGCGCGGCGACGACCGCCCCGGCATGCGCAAGGCCGAGCCCGCAGGCGCAGGCCGTGGCGGCAAATTTGGCGACCGCAAGGATTCACGTCCCGGCAGCAAGCCAGGCGGCCCGCGCCAGAGCACCGACAACAAGTTCGAGCCCTACCGCGCCGAGCGCGAGGACCGTGGTGATCGCGGCGGCCGCTTCAGCGACCGCCCGGCCTTTGAAGAGCGCGGCCCGCGCCTGGGCGACGCCGCCTTCCGCGCCCAGCGTGAAGCCTTCGAGGCCGCCAATCACGCCCTGAAAAAGCTCGCCATGCAGGCCCACGGCGAAGTGCTGACCAACCTGCTCACCGCCTGGGAAAAGCGCGACCCGGCCTTGCTGCCCGCCGCCCAGGAGCTGGGCAAGCAGGTCACGCCCGCCGTGCGCAGCAGCTGGGTCCAGGCCGTCAGCGCGCCCGCCGGCAAAGACGCTGCCGAAGCCCTGCTGCGCCTTGAGATGGCCGCCGAACTGCCCACACCCGCCGAACACATCAGCGCCCGCCGCATGATGCAGCTGCAGCTGCTGACCAAGCGCAACGCACCGACGCCCAGCGAAACCTGGGGCGAGGACACCGCCAGGGTGCTGGCCAGTGACTTTGACGCCGGCAATGCCAGGCGCGTGCAGAACGTGCTGAAGGCGCTGCTCAAGCGCTGAGAGTCTTCCGCCCCGTGGCTTGACACCCGAATATTCATGCCGCATGATGGCATGAATATTCGCAAGGAGTCATCATGCTCAAGGAAGTCGGCGCCAGCGGCCAGATCTCGCTGGGTAAAAAATACGCGGGGCGCTTGTTTGACGTGATCGTTCACCCTGACGAACGGTTTGAACTCATTCCCATGAAAGCGGTGCCACAGGCCAGAGCGTCGGAGCCACGGGCTGTGACGGTGGCTGACGGCTGGTTGCCGCCAGGAGGTTACGAGCAATGCACTCAGTGGGCGCTCGACAATCGCGTCGCGCTTGAAGCCTACGCGCAGCGTATTGCAGAGGATGGAACGGCTGCCGAGCAACTGCAGCAGTATCTGGCCGGCAACCCTGATGCCCTGCCTGGCTAACGAGATATCGGACCCACATGCCCCGCTTCGATATCTACCGCAATCCCAATCCGCGTGCCAGCCATGCCTACTACCTTGACGTGCAAAGCGACCTGGTCAGCACGGCTACCCGCTGGTGCATTCCCTTGCTGGCGGCAAAGCCTGGACAGCCGCTTGTTAACCGTGCGCAGGGTATTTTGAACATTCACGACGCCAACTACGTGATGGACACCCCTAACTTGCTGGCCGTCCCAGCGGCGCTCCTGCGGAACCCCCTGGTTCGCCTCGGGCCTTCACAGCAATCGATGGCTGAAGCGGCTATCGAATTCATGTTGCGCGGCTACTAAGGATGCGGGCAGTAATAACTTCCCTGCGTCATACCCGCGAAGGCGGGTATCCAGACTCGTTTGAGCGTTCAACCCGTGTTGCTGGATTCCCGCCTTCGCGGGAATGACGGGAAGTTATTGTTTGCCACATCCTAAAGCCCAACCAGCCACCACATGACCCCCCAAACCTTCATCCAGAAATGGGGTCCGGGCGGCCCCGCCTTCAACCTCAATGAAGAGCAGGGCGCGCAAAGCCACTTTCTTGATTTGTGCGAGCTGCTGGCCGTGCCCAAGCCCGGCAGCGAGCCGGGCTACTTGTTCGAGGAAAAAGGCAGTGTCATTGGCGGGCGCACCGGCTACGCCGACGTGTTCAGGCAGGGCGCCTTTGCCTGGGAAAACAAGGCCCCCGGCAAAAACCTCGACGCCGCGCTCAAGCAGCTGCTCAGCTACAGCCTGGCGCTGAGCAATCCGCCGATTCTGGTGGTCTGCGACCGCCTCAGCATCCGCATCCACACCCAGTTCACCGGTCACCCGACCGAAACCTTCAACGTGCCGCTGGCCGCGCTCGACCAGCCCGCCAGCCAGGCGCTGCTGCGCCGCATCTGGCTGGAGCCCGAGAGCTTTCGGCCGCAAAAAACCAGCCGCGACATTACCGAGCTGGCCGCGCGCAGCTTTGCCACCCTGGCCGAGGGCCTGCGCAAGCGCGGCCCCGCCAGGGAGCATGACGCCCAGGGCTGGCAGACGCATGCCGACGAAGTGGCCCACTTCCTCACGCAATGCCTGTTCTGCTTTTTTGCCGAAGACGTCGGCCTGCTGCCCGGCCGCATGTTTGAAGGCCTGGTCAACAACCGCAAGCTCACCAGCGAAAAGCTCACCCTCGGGCTGGGCAACCTGTTTACCGTGATGCGTGACGGCGGGCTCTACGGCAACGATGACATTGCCTGGTTCAACGGCGGCCTGTTCAAAAAAGTCAAGGTGCCGCCGCTCACCGTGCTTGACATGACCGAGCTGCGCAATGCCGCCAGCCTGAACTGGAGCGCCATCGACGTGTCCATCTTCGGCACCCTGTTTGAGCGTGGTTTGGACCCGAGCAAGCGCAGCCAGCTCGGCGCCCACTACACCGACCCGGCCACGATCCAGCGCATCGTCGAGCCCGTGCTGCAGCGCCCGCTGCTGCAAATTTGGGAGCGACATAAGGCCGTACTCAAAGGGCTGTTGGCCAAAAGCACCCGAAAAGGCGACAAGAACTACAAGGCCGCGCAGGTCCGGTTCATCGGCTGGCTGGACCAGCTCAAAAACTACCGCGTGCTCGACCCGGCCTGCGGCAGCGGCAACTTTCTGTTCCTCGGCCTGAAGGCGCTCAAGGACGTAGAGCACCAGAGTCACATCGAAGCCGCCGCCCTGGGCCTGGACCGCGAGGCCGACCTGGTGACCGGCCCGCACAACATGCTCGGCATCGAACTGAACGAATACGCCGCCGAACTGGCCCGTGTGACGGTGTGGATTGGCGAGCTGCAATGGCGGCTGCTGCACGGCTACGAGTTCAAGACCAACCCGGTGCTGGAGCCGCTGGACCATATCGAGTGCCGCGATGCGCTGCTGACCTTTGGCGCTGCGGGTGAGGCTACCGAAGCTGCTTGGCCCAAGGCCAGCGTGGTGATCGGGAATCCGCCGTTTTTGGGCGTGAGCCGCAAGCGCCGCGAGTTGGGTGAAGACTACACCCGCGCTTTGGATGCGGTGTATGCACCGGGCGTGCCGGGCGGTGCCGATCTGGTGTGCTACTGGTTTGCCAGGGCGTTGAAGGCGATTGAGACGAATGGTCTTGGAGCTGCGGGTCTGGTAGCCACCAACTCGATTCGCGGTGGCGCCAGCCGCAAGGTTTTGAACGCCATCGTGGAACGAAGCGCCGTGTTCGATGCGTGGAGCGACGAAGCGTGGGTCAACGAGGGCGCTGCCGTGCGTGTGTCGCTGGTCAGTTTTGGCCATGGCAGCGGTGCGCGGCTCAATGGCGCTGATGTGCCACAAATTTACGCTGACCTCACGGCCCCCGGCGTAGCGGGCGATTCGTTGAATCTTGGCATGGCGCAACCACTGGCCTCGAACATGAGCGCCAGCTTTCAGGGCGCTTCCAAGAAGGCCAAGTTCGAGATTGACGCAAAGCTCGCCCGCGACTGGCTGCGTCTGCCCAACCCGCATGGCCGTCCCAATAGCGACGTGCTCAAGCCATGGGCAAATGGCTTTGAACTCAGCCGTGGGCCGCAGCACCAATGGATTATTGACTTTGGCAACGAGATGTCCGAAGGCGATGCCGCGCTCTATGAGCGGCCATTTTCTTATGTGCAGGTGGTCGTCAAACCGGAGCGCGTGAAGAATAATCGCGAGGCTTACCGAAAGTATTGGTGGCGCTTTGCAGAGCCGCGTCCGGGTTTACGCAGCGCTCTCAAGCAAGTTTCCCGTTTCATCGCAACCGTCGCACATTCAAAGCACCGATTCTTCGTCTGGTTGCCGATTACCACCTCACCGGACCAGGCCTTGATCACCTTCGCCCGGGCCGACGATACGACCTTCGGATTGCTGCACAGCCGCTTCCACGAACTCTGGTCGCTTCGCATGGGCACCTCGCTTGAAGACCGGCCGCGCTACACCCCCACCACCTGCTTTGAAACCTTCCCTTTCCCTGCCGGCCTCACACCCTTGGATACCGCGCACCAGCGCACCGAAGCGGTGGCTGGCGGGGCGCTGATTCCGGTCGGGATTTCAGAGTCAAATCAGGCGTTGAACCATGCTGGGCGGCTGTCAGTGGCTGCAAAACATATAGCGCCTCGCGCTGCCGCCGAGTCCATCGCCGTCGCCGCCAAGCGCCTCAACGAGCTGCGCGAAGCCTGGCTCAATCCGCCCGAGTGGACGCAGCGGGTACCCGAGGTCGTGCCGCTGGGCATGGAAACCAGCCCCTACCCCGACCGCATCCTGCCCAAATTGGGCCATGAAAAAGAGCTGGCCGAGCGCACGCTGACCAAGCTCTACAACCAGCGCCCAGCCTGGCTGGACGCCGCGCACAAGACGCTGGACCTTGCGGTGGCGGCTGCTTACGGCTGGGCCGACTATTCGCCGGAGATGCCCGACGAAGAAATCCTCAAGCGGCTGCTGGCCCTGAACCTGGCCCGGTCGGGTGACGAAAGGGCTTGAATCTTCGGTTTTTGAGTGTATTTTTGGTGTTTCAGTCTTCTTGTCCAATGAATACGGTCATACCTTGCTATTGAATTCATAGTTCTGTTCGCGCTGCGTGGTGTTGCTGGCCGGGAGTCGCCCGGCGGCGAGTAACTTTCTTTTGCTTCGCCAAAAGAAAGTCACCAAAGAAAAGGCGACCCGGCTGTCCGGGTCCCTACGCTGCGCTACGGGCAACCTGCGCTGTGCCCAAAAAGCGGGGGTCCGCCCAAACTCGCTGCGCTCAAACAGTGTGCGGCCCTGATCCCGCTTTTTGAGCACATCACAGGCCCGGCCAGAACGGGACTGTCGGGATCGGAAACCAAAGACAAGAACCCAAACCCAATACAAGCAAGGACACGCCGTGGCGTGTCCTTGTGGACTTCGGTATTTGGCTGCCTGGCTGTCCGCTCCCACCCCTTGTGTCTGCGCCGAGGAGCACAGCTTCAGGCGGATCAGGGCCGCGCACTGTTTGAGCGAAACGCAGTGAAGCGAGTTTGCGCGGACCCCGCCTGAAGCGCGCACCGCAGGCTGCCCGTAGCGAAGCGAAGGGACGCAGACACCAGGGTCGCCTTTCTTTTGCTTACTTTTCTTTGGCGAAGCAAAGAAAAGTGAGTAGCCGCCGGGCTACCCCCGGCCAGCAAGCCTGCGAGAAGCCAATAAAACTATGAATTCAATAGCAAACCAAGCCCGTAATGACTGGACATAAGCCACTTTTCAATCGAGAAACCTAAGACAGCAGCCGGATCAGCACATCCGGGTGAAGCCCCCACCCAGCCAGCCCCGCCAAGCCCATCAGCACGCCAAAACCCGTCGGCACCAGCGCGATGAAGTACAGCCACCAGAAATGGGTCAGCGCCGTCACCGCCAGCAGCGAAATGGCTATCGCCAGCAGCGCGTCGGCCAGGTCGAACTGGTCATCGCGGAAGTTGGCGGCGTCGTAGTCTTTCTAGTCCTGCTCGGCCTGGGCCTTCAGTTCGTTTTTCTTCTGGGCCTGCTCCTGCGCCAGTTGCGCGTAATGCGTGATGGCGCTTTGGTAGGCCTGGCTTGGCGCGGCGGGCGCTGCCAGCTGGAGTTGCAGCAGCGTGCCCTTGGCGACTTCCTCGCGGATGTTGCGTGCCTGGTAGAAGTTCCAGTGGTCAATCTTGTTGGCCTGCGCCTGCTGCATGGACTGGACGATGTTGTCGTCCTTGACCTTGCAGATGCCCATGAAGGTGGCCAGCAGCGCCACCGTGATGGCCACGCACTGGTTCAGTTTGCGAAAGCGGCTAAACGCGGAGTCGTCGGGTTCGGCCGAATTGGCGGACTCAAGGGGGTCAATATCCATGACGCGGGTCTTTCAGGAAAAAAGGTTTGACGGCCGCTTCACTGCCAGCCAAAGCGCCGGATGTAATAGCGTTTCATCAGCGTCGTCAGCACGGCGTAGCTGAGCAAAATCCCTGCCAGCCAGGCGAAGTAGGCCAGCGGCAGCGCTTCGAGCTTGAAGTAGCTGGCAATCGGCCCCATCGGCAAAAAGACGCCGGCGGCCATGATGAGCAGCGTCATGCCCAGCAGCGGCCAGGCGGCGCGGCTTTCGATGAAGGGGATTTTTGGCGTGCGGATCATGTGCACGATCAGCGTCTGCGTCAGCAGCCCGACGATAAACCAGCCCGACTGGAACAGCGTCTGGTGCGCTACGGCGTTGGCCTTGAAGACGTACCACATCACGACAAAGGTGGTGATGTCGAAAATCGAACTGATCGGCCCGAAGTAGACCATGAAGCGGCCGATGTCGTCGGGGTTCCACTTCAGCGGCTGCCTGACCAGATCGGCATCGACATTGTCAAACGGAATGGCGATCTGCGACACGTCGTAAAGCAGGTTCTGCACCAGCAGCTGCAGCGGCAGCATGGGCAAAAAGGGCAAAAACACGCTGGCGATCAGCACCGAAAACACGTTGCCGAAGTTCGAGCTCGCCGTCATGCGGATGTATTTCAGCATGTTGCTAAAGGTCTTGCGGCCCTCGATCACGCCTTCTTCAAGCACCATCAGGCTGCGTTCCAGCAGGATGATGTCGGCCGCCTCCTTAGCGATGTCCACCGCCGTATCGACCGAGATGCCGATGTCGGCGGCGCGCAGCGCAGGCGCGTCGTTGATGCCGTCGCCCATGAAGCCGACCACATGGCCGTTGCCGCGCAGGCTGCGCACGATGCGCTCCTTGTTCAGCGGCGAGAGCTTGGCAAAGATGGTGTGGTGCTCGACGGCTTGGGCCAGCGCCTTGTCGTCCATGGCGTCGATCTGCGGGCCCAGCACAATGCCTTCGACCCTGAGCCCGACCTGGCGGCAGACTTCGGCGGTCACCAGTTCGTTGTCGCCCGTCAGCACCTTCACCGTGATGCCGTTGGCCGCCAGCGCCTTGAGCGCCGGCGCGGTCGATTCTTTCGGCGGATCGAGAAAGGCGATGTAGCCAATCAGCGTCAGTGCCGACTCGTCGGCCACCGAATAGACGTCCTGGCTGGGCGGGATTTCCTTCATCGCCACGGCGACCACGCGCAGGCCTTCCTCGTTCAGCTCGCGCGTGACATGCTGCACGCGCTCCAGCATGGCGGCGTCGAGCATCAGGGTTTTGTCGCCATCGCGCACATGGGTGCAGGCGGCGACGATTTCTTCCACGGCGCCCTTGCAGATCAGCTCGTGGTGATGTTCGCGTTCCGACACCACGACCGACATGCGGCGGCGCTGGAAATCAAACGGAATCTCGTCGATCTTCTTGTAGTTTTCGGCCAGCTGCAGCTCGGTTTGCACCTCGACATGCTCCAGCACGGCGCGGTCCAGCAGGTTTTTCAGGCCGGTCTGGTAGTAGCTGTTGAGGTAGGCAAATCCCAGCACCTCTTCGGATTCGTGGCCAAACACATCGGTGTGACGGGCCAGCGCAATCTTGTCCTGCGTGAGCGTGCCGGTCTTGTCAGTGCACAGTACATTCATGGCGCCGAAGTTCTGGATGGCGTCGAGCCGCTTGACGATGACTTTCTTGCGCGACAGGATCACCGCGCCCTTGGCCAGCGTGGAGGTGACGATCATCGGCAGCATTTCCGGCGTCAGGCCGACCGCCACCGACAGGGCGAACAAAAACGCTTCGGGCCAGTCGCCCTTGGTAAAGCCATTGATCAGCAAAACAACCGGCACCATGACAAAGGCAAACCGGATCAGCAGCCAGCTGACCTGGTTGACACCCGCCTGGAAGGCATTGATCTCGCGCGTGCTGGCGGTAACCCGCGTGGCCAGCATGCCGAAATAGGTGTGGTTGCCGGTGGCCAGCACGACGACCGTGGCCGAGCCCGAC
>JBKJKI010000230.1:0-50565 GCA_046597475.1 Polaromonas sp. | reverse complement strand
CAACCTGAAGTATCGGGTTATTCGGGAACTGGCATTGCAAAGTGCAAACGGGTATGCTCATACTTTGGCAGTCAGGGACGGCATGACTTCTAAATACCGGCCGCGTCACGATTCATCAGATCAGTGACCGGATCATGCTTGTGAGAGGGCAACTGAGAATGTTGGCGAAGTACGGGACAGTCATGAACACTCAAATATCTTCAAACCGTAGTCGTTTTGCACAGTGTTTGTTGGCCTCGTTTGCTCTCATGGCGAGCTTCAGTGCTGCAGCACAAAACAACGCTGCGGGGTGCGGCGACCTAAAAAATGGATATGGCCCGTTCGACTACCGAACTGACAGGGCCCAGCTTCCGGTTGTTGAGGAACATCACTTCACGCCAGAGATAGAAGCCCTCATCCGAGGCAACACAGGATCCATTGGCGGCGACCTAAACTACACACTCCGGGCCTTCCCCAACCACCCCCGCGCACTCCTCGCCATGATGCGTTTGGGTGAAAAGTTCAAAACACCGGAACCGTACGGCTCGCACTATTCGATCGAGTGCTGGTTTGACCGGGCCGTGAGGTTCCGGCCGGACGACGTTATTGTCCGGATGATCTACTCGACCTATCTCAGCAAGCAGGGGCGCATCGCCGACGCCAACAAGGAGCTGGAAATAGCCACCACATATGCCAAAGACAACGCGTTTACGCACTACAACATAGGGTTGCATTATTTCGACCTCAAGAACTATGACAAAGCACTGGTTGAAGCGCACAAGAGCATAGCCCTCGGGTTCCCGGGTACCGCCTTGCGTGACAGGTTGCAGAGCGTTGGCAAATGGACCGAGCCGACCCGTGCAGCGACCACGCCCGCCACAGACGCCGCTCCTCCTGCAGACGCCAAGTAGTTTGCATGCCCCGCCCAGGTTCACCGCTCCCAACCCGTGTCCAAGGCGCACCACGGTAAATTACTGACCCAAGTCAGTCAGTCATCTGTCATCCCTCGATAAATAAAAAATTGACAGAAATTATTGGACACGACCTTGTCACAAGTTCGACGCTCACTCGCCTACTCATTCGCTAGCAGTTATGTAGCCCTGCCTCTGCAGCTGATTGGAACCATGATTATCTCGCGTCTGCTGACGCCAGAAGAGACTGGCATATTTGCCGTGGCGGCTGTTTTCGCGGCAGTGGCTAGCACCTTTCGTGATTTCGGCGTAACTGAATATCTTATTCAAGAAAAAATTCTGACAGCCGAGAAAATTCGTGCGTCCTTTACGGTCAATATCATCATCTCCTGGCTCATGGGTTTAGCTCTGTTTTTTTGCGCTCCATTTGTTTCAGAGTATTATCGATCACCCGGAATAAAAGCTGTCATGCAAGTGCAGGCATTTAATTTCCTGCTCATTCCCTTCGGCGCCGTTACAATGGCCAACTTCAGACGCCAACTAGACTTTCGACCGATATTCATCGCCAGCTCTCTGGCAAATCTGACCACATTTTCAGTGGCAACCGTGCTTGCTTTCAGGGGCTACAGCTACATGAGCCTAGCATGGTCGTCTCTCGCAGGGGTCGTCGTCACGGTGGGTACTTCGATATGGTTCCGCCCGGCTGATTTTCCTAAATGGCCTAGCTTTAAAGGCATTGGTGACGTCATTCATTTCGGGAAATTTATCAGCGGAATTTTTATTATTGGCCAACTGGGCAAGAACGCCCCTGAGATGATTATCGGAAAAGTCCAAAATATGACAGGCGTGGCTCTATTCAGTCGCGCCAATGGCCTGGTAGAACTATTCAATCGGAGCATTCTACGCGCGATAATGCCCGTTTGCATGCCCTATTTCGCGGAAAATAATCGACTACACGGAAGCATGAATAGCGGCTATCTGCTTAGCATTTCGTACATAACAGCTATCGGTTGGCCATTTATGGCATTTTTCGGTATCGTGGCATTTTCTGCCATCCGTATCATTTATGGCATCCAGTGGATGTCATCTGTGCCGCTGGCTCAAATTCTTTGCATAGTCGGCGCTATAGAGCTGGTGCACACTTTTTCTCAAGAGGCGCTAATAGCCGGTAGCGAGATAAAGCGCACCAATGTTCTGCAGATTGGCCTTCAGCTAAGTCGCATCGCAGGCATCTTGGTGGTCATACCATTTGGCCTGATTGGAGCCTGCTGGGGACTGCTGGTAGCGGCATTATTTAATCTCTTTTATACCCAATGGCACCTAAGCAAGGCTATCGATCTGCGTTTGCGAGAGGTTTTAAATGCTTGCTCTTCAAGTTTCTATATAACAATTTTGACGATTGCGCCAGTAGCGATCTGGTCTGGATTTGATAAGATAACGGAGCAAAACTATCTGTGGTTTGGTTTTGGCGGGGGTGCGATGACCGGTGGAATTTGGTTGTTAACTTTATTTTTATTTGGTCATCCGTTATGGATCGAGATAAATAAAACTCTCAAACGGCTGTACGCCAAGCGTCCAAATTGGGTTCAATTCAAGTGAATACTATTATTACGTTAGATTTGAAACAGCCTAAACCACCCATTGATCTGAACTCGTTCGAGGCGACGATTGAACAGGTAGAAAGCTCGTTGTCCGATCATTTCAGGGACCTTACCCTGAAACTTGAGGCCCCAATTGTCGTTCGGAGTAATTCAAAAATATTTAGAACGACAATGAACAATACTCCATCGGCCGAATGCGCTGTAAAGATTTGTTTGGTACCCGGCACCCAGTTGTTAGATGAAATTTCGGCACAAGCACAATTTGGCGCGTTAGAGCGCGTCACCCATGCAATGTCGGAGCACGGCGCTCCAAATTCCGTCCCAAAGCCACTTTACCTTGTTCCCGCTCTCGGAACCTATGTCATGGAGTGGGTGGACGGCAAATCTCTAACAAAGAAGATGCGGGACCCGTCGGTTTTTTTGAGAGGACATGACTGGTTCGAGAGCGCCGGGGCGTGGCTGGGAGATTTTCATAGTGCGGGGCCTCTTCGGCATCAACCCATTGACCTGAGTCACCGCATGGCTGTGCTGGACGAGGTGAGTGGAACGGCACTTCCCGGCGAAACATTCTTGAAGGCAGTTTCCTTATTAAAGCGGACTGCTCCAAGTCTGGCCGGCCATGACGTTGCTAATTCCTGGTTGCACGGCGACTGCAAATCTGACAATTTCATCTTGACTCAAAAAAAGATCTACGGAATTGATATTGCTCTCGTTCATGAAAATCCAGTTGAATTCGACGTGGCCATGTTTCTCAATCATCTCGGTCGCCTGACGCTTCATCCACGCTATTTGTATCTGCTGCCCTTTCGCGAGTGGTTTGAACAGGGGTTTTGGCGAGGTTACCTGCGCACAGGGCCCGCTGTTTCGGTTCCGTACCTTAACTGGCTCAGGCTTGAATTCTTGCTGCTCTCCTGGCACACGGAGTTGCATGGACATCACCGTAATTTTCGCAGTAGGGTGTCGAATGAAGTTTTTTTAATTTTGGCCAAGCGCTTGTCGAGAGAACTAAAGATGCCAGAAGCACCCTCATCAAAGAAGATAAACCATGACTGATTTCTATTATCGCGTTGATGGTAGTCAACGTGACGAAACCCGAGCCGGCCTAAGTCATGGGTTGATCATGACAGCCTGTCTGAACCCGCCGCAAATGGCGGTTGCCAGAAACGACCCCACCGATCGATTGAAAGATTATCACGACGCGCTGCGCTTCTACCTCGCGCTACCGATTCACGCTATTGATCGCATTCTATTCGTGGACAATACCAACGGTGACTTGACGTCGTTGATTCAGCTGGCTCGCGATCTTCCTCATGATAAACGTGTTGAATTTCAAACTTTTGACGGCAATAGTCACCCCGTTGAGCGGGGAAAGGCATATGGCGAGTTCAAGCTGATAGACCATGGCCTGGCGGCAAGTACTCTATTCCAAGCTCACGATATTGTCTGGAAAACTACTGGCCGTCTCAAATTCCTCAATCTCGCGGAAATGATCCATCACAGTCAGCGCATGCAATTCGACCTAATGTGTGACCTTCACAACTTGCCCTGGGTCGGCTCCGGTAGTTGGACTGATCACAAAAATATGGATCTTCGTGTATTCGCGTTTCGCAGAAAGGCGTACGACACTGTTTTTCGTGATCAATGGCGAACGCATGAAACGGGTTTTGATGCCTCCTTCATGTATCAGCTCGTGTTACAACATTCCACGGATCTTCGGCTCGTTAAGAGATTTCCTTTGCAGCCAAAACTTCAGGGAATCAGTGGGCGGCATCAACGCGATTACAGGTCAAAATCCCAGGTCACCAAAGACACCGTACGCAGCGTAGCCCGGCGACTCACTCCTTGGTTGTGGTTGTGAGGTAAATCCTGGGAAAGACTCCTGTTGTGGGCCTCGCAGATAGAACGGTAAATCGGGTGGCAAACCCTCGATCAAGGGCTCAGCGGCATTATCCGACTACAACACCGATTTCTTGATCAACGAGTAAGTTCGCAAATTCCGACACTCGTTATATCCAGTAAGGGATTGCATCCTGTAGTTGGGCGCCAAAACATTTTCAATCGTTGGTCGATAGATAGTCGCAATATCATCAAAACACACCATCACAAATACTGGCCTGTTCTTTACCGCTGTAATCACTTCCTCTTCTGGGGTGCTTCCAATATTCGACAAAAACCGGTCCATAAATATTTCGCCTTTAAAAACAAAGCGTGTCGCAGGCGTAACGTCTGTTAAAAAATAAAGTGTGTGGTTCATGTTTAATAATAGAACACGATCATCGGGTTGTGCGTGGTGTCTAATTTCTGCAACCAGCTGTGCAATCTCATGTCGTTGTTTAAAATCATCATGCCAATCTTTTAAATAAACATCCCAGGCACCCCTGACTAGCAGTAGCATGCCAAAAATTCCGGCCAGATAAGTAAACCCGCGAATGGACCGCTCACTCGCACTAGCAAGCAACACCAATAAAATGAGCGTTGATGGCACAATCAGGAGGTTAAAATAATGAGGATACAGGCGTTTGGTTAAGCCAATAGAAAACAAAGTTATTGCAACGACGAAGGCCAATTGCGCTAATAGTTTGACTGACGCGCGTGAAAAACTCCGAAATGATCTTTCGTGCCAACCGATGCACCCAATCAGTGCGAGAAAGAAAATGGCCGAGATCAAAATGGAAAGCCCGGCCCGCACCAGCTTGTCGCTATTCAAATGACCTGGATATCCGCTCAAAAAACCATATTGCATGCGGAAGTATTGCGGGAGATCATTGGCCGCTATCAATGGCGTCAAAATAATAAGAGCCGCCGCCAAAAACGAGCCGAGTGACATTAAGCCTTCCACTAAAAAAATTTGAAATGTGGGACGTGAGGGGCGAATCAACAGAGGCCATGCAAGTATCAGCGCGGTCGATGTCACAAGCACGAAACCACCAAGATAATTGATTTGTGCGCCAACGGCAGCTAGCGCTCCCATGAGTAACGGTCTGCGCCAGCTAGCCTCGGGGTTATTCAATGC
The DNA here is from genome assembly GCA_046597475.1 of Polaromonas sp. Classification (GTDB taxonomy): domain Bacteria; phylum Pseudomonadota; class Gammaproteobacteria; order Burkholderiales; family Burkholderiaceae_C; genus Polaromonas. Next base: position 45,061 of record JBKJKI010000230.1, on the reverse strand, counting down.
TGCCAGCCACCAGGCGGCAAATACTGGCATTTGTAATATTTCGGTATTGCTGGCTTGGCCGGTATTGCCAAAGCTGGCGCACGTTGCCATAAATAATATGGCACAAAACGCGACATAGTGTTGTTGTGGTTGGAGCTGCTTTTTTGCTATTCCGAAAAGAAACCAACTTGTGAAGCCGATAGCCACAAACGGCATCAATCGAATTGCAGTTAACGTATAGCCGAAAACTTGAAAAAACAGAGCAAAAATATAATACAGTGCAATCGGCTTGTGATCGAATGCGCCGTGATAGGGTAGGCCACCAGACATGAGGCTTCGAGCGACCAACGCATAGTTCATTTCATCCAATCCGTCCCAATCCGGATTAGTCATATTAACTATTCTGATGATCAGCCCCAACATAGCTAGGACAAGAAATATCGTGGCAAGGTTGTTGTTTGGCCGGGTTGATTTGCTTCTGACACCGAACATTATGAATTACTTTAAAATATGGAAAATCATGTGAGTTTTATTATTCTGAGTATTTCTTCGTAGGTGAAGAATTGACACGAAAAACAAAATATTTACTCATGAAATATGATGTTAATGTATACGGTGGTATTCCCATTGCTTGTGCAATATAATCGTTCAAACCAATCAAATGGATCGCTATCAAGACTGTTAGCAGATTCATGCAGTAGGCAAACAGTGCAACCAACAAGAACTTGACGATCGCCGAAGTATTTGGACCGCGGTATGCAAATGTCCAGCGACTATTGAGAATGAAACCAAGTACCAGTCCAATCGCATACCCAAGCGCATTGGCCGTCACATTTCCAAGATGGAAATACCATTTTGCAAGGTATATCACCGCCAAGCCGGTGAGCGTAGTTACAAGACCTACGCTTAGGAACTTTCCAAACTGAAGAAATTTCCCGCTTCTCATTTAACCGACAGAGCGTAGTACTGCCCCCCCAGGGGGAGCCAGCCTAGCCGAGCTTCCAATGGCCGGAGGGCACGGAAGAGGTGTGGAAAAAATACCCTGTAGCAAATCTTGATCTTGCTAAACCCTGCTGCCGTCAGTCGGTTCTTCATGGTAGCTGAATGAATCAATTTGGCGTTTTCATCAAAGGGACAATTGTTAACGACACGAACGGTCAATGGATTTAAAGGGTTGTGCTCAAACACAAACAAGCCGCCACCGGGTCGAATGACTCGTCTCAATTCTCGAAGCAGCGCAACATGCTCTTCATGGGGAATGTGATGAAACACACACATTGCATAGACTATGTCGAAATGGTCTGATGGAAACGGAATCCGCTGGCCGTCGAAGTGAACGTATTGCGCTTGTGAGGGAAATCTTTTTTCCGCAAGGGCCAAGCTGCGCCGCGATATATCGATACAGGTAAGGTCCGCTGCGGGAATGTGCTTATGCACAAACGGAACTGATCCTCCAATGCCTGCGCCGAAATCAAGAATTTTCTTTTCCGGATTGAGCGCAAGAAATTGGGCACATTTGGAAGCGATGTCCTTTATCTTGTATTCAGCAAAATACTCTGGCCCTTCACCGGACACGGCGAGACCAGCAGCATGCATGGCATCGTATTCATCCGCAAACTTATCGAACTCCGCTTCGTTCATCGATCTACCTTAAGAATTTTTCGCACAACGTCATAGTTATATTTAGTTTTGCGGCCGCCAGTTCGAGCGATGGTGGGTTAACGACCACGCACGTACGCCTTGCGCTCGGCCATCATCAACTGCGCGATGCCAATGGCGAGGCTGGTTACCTTGGGTCTGTCACTTTTCGCCGACACCACGGACCGAAACTGCACGCTGCGTGGATAGAGACTGGACATTTTGTTTGCGCTGGTCACTATTCGTGGCGCGCGGCGGGCGATTCTGTTGAAAATCGCGATGATTTCGGCAATGGTGGTCGGCGTCTCTGACGCGATGATTTGTATCTGAGCGCCAGACCTCTGGCCAGCCCCCGACAATGCTTCGACCATGGCATCGGCTGCATCTGCTACCGCAATATAATCGCGAATCGTGTCGTAGGGGACGTAAATCTGTATTGGCTGGTTGCGCACGATGCGCCTTGCAACGTGGGTTAGCAGCCCCTGTTGCTTGCCCGCCGCCTGCCCCGGACCGTAAATGGTTGAGAGACGCGAAATCAGCACTGACGCCTGGTTGTTGGCAATGGAAAACAGCCCGAGCAATGCTTCTTGTTGGAGTTTTTCACGGGCATAGGCCGTGGTAGGCGCTGGAGGAGTGTTTTCTGTGTTGATGATTTCGCTTGAACCCGCGTAAATGGCACCTGCCGAACTGCAGAAGGCCACAGCACCTGGCACTTCGTTTAGCAATGGGTCTGCTGCCAACAGGCGCAACAACAGCCCCAGGGCTCGTGTTTCAGGTTTCAGACTGTCCTCGGAACTGCCCATGACACCAACGCCAGCTGCCCAGTAAACCTGCCATCCATCACACGCCCTCGCTTTAACTGCAAACGCCTGTATCGAGCAAGACATCTGGGTGACAAGCAACGCCTCGTCGCTCCAGGCAAATCGCCCAACTGGGCTGAACAGTTCTTTGCCATCGCGCCGTAACGCCTCAGACAGCGCCGCGCCCAGCAGTCCACCGCTCCCAATGACCCAGGCAATCGTCATGGACGCGCCGCCGGCCGCGTTGGCTTGGAGCTAACAACATACAGCGGCTTGCCCATCACAATTCCCATGGTGACGGCTAAATACTCAGCAATGACCCCCAGTGCAGTCAGAATACTTCCAGAAAAAAACGACACCAAAATCAGCATTGAAGCCCAGCCTTGCACTGGCACCTGGCCGTAAATTTTTCCGTAGAGTGCATAGACAGAAATACCGGCAGCCAGAATCATGGAGAAAAAGCCGAGGATGGTGATTAACCTGAGTGGGCGGGTACCGGTGGTGAGAATCAGATTCCAGAAATGACCGAACAGCCTGAAATATGAATAGCCCGACGGGCGATCCAACTCATTTCTAAGCCGTACCGGGCAGTGGCCAATGCGCCCGGTGATCCAGAAAAGACCGACATCCAAATAGACACCATTGCCACAGTATGCCGCCAGTGTTCTGGCGATTTCGCCATCAACCAGGCGAAAACTGTTGAAACTGCCGATGGCTGCGTTGCCGAGCAGGCGGGTGCTAATTATCTTTGCGGTGCGGCTAAAGAAATTGCGCAGCCAGCCGTGCGGCGGCGAATTGCTTGGCTGGGCATACACCAGCTGTAGTGATCTGACGAGGGCGCAGTCAATCATGTTGCCGATGTCTGTCGGGTCTTGCTGCCCGTCCTCGTCGATGCTAACAACCCAATCGCCAGTGGCGCTGGCCATGCCGGCCAGGGTTGCTGCATGTTGGCCATAATTGCGTGACAGCCAGACAGGTTGTACGAAAGCATACTGCGCGCCTAGGGCTTCCAGGGTTTGGTCAGATCGGTCCGGCCCGCAATCATGCACCAGCAGAACCTCGCAAATGACAAACTTGTTGCCTGCTGAAGTCGTTTGCTCTTGCGTCAGCGGAACGATCTCTGCAACAAGCGTTGGAAGCGTCAGCTCCCCGCGATAAACAGGGACGACGATGGACACGCGATGTAATTTGTGCTTCACTATTTCAGCCCTTCCCCGTGCAATTTTAATTTTTTGATCTACCTTGGGAACTCATTCTGATCGTGTCTTACGTAGCGGTGTAAGCCGGCAGCCCGGACAGGCTAGGATACACGGCATTCAACGTACCACCGCCGACGGTCGCTAACAAGTGGATGGAGTATGGCAGATCATTTTTGCCAAAGCTGAGAAGGCGTAGCTTGGGGCGCTCTCAGAGCAGGATAGTGCTGATCACCACCAACCTGGCCCTTGATGAATGGGCAAGCCAGAGGGCGCAACAAGTCCCAGGAGCAGACTCGCAACGCCGCAGCACGAAGCGGGACGGCACCACCCGATGAGGCCGCGCCGCTGCGTACTCCGGAACATCCAAATCCAAAGGAGTTAAGCAAACCAGCACACAGTTATAGCTATACACAACTGAGCTTCAAAAACTCAATTCCAGCCCTCGATCAAAATCCAATCGGCAAAGGTGGTCAATATTGAATCGCCACGGACAAACTGGAACCTAAACTTCGCTAGCTGCGTGATACCATCGGCTTCCCTATTGAAGAAATATATGATCGAAGATGGCATGCTCGTTTCAATTATTATTCCAACCTACAATTGCGAGAGATATATTTCTCAGACGATCGACAGCGTTCTGGCTCAAGATTATAATGCGATCGAATTATTAATCATAGATGATGGCTCAACAGATAACACGAAAAAGATAGTGCTTGACTACGGGGATCGCTTGCGTTTGATATCAAGGAAGAATTCAGGTGTATGCGTCGCCCGAAATATGGGATTAGCGGAGGCAAAAGGCCAATTCATTTGCTGGATGGATCATGATGACTATTGGTATCCAGATAAGATTTCTCAGCAAGTTAAAGCGTTTAATCGGCATGATGATGTTGGAGTGGTTTATAGTAATTTTACTAGGTGGAACTCCAATTCAGCAGGAATTTTTCCAACCCCCGACAGCTATATTAAAAAGTCTTTCATCGACAAATTTGACCCAGAGCATTCCGGATGGATTTATCATTTATTTCTATTAGATTGCTACATGCTTACCAGCACGGCAATGTTTCGCAGAGACGTTTTTGAAAAGTGCGGCGCATTTGATGAGTCGCTACCTTATGGAGAGGATTGGGATCTATGGCTGCGAATTTCGAGAGAATACCCATTTTTGAAGCTGAATCAATCCACAACACTTTATAGACAGCATCAAGGGCAGGGAAGCCGAATGGTCCGGGGCGTGGATTATAGAACCATGATACTTAGCGATGCGAGAGATAAGTGGGGACTGTATAGCCGCGATGGGCGCCACCTTTCAGAATGGCAATTTCGTCGGCAATTGGCTAACTACCACGCGTCGTTCGCATTGAATCTTTTAAAGGCTAATCAGAAAAAACGGGCGATCATGTCTTTCCTGAGAGCGTGGACAACATACCCATTTAAAGTCAAATTTATAGGTTATTTACTTGCTGGCGTCGTAGGTTGGAAACCGAATTGGTAAAATATGCCAGGAAATTTTAGGTCGATTGCGTTTGCAGACGATGTAGTCATTCCGAAACACGTGAATTCTAGATGAATGGGAGAATTGTAATTAATTCATATGCGTCAATTCGCAGGTTTGAATATCAAAATTTTTAGGAAATTGAAAACTATAATTTATATTGGTATGCAAAAATAAGTGCCCTTTGACAAGGGGGCAGTTTACGCATGCTAGAAGAGATGCAGCCGTTCAAGTGGGTTGCAGGGGCCGCCTGAGGACACAATGAGTTTTAACGACTGAATTCCACGTTTTATAGCAATAGCGGCCGGCATGGCCAAGGAGTAGAAGGTGATCAAGCTGACAAAGAAGGTCCTTGCACATGCTAGGCTGTTGATCAATGAGCCCAATGTGTTCTTTAGGAATGTTCAGGCGAAGCTCCACCCAGATGCTTACCTGAATAGTCTGAGGGATATCTCCGAAATCACTCCGCTGAATATTGAGCTCGACAATGAACTGGCCGCCAGTCCGAGGGTTCTTGTGCTCTTGCCGATCGTGTCAGCATCGGCATCAACGGGAGGGCCGAACACGGTTTTCATGATTGCTGCACTGTTGGCGCGCGCTGGACACGATGTTGTCATCGTCGGCACCGAAGGGTGCCGTTCAACGTCGGGCGAGATGCGCGCGTACATGGAGCAACTGGTTGGCACGATTGACCGGGGCAGCGTTTCGGTGTTCTCGGCGGTTGATCGCTCCCTTGCATTGCGAGTCGGACCACTAGATGTCTTCTGCGCCACGTTCTGGACAACGGCATATCTGGCGCAAGCGGCAAGCAAGCAGACACGCATCGGCCGGTTCTTCTATGTAATCCAGGACTTCGAGCCCGGGTTCTACAACTGGTCATCGGATTTCGCGTTGTCTGAGGCCACTTATCGAATGGAGTTCTTGCCCATCATCAACGAGACATACTTGCTGGATTATCTCAAAAAACATCAGGTAGGCAGGTTCACCGATGCAGCATTCGCAAACGGCAGCATCGTGTTTGAGCCAAGCGTTGGTCGTAACTTCTTCTTCAGTGAACCCAGGCGTGCGAGTCTCAAACGGTTGGTTTTTTATGCCCGCCCCAACAACCCGCGCAATCTATTCGGCATGGCACTCGACGCCCTGATCTTGGCGACGAAGGACCCGGTGTTCGCAACCGGCTGGGAATTCGTGGCCGTCGGTTCTGACAGTCTTGTCCCCGGCATCGAACTGGGTCAGGGCAATATCCTCAAGTTGGGTCCATGGATGGGCTTCGAAGCCTATGCGGCGTTTCTGCGGCAGTCGGACATCATGTTGTGCCCCATGTTGTCGCCCCATACCAGCTACCCCACACTTGAGATGCTCTCGTGCGGCGGCATCACCGTCACCACGGTGTTCGATTGCAAGTCTCAGGAATCCTTGCTCGAAATTTCAGCTGACCTGCTGTCGGCGGCGCCCAATTCGACCGCCATCGCCGAGAAGTTGGTCTTGGCGGCTAGACGAATCCTTGACAAGAACAGGCAGCCGGCAACCGCCAAGCTTCACGACAACTGGGGCAGCGCGCTGGGAGGAGCGATCGCGCAAGTGGATGCAAACCTTGCCGAGATGCGGCGTGCGGCGGCAACCGAGGCTGTCCCGATGCCGGACCTGCACCATGCGCCTGGCTTGGAGTCCGACTTGAGTGCAGGAACACGCACCGACCGTTGAGTTTTCCTCAATCGCAGCGGGATCTGGCTCTCGTGACCCGCCTCGTCATTTGCTTGATCTTTGGCAGTAGAACGTGGCTTGATCGCCCTCCTCCTTTTTATTCGCCTCGCGGGCTTTCTCCTGGAAGACCTGCAACTCGGCTGGCGAGAATATGGAACCGCCAGGATTCACCGAGTCGGATCGTGGATCTCTCAAAGGAATATCTCGAGCGTACTGCTCGCTTCCCCAGAACGCAAAGTCCGAAGAGTCGTAGTCAATCCTCGTTATCGAGAAGCCTGCCTCTTTCAACAGGAAGCCGAGGCTCTTACGCGAATGCAGGAAGAAGTGCCGTGGGGCGTCGAGTTGCACCCAGTTGACGCCATAAAGGCGCCATGCCAGGCTGTCCACCAATGGCACTCTGATGATTAGCCTTCCGTCGTGATGCAGGAGCCGACTAACGTGGACCAGCACTTGTTGAGGATTCGGCATATGCTCGAATGAGTGATTAAGGATGATGGCATCGAACTCTCCACTTAGTTCGAGAAGCGGTTTCTTCAGTACCTTTACGCTAGGGAACCTCGGCCCTTTTGGATCGGAAAACGGATCAGCGCCAATCAGCGAAGAGAATCCGTCAGCCCAAAGTGAGAACAGCAACCTGCCACTGCCACAACCGATGTCAAGTATCCGATCGTCCCATCTGAGGCCACCGTTGCCTATCCATTCGTGATAATTGGGCGGGCCGAACCTGCGCAGCAGAATTTGGCCGACCAAGCTTGAGTCTCCGCAGAAGGCTCGAAGTCTTTCGACCTTCAACCTGTGAGTCAGACGGTCTCGGATGGAGGGGTAGCCCACGCCCTCTTCGCCCCAGTAATTCTCCTCATAGTGTCGCGCGATATCATGGGGAAAATCTGAGATCTGCAAACAGCCGCAGTTGGAGCAAAGAAAGTACTCGAAAAACTCCCGTGATCCGAACATCATCTCGCGAACACAAAACTCGCCATGCGCGTCGCTAGACTGACAGATCCGACATAGGTGATTCATGAGGGTTTGTTGCTTTCTCGCGTCTTCAATCGGCGTGGATCGTTACTGTACCGCATCGCTGTCGAGCACTTCGAGACCTTGCTGCAACTGGCAAGGGCCGGTCCGTTTGGCTGACAGGGCGACTACCATACCCCGCTATCGCATATCGAGAAGGCGTTTCGCAAATACATCGACCGCGGCATCTTTGTCCACGGCTTTGCGCGGGTACGATGCTACAAGCACGGGACGAATAACTGTTTGCTTTATCTGCAAAGGATGCGGTGCCTGCAATGGAAGGGAATTGGGGGCAGGTCAGTTAGACGCCACGTCCCCAGGCTGCGTCGTCGGATAGAAGCAAGTCCAAGAAAGAAGGAGCAGCAACAGCAAGAAGCGCGGTGAATCTATGAGAGTGTCGGTGAGTCCCACGACTAAAAAGGCGCTAAGCGCGGCCAGTGAGGCTCCGGCAATGCCATCGCCGCTGAAGGCGCTTCTAGCTGCCCGGCCCAATGCCAGGATTAAAAAAGCACCCATTGCCACCAACCCGAACCAGCCCTGGTCAAACAGCACACCATAGAAGAAGCTTTTAACGTGCCATTGGAGGTGACTATCAGTGTCGAAAAACCAATGATCTAGCCCATGGGAAAAATCACCATTACGCAGCAAGTTGGCACCGCTCCCGGATTCAAGGCGGACGTTGTCTATATCGATGGTCGAATTTGGTACGTCGTAATAAAGCGCGAGTTTGACAGGCCTTCGGCTGTACCAGGGTCTACTGGAAAGCCCGTTTGACGAGAACCTCGCTTCGACGGTACGCCAGGCGCCAAACTCTTTGCCCAGTTCAAAAGATTGCCAGATGCAGTTGCGCGAGGTCAGCATCCACTTTTCACAAATGGGTACAGCGATCCTGGCGTTTGGTTGACCGGGCCGCACATCGAGCTTTAGGACGTACTTTTCCCCTGGCTTAACAGACGCCACTTGCTCGACGAAAATGGCGTTCCCCGAGCCCAGGCGTAAATACGTGTTACCCGCGTCGCTTAGTAATTGATAGGTGCCCGATCTTGGGTTTACGGCACTGAGCCAGAAGCTGGTTTCTGGAAAACGGCCTAGCCCCATACCAAACACTGATGTCTCCCAGTCGGGATTCCGAATATTGAGTGCATCTCTCCAATGCTCCTGACGAACCGCAAGGTCGGCGCTTACAGTGGCCATACGCGATTGGGCGAACTTGCCATCGAAAATCGGCACGGCCACCAACAGTATTGCGCCAGCCACTCCAGCAAAAATGAAACCGCCTGGAATAAGTCGCTTCGTTTTGAGTATCGCTGCCACAAGCACAATAGAAACGGCAACCGCGTACGACAAGTAACCGCCTCGGGAAAAGGTGACCATCAATGCATAGGTGGTGGCCACCAGGAGCAAGGCGCCTGCGAGCCTGACCAGCCAAGCTCGCTTCTCAAGCATGAGAGCAATCAAAAAAGGCGTCGCTACCGCAAGAAAGCACTCGATGTACGCACCTCCAGTGTGCATGGCCGAGATCGGTCCGGTAACGCGGTAAGTGTCAGAGAAGTTCAAAAGGCCGCTGAACGCGACCCGCTCCCACAAAACGACGCCGACTGTTAGCGCGAGTCCCAAAGTCATACCCCAAGCAAACGGGCGACGCGCATCAACTCGCTCGGCCGCAAATCGTCTTGATAGTCTAAAGGTCAAGAATGCCCAAAACGCGCCTTTGACAATCCGCAGTGCGTTGTAAGGGCTGTAGTAAGTGTTGAAGGAGTTGGCATCAGGCAGGTGAAACGGCAGCAAGCCACGCACGGCACTGATGGTGAAGCTGAACACAAGGAGGGTAGCCGCCGTGGTCAGGAGGACATCCTTCAGTGGCCGCCTGCCGGGCAAGGCCGGCACTCGACTGTAGGCGACCGCCAGGCAAACCAACAAGAGGGCATCAAATTCATCCAGAAAAAAACGACCGCTCCACGGCGCGAGATCAAACACCGGCAAGGCTGCAGGAATAATGGCGAACACCCAGACGGGCCGATGCCAGACGATGGCCGCGCAGACGACCATCACCAGGCACACGAATACAGGAAAGGCGGGAAAAGTGGCCACCCAAACGCCGGTAGATGCCAGACAAAGGAGCAGCCAAATAGGAGCTCCCCTCGAACGCTGTAGAGGATGCCCGTTTGCTTTTAATGAGGAGTCAGCGTCAACGGGTGTTCGTTCTTTCCGAAAAATTTGGCGCATGAGACTCACCGTAACCCAGCCTGCAGCGCTGGCAAGCAGCAGGCTGGTAGGGTCGGGGTGGGCTGGCTGCAAGAAGAGTTTGCTGGTTTCGATGCCCGCCGAAAGGCATATGGAGACGACAGCGGCGAACCAGGGCGAACGTCGATATGCCCAGGCCAGAAGCGCAACGGGCACGTATGAGATACAAACCACCAAAAGGCTCAGCAGCGCCTGAGCTTCGCCCGCATAGTAGTGGTAATAAAAGGGAACGAAGTTGACTCGGGCCAGTTGCGCTGCAGCGAAGTTCAAGCCATGCCAGCTTGAAGCAAACCATCGATTGATATACAGCAACGCAAGCAGATAAACCACGCTTGCTGGAATCGTGTAGCGCCTCAGCATCAATGCCAAGTGGTCGGCTGTCCAACGATCACCATATTTGCAAAACGCAACGCCGCAACAGACACCCAGCCCCCTTGAAAGTACCGATAGACCTTGCGAGATACCTGAGTACAAAAAGAACTGCGCAACTTCAATGAAACCGCCTAACAGTATCCCCACAAGTGCAGCGCGCCGGTAGCTGATGCCGTTTAAGCCCGAAACACGGGCCAGGAAGATGCCCATTGGTGCGGTCAGCACAACTTCAGCAAGTAACTGGAGGCCGATGACCATAAACCTTGGGGAATCGCCCGAAACCAACCAGCCCCACGCGTTGGAATCAATTTTTGCCTGCAGTTCCGGCCACGTCGACAAGAAGTCATAAGGAAAGAGCGCGACAGCCAGGTAAGCGAAGGCGTACCCTTCCAGTAATCGCAACTTCAACCGTTGCGGGTCGTTCCAAAATGATTTGACAAGTGTGTGAAACCAATCCAGATACCGTATGGAAAGTGCGAGCCCCAGGAGAGTGCCCAACCATTCGGACAAGATGTCGTTGAGTTTGACTGTGCGTGGTGGAAAGAAGAGCTGGGCAAATTCAACGGCCACGGCCAGTAGCGCTGAAAAGGCACCAGCAATGGCCAGTAAGAGCAGCAGGGGCGTTTTTCTGAAAGCTTGCGTTAACAGGTAAGTAGTTAAAAATGCCACCGGAACAAAGAGCACCCCATTGGCGATCAAGTCGGCATGGAGGTCGACGCTTAGTTCAACAAATGGGATTTTTTGAAACGCGGCCCATGCGTCGGCCAGCGAACGCGCTTGGTATTGAAGAGGTACCAGGCCAGCATAGACAACGAAAAGAACATAGCCGAGCCACAATGAAAGTGGCACGCTTGATAGGCCGGACGATTTATTGTTCACGCTCACGGTTCTGGCATAGGATGTTGTCAAATGCTTGGCTAGTATTGTCAGTCGGACAATCAACAAAATGCGACAGAACCAGGCTGCCGTAAACCACAAACGCCAGACAAAGCCGAAGGTGCGACTTCACGATGGAGCGGAGTGTTTGCTCGTGATGACGCCGGTTGGCGATGGCAAGACTTTGGTCATTATGTTGTCAATACTAACCGCGTAAATTGTCTGTTAGCAACCCAAAGGCACCCGACATGATCGCCCAGCGCCTGCTCACTCAAACAGCTAAAGCGCTGACGCTGTTCTGTCTGTTGAGTGCACTGCCTGGCAGCGCCCCGGCCGACGTTGGGGAGCCCGCCCCGCAGGTCATCCACGTGGGTCCCCGCCAAATTATAAAAACAATAGCTGACGCCGCAAGGCTGCCAATGGCTGGAGCCACTATTGATGTAGATTCCGGCACCTATGCGGGCGATGTGGCCGTGTGGACGCGCGACAACGTCACGCTGCGCGCCGTGGGTGGGCGCGCGCGCCTGTTGGCCAAGGGTGCGGCCGCTGAAGGCAAGGGGATCTGGGTGGTGCGCGCGCATGGCATGCGCGTGGACGGCTTTGACTTCGAGGGTGCGGCGGTGCCGGACCGCAATGGCGCGGGCATCCGGCTGGAGAGCGGTTCACTGCTGGTGCGCAACTGCCGCTTCATGCACAACGAAATGGGGCTGCTCACCAACAACGACCCCGCCACCGTGCTGGAGATCGAAGACAGCGAATTTGCCTACAACCAGCGCCCCGACGGACACAACCACAACCTGTATGTGGGGCAGATTGCGCGCTTGTCGGTCACGGGCAGTGATTTTCACCATGCGCACATCGGCCACCTGCTCAAAAGCCGGGCGGCCGTGAGCCGCATCGTCAACAACCGGTTGATCGACGGGGCCGGCGGCACGGCCAGCTACGAGCTGGAGTTTCCGAACGGCGGCATGGTTTATGTGGCGGGTAACACCATTGCACAAAGCATGACGACCGAGAACCCGATCCTGATCTCGTTTGGCGCCGAAGGCTACAAATGGCCGCATAACGAAATTGAGCTGGGGAACAACACGCTGGTGAACCCGCTGCCGTTCGGCGGCGCGTTCTTGCGGGTGGCGCCAGGAGCCGATTCGATACGCGCCACGAACAACCGGCTGGCGGGCATCGGCACGCTGGAATCGGCCGGCCCCGGCGAGTACCGCAACAACATTCGTGTTGACCTGCGCAACGCAGGTGGACGACTGATCGATTCCACGCATAATCCATTGACAACCATGACAGTGCCGGTGCCGCGCAAGGCACCTTCTCTGCCGGACTAGGACCAAAGACTCATGAGCGATGATGATGTTGGCGACCTGATGCACTCAACCGACCTGGCCCCTGGCATGGGCTTGGGTTGGGCCGATGTCCCTAACTCCCTGGAGGTGGACCGGTTCGGCATCCACTCCCTGTGCTACCGCGTGGATAGTGGCCAGCTGCGCTTTGCAGCTAGAGCCGATGAACTGGCCGATGCCGGTACCGGGATCGACCCGCAGGCGATTTTTGACTACCTGTACTTTCACGCGATCCCGTCGCCGCGCACGATTTACAAAGGCATCTGCCGGCTGCCGCCCGGCCACCAGGCGGTGATGGAGAACGGCAAGGTTACGGTAACACCGTACTGGCAGCCCCACTTCGAGGAGCAACGCAAGCCGTCGTTTACCGCCTTGAAAGACGAGTTCCGGCAACTGCTCCAGCAGGCCGTGGCGGCCCAGCTGGACGGCAGCAAGCCGGCCTGCTTCCTGAGCGGCGGCACTGACAGCTCGACCGTGGCGGGCATGATCGGTCTGGCCAGTGGCAAGCCGGCGGCATCGTATTCGATCGGCTTTCACGCGCAGGGCTACGACGAGATGGAATACGCGCGTCTGGCCGCCAAGCACTTCAAGACAGAGCATCACGAGTATTACGTCACGCCCGACGACCTGGTGCGCGCAATACCCACCGTGGCGGCCTATTTTGACCAGCCCTTTGGCAACTCCTCGGCCCTGCCCTCCTACTACTGCGCCAGGATGGCACGCGACGATGGTGTCACCAATATCCTTGCAGGTGATGGTGGCGACGAGCTGTTTGGCGGCAACAGCCGCTACGCCAAACAGCGGGTGTTTGGCTGGTATGGGCATGTGCCGGGCCTGATCCAGAAAGGCCTGATGGAGCCGCTGCTGAGCGCTCGCGCGGCGCAGGCGCTGGCGTTGACGCGCAAGGCGGGCAGCTACGTCGAACAGGCTCGTGTACCCATGCCAGACCGCATGCAGATGTACAACCTGATCACGCGCTTGGGCCCCAGCGAAGTGCTCACGCCGCAGCTACTGGCGCAGATCGACACCAGCGCGCCGCTCGCGTTGCAGCGCAGCGTGTGGCAAGCGCAGCAGCAGGGCAGCGCGTTGAACAAGGAGCTGGCCTATGACTGGCGCTTCACCCTTGCCGAGAGCGATTTGCCCAAGGTGCTGGGCGCCGCCGGCTGCGCGGGCTTGGCCGTTGGCTTTCCGATGCTGGACCAGCGCCTGCTGGAGTTTTCACTCAAACTGCCCACCGACTACAAGCTCAAGGGCTTGAAGCTGCGCTGGTTCTTCAAGGAAGCGCTGCGCGGCTTTTTACCCGACGAAATCATCAAGAAGAAAAAGCAGGGCTTTGGCCTGCCCTTTGGAGTGTGGGCCAACACGCACCCGTCGCTTAATGCGCTGGCCACCGACTCGCTGAACAGCCTGGCCCGGCGCGGCGTGGTGCGCGCTGATTTTGTGCGAACCCTGCTGACGCAGCGGCTGCCCGAGCACCCGGGTTACTTTGGCGAGATGGTGTGGATATTGATGATGCTGGAGCAGTGGCTGGCGGCCAAGGCGCCAGCCTATCAGTTGTCTTGAGTACAACACCAACGGTGATCTTGGAAGGTGCAGCTTGATGTTGAACGTGTTTTTGACTGTTGATGTAGAAATCTGGTGCGACGGATGGAGCGACATTGATCGAATTTTCCCGGATGCATTTCGCAAATACGTTTATGGCCCCACACCGAAAGGAAATTACGGCCTTCCGTTCACCTTGAATCTTCTTAAGGAGCACGGTCTCACCGGCGTCTTCTTTGTTGAATCTCTTTTTTCTACGAGATTCGGGCAACAGCCTCTTGCAGAAATAGTCGGGCTTCTTCGCGACGCATCCCAGGAAATTCAGCTTCATATGCATACGGAATGGGTGGATGAATCGATAGAACCATTGCTCGAAGGAATCAATGGCAAGCGACAACATCTGCGATATTTCTCTCTGGAAGAACAGATACTATTGATCAATGCCGGAAAGCGTCTACTTCTGCAAGCTGGTGGGGGCAATGCATCAGCGTTCCGTGCAGGCAGTTTTGGATTCAATAGAGACACTCTTCGCGCTCTGCGGGCAAACGATATTCCTTTTGACAGCAGCTACAATGCCACCGCCTTCGGGCTTGACAGTGGCGTTTTCCCGGGCGTAACGATCGTGGACGCGATCGAATGTGACGGCATTTATGAATACCCGGTAACAGTGTTCAATGACGGCACCAGATCCCTTCGGCACGCACAATTGACGGCCTGCTCATACGATGAGATGGAAGGTCTGCTTTGGAAGGCGCTCGACGCCGAGCGGGAATCGTTTGTCATTCTCTCTCACAATTTTGAACTGCTTAACGAGTCCAAGACCAGGGCGGATGCGGTCGTTGTCGAACGCTTTCAAAAACTATGTTCTTTCCTGGATCGAAATCGTGACTCATTTTGTGTTCGCGGATTTGATGGCCTGCAAACGCCAAAGATGCGGTCACAGCCTCTGCCGCTTGCCTCTCCGCTCTGGAAAACCGGGAGAAGAGTGATAGAGCAAGTCTATCGCAGGAGATACAAATGACCACTTGGGAGTACCGGCTCGTACCCTTCAAGTTTCAACTTAGCGACTGGACACTATTCAGCCTTTTGCGACCATTGCAGGTGCGCGAGGTGAAGCTGAATGACAAAACGCTACCCGTACAACGCCCTGTACCGCCAACCGACCCGCTGACTGCGGACAGTCAGGGGTTTTCCATTCGCGCGCTGCGAATCGCCACTGTCCAGCCTACCGTATGCACCAGCGGAGATTACCTGTGCTACACGCAGCTTCAATATCGCCACTGCTTCATTGATCTCGGGCTATTGTTCGAGGACTACCAGAAGACGTTCTCATCGAAAACTCGCTCGACGATCAACCGCAAGATAAGGAAGTATGCGGAGCATTGCGGCGGCTCAATTTCATGGAAAACGTACAAGGCGCCGGCCGAGATGCGGGCATTTTGGGAAATCGCCCGAGCGGTTTCGGTAAAAACGTACCAGGAGAATCTTCTTGACGCAGGTATTCCCGATTCCGAGGAGTTTGCGAGCGAAATGGAAGGGCTCGCCAGAAATGATCGCGTACGTGCGTATATCTTGTTCGATGGCCCGAGCCCAGTCGCCTATCTCTATTGTCCTGTGCACGAGGGTGTTCTTATCTACGCATACCTCGGCTACGATCCGGCCTACATGAAGATGTCGGTTGGCACCGTGCTGCAATGGCTCGCGATCGAGCAGATCTTTGCAGAGTCATGCTTCAAGTATTTCGATTTCACAGAGGGGCAATCGGAGCACAAGCGCCTTTTTTCGACCAATGAAGTTCTATGTGCAAACGCGATCTTTTTGAAGAAATCGCTTGGGAACAGGGCCTTAATATACAGTCATCTACTCATGGGAAAGATTTCAAAGGGACTTGGTGATGCCTCCGCTAAACTTGGTATCAAGACAAGAATCAAGAAATTCATCCGTTTCATGCGATAACACTGGTCATTGCTCAGAATCCGATGCCATAAACCTATCGTCCCACCTCCAAACGTGCTCATGAATGAATGGACTTCCGCCAGCGCTGCAGATCAACCTCTTGACCTGTCTCTCCTTGGCGCAGTGCCGCTTGAACTGGACCCGCGCTGGTTGATCAGCCGTACAAACGGGGCGGGCAAGCATCTACGATATTTTTTGCTCGGGAATCAAGACCGTCCTAGCGGCTATGCGCCTTTCATGGTTCATCAAAGTGCCCTCGCGTACTGTTTTGGCGAGACAACATTCTTTCGAATTCCGGTAATTCGTCATGCGATGCAGGGCGCCCCGTTATGTGAGAACGAGGAAATGCTTGCCTCGTTATTTGAACCTCTGAGTAAAACGGTCGGCAAACGTGGAGTTGTTTTTTTCGAAGATGTTCCCCTGGGTACGCCACTGGCCAATCTGCTAACACTGCGGGCTAGCCCGGTTAATAAATTCTTCCACGTCGTACCCTATGGCCCGACTTTCGCGCGGCGCCTGATTGAGCTTCCAGCAGGCGCGCAGTTCAACGATTACTTGCAAACGCTTGGATCCAGTAAGAGTCAATACAATATTCGCAGCATGCGTAAAAGCTTCGGTCCAAGGGCGAACGGACCGGTAAAAGTAACCCGCTATACGAAGCCCGAACAGGCCACTGATCTGGCGGCCGCCGTAGCTCAGGTATCCCGCAAGACCTATCAATACCATCTGCTTGGTCTCGGACTTGAAAACACGCCCGAACATATTAAACAGCTTTCGGCTGCTGCATCAGGCGGCTGGTTGTGGGCATATGTGCTTTGGATTGGCGAAGCACCAGTTGCCTTTGCGCTGGGCTACCGAAAAGCCGACACCTACTACGTACATCACCTCGGGTACGATCCAGGCGTGTCCAAGTTACAGCCGGGGATCTATTTGCATACAGAGATCATGGCGGATTTACTGGCGGATGGTATTTGCCACTTTGATTTTCTATCGGGTGACAGTCTGTACAAGCAGAGGATGTCCAACACCTGGCGGGAGGAGCGGCACTACTACCTCATTCCTCGCGGCTGGCCCGGCAGCGTCTATGCGGGCACCTTACTCATGGTGAATGCCCTGTCAGAGGCAATTGGGCGTTGGCTGAACAAGAGTGGCTTGAAGGAGCGGATCAGGCGGTTCGTTCGTACCAATGCGGTGAAGCGTGCCACGGATGGGGATCAGGGTCATGTTTAAGGAGCGGATGGAGTTTTTGCGAGGCCCTGGCGGGCTTCGCGCTGCCAGCTATTTCGGACTGAAATTGATCACCCGGATCGAGGTGTTTCGTCTCGTCTGCATGCCGGCTGTTACAAGCGCCGCGCCGACGCTGCCACCTGGTTGGCGCTACTTGAATCTTCATAGCACACAGGCACTGGCCGGCCTCTCAGGCGACACGGCGGATTTGGTGGCACAGCAGTGCGGAGCAAATCCCCAACAACTTATCGAGCGCGGAGGGAGCCTGCATCTGCTTTTGAGCGGAGACTCATTGATCGCTCAACTCAGGATTGACCATGGCCCCCACTGCCGAGTCGATTCACCGCCGCTGGACTTGCGTATGGCGCAATCCGATGCTTTTCTGAGCAATCTGTATACGTGGCCCAACTATCGAAGGCTAGGTGCGGCAGGTTATTTGATCAACGCGACCATCAGCGACCTTTCACGGCAAGGTACGCACCGCGTGCTTGCGCACGTCCGCGCGACAAACGTTCCCTCATTGGCGGCTTTTAAAAATGCGGGTTGGGGAACTTGTGGAATGATTTTGTGTACGCTCAGTGGGCGTTTGCTGATGGCGCCCGGCGCGGCGAGTGCCGCTCTTTGCATCCGTACAGCCAACTCCGCAAAAGACTAGACAGCGTGCCCGACTGAGGCATGCTATTTATTACATAGCATACTTAAGCCGTAGTATATGGACATCAGGCCGTTTTGATTCATAAATCCTGAAAATCTGATCCACCATGCTGTTCACCACCGCCGCTTTCATCGGAATTTTCTTGCCAGTCGTCCTGGCCGGATTTTTCGTCGTTGCGCGCTTCAGTCATGCAGCCGCTGCGCTCTGGCTGTTTGTGGCGTCCGTGTTTTTTTATGGCTACTGGATGCCGGTGTTCACCCTGCTGTTGCTGGCCTCCATTACCGGCAATTTCTTGATTGGCACAAGAATCGCGTCTCTGGCCAATGCAGACGATGGCGCCGAGCGCGCGCAGGCAAAACGATGGACGATCTTTGGCGTTGCCGCCAACCTCGCGCTGCTGGGTTACTTCAAGTATGCGAACTTTTTTCTGGACAATTTCGATGCGGCACTGGGGTCGAGCTGGAATATTGGCCACGTGATTCTGCCAATCGGCATATCGTTTTTCACCTTCACGCAAATTGCATTTCTGGCCGACGCGTGGCGCAAGGGCATTCGGGAATACCGGTTTGTGCATTACGGCTTGTTTGTTTCGTATTTTCCGCACTTGATCGCCGGGCCTGTGCTGCATCATGCACAGATGATGCCGCAGTTCAGAGACGCGGCAACCTACCGCTTCAACAGCGGCAATTTCAGCGCAGGGCTGGCCATCTTTGCGCTGGGGATGTTCAAAAAGGTGGTGCTGGCGGATGGCATCAGCCCGTACGCCGATGCCATATTCAAGGCCGCCGACCTGGGAGTCTCACCGGATTTCGCGGGAGCCTGGCTGGGCGCCATGGCCTATACCTTGCAGCTGTACTTTGATTTTTCGGGCTACTCGGACATGGCCATCGGGTTGTCGTGGATGTTGAACGTGCGTCTGCCCTTCAACTTCAATTCGCCCTACAAGGCGACGAATATCAGCGATTTCTGGCGACGCTGGCACATGTCGCTGTCCCAATTTTTGCGCGACTATCTGTACATCGGGCTGGGTGGCAGCCGAAAAGGGGTGGTGCGACGCTATGCAAACCTGATGATCACGATGGTGTTGGGCGGTTTGTGGCATGGAGCGGGTTGGTCTTTTGTGGTTTGGGGCACTCTGCATGGCCTCTACCTCGGGGTGAATCACGGCTTCAGGGCCTTGTGCGGTCCGGCGTTGTACGCGCGGCTTGATCGCAGTCGCCTGTTCGGCGCTTCGTCATGGTTGCTGACCATGCTGGCCGTGATTCTGGCTTGGGTGGTGTTTCGCGCCGAGACCTTGCAGGGTGCGGGCCGGATACTGTGGCGCATGCTCCAACCGTCAGATGCCGTTCAGGTGCATGCCCTCTTGTGGAATGCCGGCCTGAGTCTGTCCGTGGGCGGCCTTTGGTGCGCCGTACTGGCGGCCATGGCTTGTCTCGTTCCCAACAGCAACGCGATCGGTGAGTATCTGCTGCGTCGCTGCAAAACCAGCACAGGCGTAAGTGCAAGCGCTTACGTATTCCTGTTAGCGGGCGCAAGCAGCGTCGCCGTGGCGTTTTTGCTGATGATGAACATCACGCGTGATGCCGTCAGCGCCTTCATCTACTTTAACTTCTAACCGATATGCCGAGAAAGATATTGCTGTGGTTTACGGGTGCGGTCGGCTTCTTGCTGGTGCTAGAAATTTTCTTCCATCTGCTGCCGGTATCCACATCGACCCAGAGAGGTTATTACACCGACCCAGTTATCCTGGGCTACCCACCCTATCACCACTGGACCTGGTCGACAGGCTGGGACTTGCGCAACGTCCAGCGGCTTGAATCGAACAACCTGGGTTACGTTGCGAATCGGGATTTTGAGTACAACACCGATGCGGTGGCATTGATCGGCGACAGTTTTGTCGAGGCCTCGACGCTCGCAGCTAAAGACCGACCCGGCGCCCAACTCGAACGCGCGCTCGGTGGCCGACCCGTGTTCGCCATGGGGAACCCCGGCACCGCGCTGCTGGATTACGCCGAGCGCATCCGCTTCGCGCACACGCACTTTGGCACTCGGGACTTCGTGGTGATGATGGAGCGTGGCGACGTGAAGCAATCCCTGTGCGGCTCCGGCAATATAAACGCACGGTGCCTCGACCCGCAGACACTGGAACCGCGAATTGAAAAGCACCCCCCGCCGGGCCCTTTAAAGCGGATATTCCGCCACTCGGCGCTGGCGGAATATGTTTTTGGTCAGCTCAAATTCAGCCCTGAACGAGCCTGGCAAGCGGTTTTTGCGCCGGCACGCGCCACGACAGCGAAGCCGAACCCGACGCACAGTGCTGCGTTGACACCCCCTGCGAAAACTGCGCCGTATATCGATGTCGTGACCCGCACCTTCTTCGAGCGCATCAAGCCCTATGCCACGGGCCGGCTGGTGATCGTCATTGATAGCGACCGGTCAGCGCTGGCCAAAGGCCAATTGAAACCAGATCCATCGCGGACGCAATTCATCGAATTGGCCCGCTCCGCAGGCGCCACCGTGATTGACACTGAGCCAATTTTCCAGGCGCATTTCGCGCAATCGCGCCTCAGTCTTGACGTGGGGCCCTCTGATGCCCACTTCAATCCGTTGGGCGTGAGCCTGGTCACACAGGCCGCAGCGAAGGCGCTGAGGCGTCTGCGACCGGCGAACACATCTTGAGGATGTTCTGATGGCCGCAGATCGTGTGCGCCATGAATATCGTTCACACCACGGCGAGCGGCTCTCGCACTAAAACCCCACGCAGCGTTTTTACAGTCCCGAGCCAAAGCTCCAAGTGGTCGCGCAGTGCAGCCAACCCCCGCGCGCCCCTCGCCGCGGTGGCGCTGGGCCATGAGATCAACGCCAATATCGTGCACCGCTGGATACGCGTGCGCGGCCAGCCAAACCAAGTCACATGACCCTCAGCCCCCGTGCAAATTCCGCAGCATCCGAATACCAAATCGCAGACGGGTTTTATCCCAAGGAGTGAAGCGCATGATCTGCATCACGTCATCACCCTGTTTCGATGCGCCCCACTGCGTGCTGACGGCGGCATCAAAGCCCAAGCTTCGTACGACCTTCACTGTTTGCGGTAAATAGTCAATGCCCGGCTTGCCGTTAGGGTAGGCAAACAGTCCCACACGCTCGCCCAGCAACCGCTCCAGAAAGGTCTTGCTCTTGCTGATTTCGTCCCTGGCCTGGTCATCTGCAAGACGTGCCAGGATAGGGTGCGACACCGTGTGGGCTCCGATCTGCATGCCGGCCTGGCGCATTGACTTGACTTGTGGTGAGGTCATCATCAGGTCTTGCGGCAACTGTACGCGGGCGAGACTGGCGATTTGCTCGGTGACGCTGATGCGTTGGGCCACTGGCCGGTATTTGATTTGATTGATGAGCGCCCCAATTGCGGCCCGCCTTTCGGCCAGGGTGCTCACGGGGTGTTGCCCCAAATTCAGCGAGGAGAGGTCTAACAAGGGGCTGGTGGTGCCACGAACCGTTTCAATGATGGTGTCGTTCCACATCCGGCCGCCATCGAGAAAGCCGGTGGCAATAAAAAAGGTTGCCTGAAGCCCGTGCTGTTGCAGTATGGGCATGGCGACTTGAAAGTTGTCGGCATACCCGTCGTCAAAAGTGATGCAGGCAGCGCGGGCCGGCAGGGACCCCGCCTTCAGGCGTGACACGGCCTGGTCGAGCGGCAGTATGTTAAACCACGACTTTAGCCAACCGCAAACTTCAGCAAATTGACGAGCGTCCGTCTCATCCGGAAAGAGCGGGTCCGGCTCGGACAAGACCCGGTGAAAAATCAGCGTTGACAGGTGCGCACGGGCACCAGCAGGAGACATCCTTTGCAAAAACTGTTTCAGCATGAATCAGGCTTGATTGGCAGGCGCAGCTAGACCAGGAATGGTCTTCCAGCCCGGCGCATATACCGGCTCCGTCAGCCAACTCTTCTTTTCAACCCACGCTCGTGTAAGCACCACTAACACCATGATGTCATAGGGCAGATCGAAATAGGAAAGGCTCAAGAAGGCGCCGCCAACAGCATACCCGGCTAGCGATACCTGGCATAGCATGCCAAGCTCGCTGCACCAGCGGGTCTCCGGTGCCGTAAAATTTTGGCGCCTGAGCCAGCCCGCCGTGCGCCATGTAGCTACAAATAAAGCCACAAACAGAAAAAGCCCCACAAAACCGTGATTGCCCAGCATCTCAAAATAAATGCTGTGTGCGGCGAGGACGGCCGCATCCGGATATGCTGAGTAGACAGCAAAAAGTTCGGGCCGCGCGCCGTCGAAGCCAACGCCGAAAGGATAGTGAAATGCGCTGTTCCATGCGCTCGACCACGCGCCGATTCGTCCCATGGCAGATGCATCCTCCTGGTAATTGCCAATGCCAGACATGCGATTTACCCAGGAATCGGGCATAAAAATCAGGAGCGGGATCGTCACGACAATAAGTACCATGCCGACGCGAAGCTTGCTCTTGCCGTTCCACCACAAATAAAGCCCCATTGCTGAAATCGCCAAGAGAGCGCCGCGCGATTGCGAACCCAGAGCCGATGCAGCGCACAAGACCATTGCGGCTGTCATGCCATGGCGTGCCCATCCTTTTTTGAGCTGAAGCTGCAAAAACCTGAGTAACGGAATCGTCATCACCAAGGCTGCCGCAAACTCGTTGTTATCTTCAATAAAGGAGCCGGGTGGACCCCACACATGGAAGTCGCCGCCCGTTCTGAGGGTAAAAATTCCCCCCTTGATGCCCAACAGGGCCACTGAACCTGCGCAAACCCACATCAGCGCGAAGATATGCTGCTTTCTGTGCAGCAGGATCAATGAAACAATAATCATGATGTCAATTTTCATGATTTTTTTCCACTGTGTGTAATCACCGGCTGGATCCAGGCCCGCCAGCCACGAGATAGTCATCCAGACCATCAGGGCCACCAGCCACTTCACCGGACCGGCCATGAAGGGCGACTCGCGCTCTTGGGTCATCAGCAGGCCCAAAAACACGCAAGCCGCCGCAGTTGCAGCCAGAGGGGCGCTGTAGGCAAATCCGTACGTATAACGGTGCGGATTCATGATACTCAGCCACGTCCACAGCATGATGCCGACCCAAGGGCGCCGCAGTGCGGCTAATGAGCCCGCCATAACAATGGAGACGACGACAATGTCACGCATGACTGATCACGTATCTGAATTTTCCCGATCTTTCGGCGGGGATATTTTCGACCTGATCTACCAACACTGCCACGTCAGCGCCTAGACGCTGCTTGAACCCTCTGACGATTTGTGCCAAAGCGCCAGACGCAAAGTTGTCATCCGTCACGATCAGCACCCGGGTAAGCGCAAGGGACTCCTGCACCACCTTGAAGGACTTGACGCCCGCCAGATCACGCAAGATGTAAATAAGCGACAAGCCATGCATCACCGTACCGTCAGCGGCAACCACGAAGTCGGTGCTACGACCCTGGATGTCTTGCAACAGTGGCAGGCAGCGGCCACATACGCATGGTGTTGCGCCCAAGACGCCAATATCGCCCGTACGGTAGCGAATGAAGGGAAAATCATTGGTAGACAGATGAGTGATGACGATCTCGCCGGCCACGCCGGGAGGTTGAACTTCCCCGGACTCATTGACGATCTCAACCACGATGTCGTCCGCCGTCAGATGCATGCCTCCGGCGGGGCACTCGTGAGCGATAAACCCGGCGTCGCGTCCGCCATAACCGTTGGCAACCCTGCAGCCAAACGCCTCGCCGATGGTGGCGCGCTGTTCGTCATACAGGAGCTCGGACGTAACGAAGGCTACCTTGATGCCAAGGTCGCTCATACATACACCGCGCTTTTGCGAATGCTTGGCGATGTGAGCCAAGGCCGACGGATAGCCGAACAGCATGCGGGGTCTGACGCGGCGAATGGTAGCAATGAACTGGTCGAGTTTGGACTCGGACATCTCAAACGCGGGCAATAACCGGGTTCGCAGGAGTTTGTCACGCCATTGCTTTAAGTGGTCCTGCTTGCTCAATTCGATGGGCGAGCCCCACACCACGATTTCGGGGTCGCCAATATCAACGCCCCACCAGCGGGTGGCGCGCCACTTGGCGGCGACGTCATGACTGATGCGATTGCTGCCGATGAAAAAAACCAGAGGCTCACCCGACGATCCTCCCGTGTTGAAGCGGGTCAACCCTTGGGCGTGAGCATGTCTGAGTCCGTCGGTATTGGCACGGATGATGGCTTTCGTGAGCAACGGCACACGTTGCAAATCGGCCGTGCTCCGAACTTTGATCGGGTCGACGCCTGATTGCGCAAAAAGGTTGCGATAGTACGGAACATTGGCACCCACGTCTTGCAAGAGATCACGCAGGCGCTGCAACTGAAAAGCAGCAAGGCGATCGGCCGGCCACCATTGGGCTTCTTCCATAAGGCGTCTTAACGCGACCGAGTCATGGCGCTTCAAGCGCTCATGCAGCGGAAACAATAGTGTTGAGACAAAGGACGTATACAAATCCATCACCTCCCGTTGATCACTGCGATGGCGGTGCGATGGCCCGCCGATAGACGTCGTCCAGCTCGGGCCGCACCGAGAGCCAAGTGTAGCGCCGCGCCTCGTCCAAACCCGCCTGCGCGCGTTGTTGCCATAGAGTTTTATCCGACAACAAGGCCAAACTGGCCCGCGCCATCGCAACTGGATCTGCTGGCGGCACCAGGGAGGCTGTGACACCGTCCCGCGCGAGGTAAGGAACGCCTCCCACATTGGTGCTAACGACCGGTACTCCGCTGGCCCACGCTTCCAGCACAGAGTTTGGCATGTTATCGGCGAGGCTTGGATTGAGCAAAATGTCGGCACTGCGGTACAGCTCGGCCATAGCGTCAGGCTCTAGGCGGCCAGTGAACTGGACCGCATCGGCCAGCCCCATGTCTTGAACGGACCGGCGCAAGGATTGCTCTTCGGGACCGCTGCCGGCGATGCTCAGACGGGCCTGGGGAATGCTGGATTTAACCTTTTGGAAAGCCCGAATGGCGGTCAGGTTGTCGTACAGCGGTTCTAGGTTTCGCGCGACGACCAGATGGGGCGAACCCGTTCGAACCGACACACGAGGTTGAAAACGGCTTAAGTCAACAATATTGGGAACAATATTGGCACTCATGCCGAATTGAGCGAAAACGTCTTGCAAAAATCCCGACGGAACAACCAGCGCTCGCGTCTGCCGCATGGTGAAGCGAACCAGCAATCCGTCGCGCTGGAGAAACTCAGCCGCCTCTCCGCCCCGGTAATTGACTACTACGGGGACACCACGGACACGTGCCACCCAGACGGCTGGGGCCGCAAACAAATGCCATGACCAGCCGGAGTTGGCCATGACGTGAAAGATGTCAACATGTCCCGCTGTACGCCAGAGGTCTGCCAGATATGGCACAAGCCTGAATCCCGAGCGCAGTACCCGCACGCGAGCGGCCCAGAGCGGGCGATAGGGGGCATTCACCTGAACGGTAGAGACAGTGGCACCCGATCCAGCTAACAGCTCTGCCAGTTGTCGCGTCTGATTGGCCATGCCCCCGGAAGGCGGTGGCAGGGGGCCGATGAGGCCTATCCGAAGCCCGGAGAGATCTGTCAAAGCGGGCGTCATGATGCCCTTGCCAGCGATGTGTAGACCTTGGCATAGTTGGCCACGCTGCGACCCCAGTTGCGTTCTGCTTCCACAAAGCTTCTGCCCGCCGCCCGCATGGCGGGCCAACTCGCTTGATTGGCCAACAGTTCAACCACGGTTTGTGTCAATGCGTCAGCGCTACCCGCTTTGAACAGCATGCCGGTTTCACCGTGACGAATCAGTTCCTTGTGGCCGCCCACGTCCGATGCAACCAGCAAGCGGCCCTGGGCCATGGCCTCGAGGGGTTTGAGTGGCGTAACGAGTTCTGTGAGTCGCATGGAGTGGCGGGGATAGGCCAGGACGTCCAGCAGATCATAGTAACGGTGCACCTCAGTGTGCGGCACACGGCCGGCAAATACCACCTTGTCGGCCACACCCAAGCGCTGTGCATGCGCCCTGAGCGCGGCGTCTTGCGGGCCACCGCCCACCAGCAGTACACGCACCTGAGGGCACCGCAACAGTATGCCTGGCAACGCGTCAAGCAAGAGGTCAAGGCCTTCATAAGCGTAAAACGAGCCGATGAAGCCAATGACGCTGGCGCCGTCCAATCCCAGCCGGGTCTTGAGCGCGACGTCGGGCTGACCACCAGGCTCAAACGATTCGATGTCAACCGCGTTGGGGATTACGGTGACTTTGGCAGCAGGGACGCCGCGCCCAACGATGTCGCTGCGCAGGCCTTCACATATAGTGAATACATGGTGAGCGCGATTGAGAGCACGGGTCTCCAGCCAGCGCGTCACTTGGTAGCGCAGACTGCCATCCGACGTAGTCCCATGATCGACGGCGGCATCTTCCCAAAACGCACGGACTTCATATACCACCGGTATGCCAAGGCGCTTGCCTACGCGCAGTGCGGGCAAGGCGTTGAGCACTGGAGAATGAGCGTGAATGACGTCAGGCCGCACCTGCTCGGTGACTTGTTGAAGACGGTGCTCCAGTTTGCGCATGAGGGCGACTTGTCCCAAGCCTGGTATTCGGCTGGTGGGCACAGCCGCTGTGCGGAAAAAATGCCAGCCATCTATATCTTCTTCAAGCACGTCACAGTTGATGTGCTTGGGGCTGGTAAGGTGGAATGTCTCCCAACCGAGCTTGCGATGTTCACGCAAAATGGAGAGTGTACGAAAGGTGTAACCGCTGTGCAGTGGGATGGAATGATCGAGCACATGAAGGATGCGCAAGCTCATGACGTCGTGAGTAGGGAGTCGCCGCGGTCTGTTGCGGCCGCAGAATGACACGGAGAAGGGGCATCGACCACCTGGCGCAAGAACGCCTCGAACATCAACAGCGTCCATAGCTGCGCACTGTAATCCCGGGCGCCAGACTGGTGCGCATCCACCAGATGTCGCAAGTAGGCCGGGTTAAACCAGCCGGTGGCGAGCAGGCGCTCGCCCAGCACCGCATCGCGAACGCGCTGCTTCAAGGGGCCGCGGAACCAGCGGGCTAGCGGCACTGCAAACCCCATTTTTGGGCGATACAACACGTCTTGAGGCAGATGTGGTTCCATTGATTTCTTGAATAGGTACTTGCCTTCCTGCCCGTTGATCTTGTGACTCGATGGCAGCGTTGCCAGCCAGTCCACCAGCTCATGGTCCATCAGGGGCTCGCGCACTTCCAGGGAATGCGCCATGCTGGCGCGGTCCACCTTGGTATTGATGTCACCGACCAGATAGGTTTTGAGGTCCAGGTACTGAATCAGGGCCAGCGGGTCATCGGTGCCGGCCCGGGCCGCGTGCCGATTGAACACCTCTTGCGCGTCATAGCCGGCCAACGCCGACTTGAAACGTTTACTGAACAGCGCCTCTCGCATGGGGCCGCGCAAAATGGAGACGGTGTGAAAATAAGCCTGCACTGAACTGCGCGCCAGCCCCTCAAAAGTGGTTTTGGCGCGGAACATACGCGGCGCCCAGTCGGCCTTGGGATACAGCCCGCCCAACAGGCCAAATACGGGACCGCGCACACTCTGAGGTAAAACGGCGCGCATGCGCTCTTCCATCAGGTGCAGGCGATAACGCCGGTAGCCGCCGAAGGACTCGTCGCCACCGTCACCTGACAAAGCCACGGTGACGTGCTTGCGCGCCAATTGGCAGACCCGATAAGTGGGAATCGCAGAACTGTCGGCATAGGGCTCGTCGTACATGCGCGCCAGTGTGTCGATAAGGTCGAAGTCATCGCTCTTGACGATTTCAAGACGGTGGTCGGTGCGATATCGGTCGGCCACGGTTTGCGCAAACGCAGCCTCGTTGAAGGCCGGGTCGTCAAAGCCGATGGAGCACGTGTTTACGGGCTCTGTCGACAAGCCAGCCATGATGGCAACCACGGCGCTGCTATCCACCCCGCCAGAAAGGAAAGCGCCGAGCGGCACTTCGGCAATCATGCGGAGGCGCACGGACTCCTTCAGGCGCTGAACCAGTTCCACCCGGGCGTCGACTTGCGAGACCGGATTGTCCAGGCTGAAGCGGACGTCCCAGTACGCCACGGGCTCGCTCATCGCCTGGCCACGCTTGACGGTGAGTGTATGGGCCGGTGAAAGTTTTTTGGCTTGCCTGAAAATGGTGCGCGGCTCGGCCACATAGCCCAGCGCAAAATACTCTTCCACTGCCAAAGGATCAATATCGCGACGCAAGCCGCCATGGGCCAGAATGGACTTGAGCTCTGACCCGAACAGGAGGGTACCGTCATCGAGCAACGCGTAATACAGCGGCTTGACGCCCAGCCGGTCACGCGCCATGAAGAGGGTTTGCCGGTTACGGTCCCACAGGGCGAAGGCAAACATGCCGCGAAAGCGCTTGACGCAGTCGGCTCCCCAGGATTCCCAGGCGTGGACGATGACCTCGGTGTCGCTCTTGGTGTGAAACACATGGCCCAGCCTCTGTAACTCGGGGATGAGTTGCTGGTAATTGTAAATTTCGCCGTTGAACACCACCACCACGGAACCATCTTCGTTGAACAGCGGCTGCTGGCCAGTCGCGATGTCGATGATGGACAGGCGTCGATGGCCCAGACCCACGCCCGGTTCGATATGCAGACAGCCCTCATCCGGACCACGGTGCACTTGCGAGTCGTTCATGCGCTGGAGCACGGCGCGACTGATGTCACTGCTGCCGCGAGTGTCAAAAATTCCGGTAATGCCGCACATGGTGTATGGTGATGTTATTAGATAGAGCCTACGCCATGCAACTGCTTATCGTATACAGATTGGTACGTGTCAACCATCGCCCGCATGCTGAACTTGGCCTGCACACGCTGGCGACCCAGTTGGCCCATATTGCGCGCGTGATCAGGGTTCGAGGCCAGGGACACCAACCGGAGCGCCATGGCCTGCGGATCGGCGGGCGGAACGATATAACCGGTTTGCCCTTGGACCACCAGGTCCGCGTTGCCACCAACTGCGGTGGCAACAACCGGCAAAGCGCTAGCCATGGCCTCCAGAATTGTGTTTGAGATGCCTTCGGCCAAAGACGGCAACGCAAAGGCATGCAAGCCGCGCATGATGTCCGCCACATCGCTGCGCTCGCCGGGTAGCCACGCGAGCGCACCCAGGCTCACGGCGTCGAGCACGGCCTGCGCCTGTGCACGCAAAGGCCCCTCCCCCACCATGATCAGTCGCATGCGCGTCTGGAGTTCGGGAGTCAGAGTGAGAGCTTGCACAAAAGCATGCGCCAGCAGGACCTGATCTTTGACGGTTTGCATGCGTCCCACGGTTCCCACCAACCAATGTTGTTCAGGATTGAATGGACAACCTGCGATGGGGTGCGTCCCATGGAGTGCGGGGCTGAAACGATCGGTATCGACGCCGTTGTAGGCTTGGGTGATCTTTTCTTGCGAAACGCACACTTTGTCCATGAGATAGTCAGCCAGATCACGTGACAAGGCGGTGTAGTGATGAACGAAAGGCTTGTAAAAACGGCGCACGCGTTGGTAGGCGACGTTGCTGCCATTGAGGTCTCCCACGTCACGTCCGTGCTCACCGTGAATGCGCACCGGAACACCGGCGGCCCAGGCAGGAGCCTGCACCTCCAGCGCGGCAAGATTGCGGCTATGAACGATGGCGGGGCGCAACTGCCGGAACAGCTTGAATAGCTTTTTATACTGCCAGACGCCGTGGCCTGGCCGCTTGCCCAACGAAATGAATTCAACATCATTGCGCTGAATGCGATGCCGAAATTCCGTCACCTCGGTCAGAGCCAGCACAGCGTGCCGATAGGCGTCGGAGGGCATATGGTTAATAAGGTTGACAATGCCGTTCTCCAGTCCGCCGGTATCGAAGCGATACACCACATGGAGGACGAGGGGACGGTCATCATCTTGCATGCTCAGACTCTGGTGATCGGATCGCTCTTAAAGACGCCAGAGCTTGTAGCCAGCGCATTCAATGGCGCGGCGATCAAATACGGCCTTGACGTCGACGAACGCACCTCCCTTGACCAGTTTTTTTGTAAAATCGTCCATCGTCAGCGCGGTGAATTCCTTGTGCGCCACAGCGGCCACGATGGCATCCGCTCGCGGCAGGTCAGCCCAAGTCAGCAAGGGAACACCATACTCCTGCATGGCCTCGTCTGACTCGGCCTGCGGATCGGTCACAAACACCTCTACTCCATAGGTTTTGAGCTCATGGATGATGTCGATTACCTTCGAGTTGCGAAGGTCGCCGCAATTCTCCTTAAAGGTCAGACCGAGGACGTTGACCTTGGCGCCCTTGATGTAGCTGCCGGTTGCGATCATGTGCTTGATGGTCTGCTCTGCAATGAACTTGCCCATCCCATCATTGATGCGACGCCCAGCCAAAATGACCTGCGGGTTGTAGCCCAGCATTTCCGCTTTGTGGGTCAGGTAGTATGGATCAACCCCAATGCAATGGCCGCCCACCAGTCCCGGCTTGAATTTGAGAAAATTCCATTTGGTGCCCGCAGCTTCAAGCACCTCGGTGGTGTCGATGCCGAGCTTGTCGAAAATGATGGAGAGTTCGTTCATCAGTGAAATGTTCAGATCCCGCTGCGTGTTCTCGATCACCTTGGCGGCCTCTGCGGTCTTGATGCTGGAAGCACGGTGCACGCCGGGCAGGATGATGGTCTCGTACAGCTTTGCGACCTTGTCCAGCGTCTCAGACGTGTCGCCCGACACGATTTTCAGTATTTTGGTGAGCGTGTGCTCTTTGTCGCCGGGGTTGATTCGTTCAGGCGAATAGCCTACAAAAAAATCGTGCTTCCACTTCAGGCCCGACTCTCGCTCCAGCACAGGAATGCACACCTCTTCGGTGGCGCCCGGATAAACCGTGGATTCATAGACCACGATGGCACCTTTTTTCATGTGCCGACCCACGCTGGTACTGGAACCGATAAGCGGGCGAAAATCAGGAATATGGGCGTTGTCGACCGGCGTAGGCACCGCCACGATAATAATGTCTGCCTCGGCCAGCATACTGGGGTCTGCCGTGTACACCGCGCGGGACGAGGCACTCAATTCTTCGTCTGACAGCTCACGGGAGGGGTCAACGCCTTTGAGGCATGACTCAACTTTTGACACAGAGATATCAAACCCGATGGTGCGAAAGTGTTTGCCAAACTCCACCACCAGCGGCAGACCCACATAACCCAGGCCGATCACAGCAACCACAGTCATTTTGAGATCTCCGAATTTATAAAGTTATTGTTGTTGCGCTTTGCGCAAAAGTTCGTCAATGGCTACGTAATTGGCCGCCAAAAAAGATTCCAGCACTGCTTCAGCACCACCCACCTGATCTTTGGCGGTGTAGACAATGATGACTGCAGAGTTATCGCCACGCCCGATCAGTTGGTAGAACGCACTATAAACTTTGGCGAGGTAATCGCTGGAGGTCAAAGTGCCGTTAATCCAATAAATCTGCCAAGCCACCAGACGACTTTCATTGGCAGGATTCGCCAGGGTAGCCCCACGAAGTTCTGCCGTGTGCACGACAACCGTCTTGTCATCGATAGCGACCATGCGGCTTGCAGTTGCTACCTGGGCCCATTGCGGATTGTTGCTGGCAACCAGCGAATTGCCGGAACTTACCAATTTCTGGCTATAACTCTGATGGTGGTAGAGGCCTAGGTACAACCCGACGGAGCGGCCCAGATTGGCATAGCTGCTACCAATTTCGGCGGTCGGACTCTGGAACGCGGGCTTGAACGCAGCCTCAGCGGCAGACCCAGCCGACCAGCCTGCCGCCAGCGCTGTGGGTGCCGTTAATGACACCAGGTATGCACGATCCCCCTGATTGATGGCGTGCAGCGCAATGTGTGGCAAGGTTACCAGCGCCGCAAAGCAGGCCGTGGCTGCCCAAAGCCTGGCAACCTTTACAGGCGGCTTCTGCACGGCGACCCCTACCACGCTGACAGCCGCTGCTTTCTCAGGCTCGGCCCAACGGGCGCCAATGAGAAACATCAACATGATGACAATGCCAAAAAAAATCCAACCGTAAATCAGGTGATCAACCCCGGTCGCGATTTTGTTTCCGGAAAGGTGGCCCAACATGACGATCATGTAGGCACGCATCCAGTTGGCAACGATAGGAACCAGAATGGAGACAATCACGAACATGATGCGACGCTTGCTGGACT
Source organism: Polaromonas sp. (assembly GCA_046597475.1). GTDB lineage: Bacteria > Pseudomonadota > Gammaproteobacteria > Burkholderiales > Burkholderiaceae_C > Polaromonas. Next base: position 12,779 of record JBKJKI010000230.1, on the reverse strand, counting down.
GGTAGTTCAGGTAAGCAAACAAACTGCCGACGGTGAGCGAGGCAATCAAATAACGCACGCCGCTGCACGCTTCCACGACAGACCAGCTGCCCGATGGAATGACAAACTGAAGCCCTTCCCGATAGACGGGTACGCCACTCAGACGTAAGGCGGCCACGGTGAATTTCGCCGTCCACTCCATGAGTTGGGGCAGGAGAAATTCACCAATCGGCACTGCGAAAAACAGAAATCCCAGTGGGAAAATTATCAACCGCGTTACAGACCAGCCCAGCACGGCAGGGACGGTCAAAACCAGTAACGCGACGAGAGCTAACTGTGTGATCGAATTGACAGCCGCCAAATCACCCAGCAGCCACGCAAAGGCAGTCAAAGCGATGACCAGAAAGACCCACACATTCGGCTGGGGGATCTCCGTTGCAATCGCCCGCCGCTGCCGCCAGATGAGCCACAACGAAATGGGAGGAACCAGAAAGGCGTGAGTAAAAGTCTCGGATCGAGCCCAAATGCTCACCATGGCGATGGCGGTATCCCGGTACAGGTATAACGTCCAGGTCAAAAGCAAGATCAGCGCTGGAAGCGCTTCCCGCCACGACAGCATCAAATAGGGGCTACCCCTGAGCGTGTACGGACTAGCAATTGAATTCATGAACTCTTTCGTGACAGAGTTTTGACATCCAGATATCGGTCTATTCTGCCCAAATGGGCGTCCCAACTGTAACTCTCGCGCACCCGCTGACGTCCAGCATGACCCACCGCCACAGCCAATTCGGGCGCCTGCAGCAAGGCATTGATCTCACGAACAAACTCATCGCTGCCGTCGGCAGAGATAAGTTCCGCGCCCCTACACGCGTCAATGGCTTCGACACATGACCGAGATGCCACGACGGGCCGGCCCATGGCCATGGCTTCCAGAATTTTGTTTTGAATGCCTCGCGCCACCCGCAAAGGCGCAACTACGACCGCCGCATGCTGCAAATAGGGTCGCACGTCAGGCACCGTGCCTGTGACAACGACTGATTCGCACGCCAGCGCCTGAACGGCCGGCTGAGGGCTGCGACCCACAATGTAAAAGCGCAGTTGAGGCCATGTCTGACGCAATACTGGCAGGATGTCGTTCACAAACCAAGTGACAGCATCAATATTGGGCCAGTAATCCATGGCGCCGGTGAACACCACCGGAATTTCCTTGGGGACTTTTTCATCACTTGCGAACGGCGAGGTCCGGGCCGCATCAGGAGAAAAATAGTCGGCATCGACACCGTTACTCATGGACTCAACCCTGTCGGCGCATTCAGGCGCCATTTTTTTAAACAAGGCAGCCTCGCTTTCGGTGACAAAAAACGAGCGTGCGGAGCGGGCCGCCACAGCCCGCTCGTAGGCCAACAGATGATCTCCTTCGCGCCGGTACAACCACGACAGCGGCCAACGGTGATTTGCGGCATATTGCATCCATTTCGCCGAATCGACATCAACAAAATCGACCAACACAGGTGAACTTGCATCACTTGGCATGTCACCGAGGTATTGGGCCATGACGGATGAGAACACGACAGTCGCGTCAATTTGTTGGTCGGCGCGTGTTTGATTGACCCAAGATTGCAGAGCGGCGTCACGGTAATACCGCAGCCCCAGCGCCTGCATGGAAAGCAAGCCGCTGAGGCTGCGCAACTTGGCGGCGCGTGGGTGGAGACGCGCAACATGAATATCCTGGCAGAAATTTCGCACAGTATCGACATAGTCTTCGTCTGCTGGATCATCGACGAAAGTGCCCAAAAACACCCGGTGATGCACGGCAAGGTGCTTGAGCAAATGATAGGACCGAACCTTATCGCCCTTGTTGGGCGGGTAAGGCAGTCTATGCACCAAGTAAAGCAGATTGCCCATGGAGAGGTCAGCCGAGGTTGCGTACGACAAACGGGCCCAGCCAATTCGCAAGACCAAGCGGCATTCGGCGCCACATACTGATTAGGAGTTTGTACTTCGCATTGTTAGGGTTATTTTGGGGGATGGCGTTGCGCTTATAAAGGCAATACTCGTAGTGCAGCGGTTTTGGCTCAAAGCCCCAATTTTTCTTGAACGCGTAAGGTCCGGTCCCCTGCTTGCTACGGCCATAGTCGAATATCCGGATGCCCCGGGCACAAGCACGGCGCATGAGTTCCCAGTATTTAAAATCATTGGCCGCCAGATCACGGGCTGGCTCAAAGTCGCCGGCGTAGTAAGGTAAAACTTCGTCGCGAAAGTAAAAACTGATTACGCTGCTCAGCGGCCGACCATCAGGCGCCACTACGGTGAGGATTTCGCAGTCGGCTCCAAACTCTCTCTGCAATGCTTGGAAGTATTTTCTTGGCATAGCCGGGGTACCATGGCGATGCACATTGTCGGCAAAGAGCGCAAAGAACCGGTCAACGGTACTATCGATTTCACTCACCAGGCCGTTCCGGATGCCTTTGCGCACCATCGCCCGCTGCTTGCGCGGAATGGCCAGCAGATTGGCCTCTTCTTCGGGCAGGATTTCCTTGCGAAAGGTGACGTACAAGTCTTGTGTCGGCCAGTCGGCGTGGCGCGGATTGACGTTGCGCAACTCAAGGTGCGCGACGCTGAGGCGCTTGGCAATTTTCTGAGCCTCCATTTCCAAGGCCTCTGCAGCCTCTGCATTGAGCGCTGCGACGCCGCCATACACGGCAAAAGGCAAGCTTACCAGCGAGTTGCCAAACAGCCAGCTATCTACATGAGCGAGCGGCAGAACACCCTGGATATGACCGCCGGCCTCGACATACAAAAAATAAGTGTCGTGACCAAAGGCACCGTGCATAATTTTTTGCCATCCTGCACGATGAAAAAATGTGGCGTCAGGACATGCCACGACGAAATCGTCCCACCGCATTGCCGTAGCGATGTCCTGCGGCAGCAGCCGTTCGACGATTGGCAAGGAATTCTCAGGCAACCGCAACATTTTTGGCAAATCGGTCCAGAAAGACCTGATCCATGCGACCCCACTTGAAATCACGCAACAGCTGATTCAAACGTCCTTCCATTCGGTCAATATTGACATAATGCCTAAAACGCGACTTGCGGCTGATACCCGCAATGCGTGGCTGCCCAGTGTCAATCTCCCATGGATGAAAATAGAAGATGCCCGGCTCGCGATCATGCCCATTCACCCGACCTAGCATCCAGCGTGATAGGGCATAGGGCAACAATCGGAAGTAGCCCCCCCCGCTGGACGGAAAGTTGCGGCTTAACACCCGCAAAGTCGTAATCGGAATTTCCATCAAACCCGGCCGCACCTCGTAGGCAAAGCGCGGCGAGTCCGGCATGCCATAGTGGTCGTGCCGAATAGGGTAAACGCTTGAACTGTAGCGGTAGCCTGCCCGAGCCAGGCAGTCAAAGGCCCAGAGGTTTCCGGTGCCAATTGAAAAACTGGGGGCACGATAACCATTGACCTCGCTGCCCGCCAAATCTTCCAGCACAATTTTGGCCAGTTGAATGTCGGCAAAAAAAGCCTCTTCAGTCTGATCTGTGGCTCGTTCGTGACCATAGCCATGGCTGGCCAGTTCATGCCCCTCCTTGACGATCTGACGCACCAACTGGGGGTAGCGCTCGGCGATCCAGCCCAAGGTAAAAAACGTTGCCTTGGTCTCGTGCCGTGCCAACATTTCAAGAATACCATCGGTATTGCGCTCGATACGACATTCACGCGTATTCCACTCCGAACGCGCAATATGAGGGGCAAATGCCGAAACTTGAAAATAATCTTCGACATCGATCGTCAGCGCGTTGGTGATGGGCGAAATTGACATACCGAGACCCTATGAGGTGATCGATTTAAAGGCCACTTCAGCTTGTCTGCTTTTCAACCATTGGTACAAGTCAGCTGCGATACGTTCGGCAGCATGGCCATCCCAAAATTCAGGCATGCGGCCACGCTTGCCCCGCCCCGCAAGAATTTCTTGTACTGCACCAAGGATGGCAGCGCGGTCACGGCCAACGAGGATATTCGTACCTTGCTCTACGGTGATGGGGCGCTCGGTATTTTCTCGCAGGGTCAGACAGGGCACGCCGAGCGCCGTGGTTTCTTCCTGCAGCCCCCCCGAATCGGTAAGTACCACGCTGGCGCCCGCCATGAGTCCCAGCATCTCAAGGTAGCCCTGTGGTGGCAACAAGACCGTGCGCGCTGGATTAATCAGACCGATCAGACCAAAACGGTCAATATTGCTGCGGGTGCGGGGATGCAAAGCGAACACCAGTGGCAAACTGGCTGCAACTTCACCCAGTACATCCAGCAAGGCATGCAGGGTTTCGGGGTGATCCACATTGGAGGGACGATGCAGCGTGACCACGCCATAGCCGATTGATTGAGTCAAAATCAGGGGGTCGACGTGGCAGGCTCGCAGGGTGTCTGCGGCGGTGCGGGCGTTTGCCCGCCCAAAAACCACTGAGTCAATCATGACGTTGCCCGCAAAGCAAACCCGCTCTGACGAGATGCCTTCCCGCGCCAGATTTTCTTCAGCGGTGCGCTCTGTGGTGTAAAGCCGATCACAAATCTGATCTGTGAGGACGCGGTTAATTTCTTCCGGCATGGCTCGGTCGTAGCTGCGCAATCCTGCTTCAATGTGCACTACCGGCACGCCCTTTTTAGCCGCAACCAAGGAGCAGGCCAATGTTGAGTTGACGTCACCCACCACCGCTACGCAGGACGGAAGGTGTGCATCGACAATGGGCTCGAACCGGCGCATGACTTCGGCCGTCTGGGTGGCGTGCGTGCCAGACCCCACCTCAAGGTTGACGTCCGGCGGTGGCAGGCGCAAATCTTCAAACAGGCGCTCGCTCATGTCTTTGTCGTAATGCTGGCCGGTGTGCACCAGCAGCATGGGCAGGGGAGGGACATGAGCGGCCAGGGCCCGCAAGATGGGCGCCATCTTCATGAAGTTGGGCCGAGCACCTACCACGCAAATGACGGGACCCAAATCAGCGATGGGCGCTTTCTGGATCGCCTGATTGCTCATGGGTTCTCCTCCTCGCGGTTTTTTTTGACAGCTGCAACAAGTTTTTGCACCATGGACAGAATTTCGAGATTGATTCGCTCCAGGCGAAGCATGCTCAGTTCCAGGCGCCGCAAGCGACCATCGTATTGCTCAACACCCAAGGCGTCAATTTGGCGGGAAATACCACCCGCCAAACCAGGGGGCAGTTGCAGTTTAGCGAGATCAACGTCCACCAACCCGGCCGTTGCCTGACCTTGGACGCCTGAATCGCCCTGACCCGATCCCTCCTTCCGCCCTATGTTGGAGGGAACTGTCGATTCATCATGAATCTCGCTCACTACCATAGTGACATCTTCAAGGCAAAAGGCGTCCTTGTTGCCCAAGAAACCAAATAGCAACAACCGATCACAAATCAGATTGATGCGGCGTGGAATGCCCCCGGATGCCTTGAAAATCGCCTCAAAAGCTGCTGAATCGAAGGTAGGGCGCCCCACAGCGCCAGCACACTTCAGCCGGTGTTCAATATAACCCTGTGTTTCCTCCAGAACCAGCGGCCCGATGTGGCAAGTCGCGGTCACGCGTTGCCTGAGTTGCTGCATGGTGGGGCTTTGCAAAATGGTACGGAATTCAGGCTGCCCCACCAGAAACGTCTGCAGCAACGCCTGTTGGCCAAACTGAAAGTTCGACAGCATGCGCAATTCTTCCACTGCACGGGCGGTGAGGTTTTGTGCTTCGTCGACGATCAGCAGGCAGCGTTTTCCCTGGCTTGTCTGGTTGAGTAGATAAGCCTCTAGTGCCATCAATACGTCGGCTTTTGAAACGTCCTTGACCCGCACACCAAACGCGGCAGCCACCATACGCAAGGTGTCTTCGGCATCCAGCTGCGTAGTAACAAGATTGGCGGCTACGACCTTTTTTAAATCCAGACTGTCGAACAGCCCACGCACAATGGTGGTCTTGCCGGCCCCAATCTCCCCTGTAATGACAATGAAACCTTCGTTTCGTTGCACACCGTACTCAAGGTAGGCTTTGGCCCGCCGGTGTTGTTTGCTGCCAAAATAGAAACTGGGATCAGGGTTGAGCTGAAAAGGCTTGTTGCTTAAGCCGTAAAAAGCTTCGTACATGGGTCAGAACTGCACAAGCAAAGTGCCAACGACAGCATTTTCGATGTAAGACGTCGTACTACCGGTGGATACGACGCGGCGGACTGCTAAAGAAACGGTGGCCTGCTTGCCCACCCTACCCGTGACGCTGACATTGAGCAACCGCAAGGTTGTGTCTTGCCGACTGGACACTCCAGATGCGTTTTGCTGCGACGCCAAAACACCCAACGAATAATTGGGCGTTAAACGATGTGCGTAATTGACGCTGAAACCACGCTGGCGAACCAACAGCGAGTTAATGAGGTCAGTGGAGACCGTTGACCGCGCGCCGACCCCGCTATTTTCGATTCGCGTGGCAATAAACGTGATCGTGTCCCGCACACCCAGCAGCGCGAACGACAAGTCTTGTCGGTGTTGCAAGGAAACGGTTGAAGTCAAAAAGCTATTGACGGCAGTTGCATTGGGATTCAGCCCATTGGTTTGCAAAAATGCATTGACCAACTGCGCACGCGCTACCGGGTTGGGTTCGATAGATGCAAACTGACCGTACAAGAGGTCGTAAATGGATCCAAGGCTTGCAACTCCAAGCTGGTTTGGCGTTTGTAGAATGTCTTTTGAATCGGTGAATTTCCATGCGGTGCGTCCCGTTCGGTGCTCAAAGCTCAGGTTGTGCGAATCTCCGAATGAACGATGTTCCCGGGATGCTGACAATGTGGTCAACGCGGACGGAGTCCAGTTCACCGCGAAACCGCTGTTGCCGTAGCTTTGCTTGTCGATGGTGGTGTAGTTATTGAGTTCCCGCCCGACGTTGGCAGACACCCGCAATTGAGGTGTGATAGCGTAGGAGGAGCCAACAAGAAAACGATCAGTTTCAGTGGGGAGACTGGCGCTGTAATCAATTTTTTGTCGGCTGACATCCGCCGACCAGCCCAGACCGCGGATGGCACTGTCGCCGCTGATTTTGACAACACCGTCGGTCGAGCTCACGTCTCCAAATGCACCGGCATTGCTGTTTGTGATTGCCCGACTGTAACGAGCCTCATAGTTGGCCAGATCACCCAGCCGGCCGCGTACATAGGGTGATATCCGGTAGCTGGAAACCTCGGTTTGATTGGCATTGATAGATGTATTGCTAATTGACGGAGTGCCAAAGGCCGAGATGGCCTGCCGCGAAATGGAGCCGCCGAAATCGATATAGGCCCAGTTATCAATCGTCTCCAGCGTGCCAGCCGCGTTCAGCGCGCGTTGGTACTGGTTGGACGACGAGTTTTGAGCATACGCAATTCTGTCCAAAGAAAAGTCCAGGTAGCCCTTGAGTCGACGGCCCTGACTGTCGATGCGGACTCCAGGGCTGATCTCCGTCACCATATCTGACTGCTTATCGATGTTGCTCAGACGGGCGTTATCCGTCAGGGTTTCGGTGACCGACACACGCGGCACAATGGACACTGCCGGTTTTGGGTCCGATTCCTGAGCATACACGCCAGCCGACGCCGCAGCCAAACCTGTTGCCATCAACACCGACTCGGCCGTAATTCGAAGAGTCCACGGGGAAACCAAATCGCGCATCATGACCAGAATTGATGCAGAGGGTAGTCAGGCCCGTTGCTATTCGCCCGAACCGTATCCATATCCATATCCATATCCCTCTTTGGAACCAGTTCTTGCCTGATTAAGCAACAATAACTTGACGGGACAGGCCTCAATGGTGGCCAGCGCTTGCCGAACTTCTGATTGCAGGGTTCTTCCGGCCTGCACCACTACCACCACCTGACCCATGTGTGTGGCCAACACCCGCGCCTCAGTGGTAAGAAGAAGTGGCGGCGAATCAAAAACAATGATGCGGTCGGGGTAGCGATTCGCCATTTCATCCAAGAGCCGGATCATCGCATCACTGGCCAGCAGTTCAGTGGCACGGGCATGCGGCGTGCCAACGGGCAGAATGGTCAGTTTCTCAATGTTTGTTTTCAGCAGCACGCTCGACATGTCGCCGGACTCACCCAGTACAAGATCGAGCAAACCGGGACCTTCTGGCAACCCCAGCACTTTCATTACAGAAGGCCGTGGCACGTCAGCATCGACCAACATGACCGTGTAATCCATCTCGGTTGCCATGCTCATCGCCAGATTGATAGCGGTAAAAGTCTTGCCTTCGCCAGCTAACGCGCTGGTCACCATAATCAGGTTGCCATGGGCGATGAGAGACGCACCTTTACCCATGGCGTTGCGGATCAACGGCCGCTTGATTACCCGGAATTGATCTGCAACTTGGGATCGTGGCGCATAAGGGCTGAGGATACCCGCCGCAACAAGCGCCTCCAGATCAATTTCAACACGTCGGGACAGAAAGGCAGACTGAGCCTCGTTCACAGGCTTCTCAGCACCCATGGGTTGAACCACGGGCGCTACAGGCATCTCCGCTCCAGCCTGGCGAAGCTGCTCCAGGCGTTGCGCTGCTTGCTCGATCAAGCTACTCATATTGGATTCATCCCGCCCGCCCGGATATTGTAAAAAACAAGATCATCCCAGAAATAAAAATTGCCACCAGCCCAGCTGAAGCGCCCAAAAACTTCTTCAAATCAGATTTTTCACGCTTTGCAGCTGTTTCGTTCAACACCAACGTCACAACACCCACCAGCGGTAAGCCCACCGCCGCCCTCAGGGAACGCGCATCATAAAAGACGGCACGCAATTGGCTGGCAACAAAAGCCGCAGCAAGCCCTGCGCCCAGCCCCGCCAGCAATGCGAGGGGCAGTAGCAACAATCGGTTGGGTGCTACCGGCTGGGGCGACGCACGCGGCGGATCTATCAAACGGAAGTTCGCAACACCTGCGGCACTGTCCAAATCGCCTGACAGCGCAGCCGATTCTCTTCGGGTAACGAGCTCATCGTAGCGCTTTTTATTGATGTCATAGTCACGGTTCAATTGGGAAAGCTGAGCCTCAATTTGCGGCGCTGTTTTCATCAACTCACGCGCCCGGCTCACTCGTGCCTCATATTCACCTACCCTGGCCCGCAGAGCGGCGACTTGAACCTCTGAAGCGGCCAGCAGACGATTGAGCTCCTGGTAAGCCAAGCTGTTGCTTGAACCCGATGCCGGGTTAGCCATCGCAGTTTTTCGTAATTCTTGCACCTCTTTGTGCTTGACAGCCTCAAGCTCTTTGATCATGCGCCTGGCTCCGGCTACATCAGGGTGCTCCTCGGTAAAGCGCTGCAGCAGCGTATCGAGACTACGCTTTTGCGCGTCTATGCGCGCATCAATCTCGGGCGTCGCAATCGACATGGCCGACTCTTGAAGAAGGCTGCGCGATGTGATATCGGCGTTCTGCAGTTTTTCGGCCTCCAACTGGCGTTTGGCTGCATCACGCCCATTTTCCGCCTCTCGCAATTCAAGGCGCGCCTGGTTCAACTGACCGCTCACGGCATTGAGTTGACCGGCCATATCGGTGCCGTCGGCATTTTGCAGCTCAATGTTTCGGATTTTAAAATCCTTCAAACGTGACTCGGCTTCTTGGAGTTTGGTCAAGTAGGTCTTGATCTGCTCATCAATAAACTGCTTGGCCGTATTGGAGTCCTTGCGGGTATCGCCCAGGCTGGATTCAACGAAAATTGACACGAGGGACTGGACTACCCGTTTCGCCTTATCGGGGCTGACATCGCGATACGACAGCACGTAAAGGTTGTCGCGGCCCACGTTCTTGATTTCCAGCGTTTTCATCAGGCCATCGATCAACGCATCGTGAGCCCCCCCGGATTGGGCTTTCAAATCCAGATCCGCCATCCGTACAAGTTTTTCAACATTGGGGCGACTGATGAGCGTGCGACTTAGCATCATGACTTGTTGATCCACGTTAGGCTGAACCGCCAAGCCCGCCATTAAAGGCTTCAAAATAGATTGTGTATCAACGAAAATACGAGCTGAAGCCTCGTATTTGTCTGGCACCGAAAGCACGACAAACGCGCCAATTACAGTGACCACCCACGCCACCAGCAGACCCAGCCAGCGATGCTTCCACATGCCCCTGGCAGCAGTAAATAATTGGCCTATTAGCTCATCCATCGGATCAGGTCCTTGCGGTCAAGGTGCGAACACGGCAATACCTTCGGCTAGCGAAGCGGTGAACAGAAAAGACGCCGATCTTAAAACCATCCTTGCGGAATGATCAGGATGTCGCCGGGCTTCATCTCAACATTGGCAGATATGTCGCCTCGCTTGATGAGATCCTTGAGCCGCACGGAATACCGCCTGTTACCCTCTGAAGCACGCGTAATGGATGCTCCGTTGCCATCGGCAAAGTCCGTTAAGCCACCCACCGCAATCATGACGTCCAACACGGTCATTTTTTCCTTGAAAGGCAAGGCTTGAGGTTTTGCTGCCTCGCCGATGACCCGAATTTGTTCACTGTACGGACCGACAAATTGAGTGACGATAATTGTCACAACAGGGTCACGCACTAATTTACTCAACGCCTTTTCCACGTCACGGGCAATCTCCACGGAAGTTTTGCCTTGGGCAACGAGTTCATCCACCAACGGCGTGGATACTTTGCCATCAGGACGGACCGGGACTGACAAGGAGAGTTCGGGATTGCGCCAAACAATAATATTGAGTGTGTCACCAGCACCCACAATATAGCTGCGATCCGGCGCAGCGACGGCAACTGGCGCGGGTGGGTAGGCCGTTGAAAAGCCGGCACATGCTGTCAGCAGGCCGACCAACACACCCAGCGCGGCCCAGCGAGACGCGGTTTCTATCGTGATAAAAAAACTTTTCAAGGCGCTCCCCCTAAAAAAGATGCTACCAAACGTTTGGTATGAATTTTCACTATAGCGCATTCAAACATCCCAGTGGTAAAAAATCGCACTTTGTTCGATCCGCGGCTAAAAAAATGGCGAGTAATTTCGCCCGCCCGGGGCTGTGCCGACTCTAGGGAGGCGCAGATTTCTTCGCTGAAGTTAAAAGTGGCTCCACTTGTTTGAATTTTGCCTATCCGGTTGATTGCCAAAGCGGTGCCCCGATGCTAAATTTCCGGCATGGACCTTCGTGGTTTCCCGACGACGCTTCCCGAGTTTCAGCGGGTATTCCCCGATGAAGCGGCTTGCGCAAAGTACCTTGAGCACCTGCGATGGCCGAACGGGTTTACCTGCACGAAGTGCGGGAATAGCGGCGACCCCTACCGGTTTGCCAAGCGTACATCGGTCGTCTTGAGATGCCGTGCCTGCCAAGCCAACGTGTCGCTCATGGCAGACACCGTCATGAAGGACAGTCACACGCCGTTGTCTATATGGTTCTGGGGTGCATACCTCGTGGCGACGCAGACGCCCGGCCAGTCTGCCCTGCAGTTTCAGCGCCAGCTTGGACTGTCGCGCTATGAGACGGCGTTTCAGATGCTCCACAAGCTGCGTGCCGGTATGGTACGGCCGGAGCGCGACGCGATCGGATCCCAGCATCCAGTCGAAGTCGATGAGACGCTTGTGGGTGGTCGTACAAAAGGCGAGGGGCGTGGCGTCCACCATAAGGCGACGATCGTTGGGGCCATCGAGGTACGCACCAGAATGCCCGTCGAGAAAAGCAAGAAGCACAAGAGAGTTGTCTATGCCGGCAGATTGCGGCTGCGCCTCGTGCCTGGTCGTGGAGCCAAGGAACTCACGGAATTCGTGCAAGAGAATGTCGCCCAGGGCGCTGTTGTGCGCACCGATGGATGGAGGTGCTACGATGATTTGGCGAAATTGGGCTACACGCACGAACCCTTGGTGCTTGACGGTGACCCCGAAAGAATCGATGCCCACCTGCCGATGATCCACATAGCATTCTCCAACCTGAAGACATGGCTGCTTGGAACGCATAATGAAGTTAGTCGGCAGCATTTACGGGCTTACCTCAACGAATTTGTGTTTCGTTTCAACCTTGCTTATCCGGTTGATTGCCAAAACGACGCATCGACGCCAAATTGCCAACACCGGAATGCAGTTGTTCAGTCGACGAGTGCATTAGATGACGGCGCTCACTCCCGCTCCGGGCCTTGTGTCGCAAACTTCGTCGCCCGTTCTTGAATCTTTCAGCGGCGACAAGCGGATTCATCCGGTCGCATGATTGGCAATCAACCGGATAGGCAAGGTTTGAACAACTTTCCCCGAATACGAAGGGACTTCCCACTTTGTGGTAGCGGCATCGAGTGCCAAGATTGATGTGGGACGTCAATCTACAACCTTTGAAAGGGGAAGTCTCATGAGCGAGATTACACGAGTCGGTGTTGATTTGGCCAAGCACGCCATCCAAGTCCACGCCGTAGATGCGACAGGCAAGACGGTTACCAACCGGCCGCTGGCCCGAGCCAAGTTCATCACTTGGTGCGCGCAATTGCCCGCGGGCTGCATGGTCGCTATGGAAGCCAGCTCCAGTGCCCACCACTGGACACGCAAGCTCGTTGCCCTGGGGCTGGATGCGCGGATCATCGCGGCTCATCTCGTCACCCCTTATCGGCTGCAGGGCAAGGGTGGCAAGAACGACGCCAACGACGCAGCCGCAATTTGCGAGGCCGCCTCGCGCCCAAACATGCGCTTTGTCCCCATGTGCGTATTCCGGTGAACGTGACCGCTGATTCCGGCAACGTGACCGGCATTCCGGCGAACGTGACCGAGGGTCGGTGTTGCGCATTTTGATTTTATGCCGGCTTGCTTTTCCGGCTGT